>BJHE01000001.1:0-138229 GCA_014191755.1 Cyanobium sp.
TCAGCCTGTGATGGCCGTCAACTGGAACGGGGAACGAAGAGCACTGCCCGAACCTGGCTAGGACGGTACGCATAAAGATGGGCCGGCAGCCGCAGGGCTGCCGACTCGTGCCAGCTGGTGAAGACGGGCTTCAAGCCTCCCAGCACCGCTAGCATTGATAGCGACCTGGAGGACATGCATGGCTGACCTGCTGGTGCGAGGCGTGGAGGAGACCCTGGTGCGAGCCTTGAAAAAGCAGGCCGGAGAGCATGGCCGCAGTTCAGAAGCGGAACACCGGGCCATTCTCAAGGCGGCGTTGTTGAGCCCACCCCGCCGCAAACTGGCCGACCTGCTGGCCGCCATGCCGGATGTAGGGCGCGACGCAGATTTCGAGCGTCAGAGCGAGGCCGCGGCCGACACCGATGTATTTAATTGATACCAACGTCATCAGCGAAGCGCGCAAGGGTTCACGGGCTGATCCGGGGGTGCGGGCCTTCTTTGGCGCGGTCAGCGACCAAGACCAGCCGTTGTATCTGGCGTCGATCACCATCGGTGAACTGCGCCGTGGCGTGGATCTGATCCGCCGCAGAGGCGATGCGGCTCAGGCCGATGCGTTGGAGCAGTGGCTGGCTGTGCTCCTGGAGACCTACGGCGATCGGGTCCTGGTGCTGGACGCGGAGGCCGCTCAGCTCTGGGGGCGGCTGCGGGTGCCGCATCCCGAGCATGCGCTCGACAAGCAGATCGCGGCGATCGCACTGCTGCATGACCTCACGGTGGTGACGCGCAACACGGCCGATTTTCTACCCACGGGCGTGGCCTTGCTGAATCCCTTTCGAGGGCCAACCGAGCCTGCCCCATGACCCAGACACCTCCCCGTGCCAACGAATCGGCAGCCGGCTTTGTGCCCTACGACGTAGCGGAGCACCTCAGAACCCCAGAAGAAATGGCTGCCTATCTGGATGCCTGGCTGGAGGAGGCACCGGATGATGTGGCTGGACTGGCGCGGGCCCTGGGGGACATCGCCCGAGCCAAGGGAATGACGCAGGTGGCGAAGGAGACCAAGGCACTCCGCCTCAGGCTTCATGCCTGCGCCGCTGTTGTTGAGGGGTAATCCAACCCGACCAACGTCACAAGGTTTCACCGCACTCCACACCCCCAACTTCCCTTCCTCCATGCCCGTCAACACCGCCGCCCTCAAAACCTTCGCCCCGGCGATGCGGCGGCAACTGCTCGAGGCGGTGGGCCGCAAGCTAGACCTGCTGCTGCACCAGATCAGCGCCGACACGCTGACCACCGCCGCCGGCCCGATCGAGGAGCTGCGGCAGCAGGAGGCTACCAATCGCCAGGAGCTGCTGGAGCGGGTGGCCTACAGCTGGTTCAATCGCCTGGCGGCGCTGCGCTATCTCGATGCCCGGCTCAGGCATCCCTTCGGCGCCAAGGTGTTGATGCCGCAGACGGAATCAGAAACCCAGCCCGAGTTGCTGAAACTGCTGCGCAGCGGCAGCCTGCCCGCTGAACTGCAACCCCACACCGATGAGGCGCGCCTGCAGGGCCTGCTCGATGGCCGGCTACCCACAGCCCAGGCCGGCGCCGATCCCCAGGGGGAGGTGTATCGCGAGCTGATCCTGGCGGTGTGCCGCTCCTATCACCAGCTGCTGCCGAATCTGTTTGAAGGGCTGGATGATGCCAGCGAGTTGTTGTTACCGGATGATCTGCTGAGTGATGGCTCGATTGCCGGTGGGTTCCGCCGCCAGATCACCGATGACGATTGCGAGGATGTGGAAATCATCGGCTGGTTGTATCAGTTTTATATCTCCGAAAAGAAAGACCAGGTGATCGGCAAGGTGGTGAAGTCCGAAGACATTCCGGCCGCCACCCAGCTGTTCACGCCCAACTGGATCGTGAAATACATGGTTCAGAATTCGTTGGGGGCCCAGTGGCTGGCCACCTATCCGGCTTCAGCGCTCAAGGGCCAGATGGAGTACTACATCGAGCCCGCTGAGCAAACCGAGGAAGTGAAAGCGCAGCTGGCGGCGATCACGCCGGAGGCGCTCAACCCCGAAGAACTCACCCTGATCGATCCGGCCTGTGGCTCGGGCCATATTTTAGTGGAAGCCTATGACCTATTCAAGGCGATCTATCTGGAGCGCGGCTATCCACAACGGGAGATTCCGCAGCTGATACTGGAGAAGAATCTGTTTGGCCTCGATATCGACGAGCGAGCCGCCCAGCTGACCAGCTTTGCGCTGATGATGAAAGGTCGGGAGGATGATCGGCGGTTGTTTGAGCGTGGCATCAAGCTCAATGTGATGGGGTTGGTGAACAGCGATGGGCTGAATGTGGAGGCATTGGCCAATGCCATCAACCTTGCGGACCATGGTCTGAAGCTGGCGGACATTGTGGAGCTGAAACAGCTGTTTGAACACGCCACCACATTTGGTTCGCTGATTCAGGTGCCTGATGGGTTGGCATTGAAATTGCCTGCGTTGAGGCGGTTGAGTGAGCTGAAGGGGCAGGACATGCTTGTGGCGGAGGCATTGAAGATGCTGGAACCGCTGGTGAGCCAGGCTGAGTTGCTGGCGGCGCAGTATGACGCGGTGGTGGCGAATCCTCCGTATATGGGGAGCAAGAACGGCATGAATACAAGCCTAAAGGAATTTACAAAAACTCACTACCAGCATGCTAAGGGGGATTTATTTGCTTGCTTCTTAGAACGTGGATTTTACGCTGCACGCAGCTCAGGACATAGCTCTATGGTAACAATGGAGAGCTGGATGTTTCTTTCTAGCTATGAGAAATTCAGATTTAAATTACTCTGCTCTCATACCCTCACTAACTTGGCACACTTTCCATATGACGGCAAGCAGCCAACCGTGATGGGAATAAACTTTGGTATTGCTGCAATGACTGCAAAAAAAGCCCATATTTCAGGCTACCAATGCCAATACTCCTGCTCTAGATACCATGAGCTATCCAAAGACGGCATTCCGAATTCATTCCCAACGCAGAACAAATTCCGAAACCACTTGATTACAGACGATTTCACGCAGATACCTGGCTGTCCACTTGTGTATACGATCGGGAATTTTGTCAACCGAGTCTTTGGAGATCTACCAAGGATTAAAACAGTAGCCGAAACATGCTCTGGCCTCCAGACAAGTGACAATGCTCGTTTTCTACGCCAATGGCATGAGGTTTCGAGAAAAGATATAACTTTAGGCGCTAAATCTCGCGAGCAGGCAGCGGCCTCTGGTGGCAAGTGGTTCCCTCATAAAAAAGGGGGCCCATATAGGAAATGGTATGGAAACAATGATTTTGTACTAAATTGGGAAAATGATGGCGCAGAGCTGTGGGCATTTGCCAGTGACCTATATGGATCTCCCACAAGAATAATCAAAAATACAGACAGATATTTTCAGCCGGGCATTACCTGGTCACACACAACCAGCTCGCATTTCAGCGCAAGATCTATGGATGCTGGATTTATCGCGAATGTTGAAGCGCCAGCACTTTACAGCTCTCAGGACGATATTTTTCTGGCAATTGTAAACTCAAAGCCCATCCAAGCCCTTTTAGAATTAATAAATCCATCCCTTCACTTCATTTCGTCCAGTGTTGCGGGAATGCCCTATCCACAAAGTGAAGTTACTGAAATAAGTAATGAGCTCAAAGGCGTATCAAGCAGTGCTGTTGATATTGCGCGGACGGACTGGGACCTCTCTGAGTTGTCCTGGGACTTTTCGCAGCCATGGTGGCAGAAAAGCGACAAAGAAGAGGGTCTTGTCAGGACATGGCAAGCATTCCTCGATTGGTCAAAAACAGTTGTTGCCAAGATGAGAGAGCTAGAAGAATATAACAATAAGCTAGTGGCTGAAGTGTACCATTTGGCTGATGAATTTCCTCCCGAAGTGCCAATCGAGCAGATCACCCTCACGGTGAATCCCGCCTACCGCTACGGCGGCAATCTCAGCGAAGACGAGCTCTGGATCCGCTTCCGCCAGGACACGATCAAGGAATTGTTGTCTTATGCCACCGGCTGCATGATGGGCCGCTACAGCCTCGATCACCCTGGCCTGATCCTCGCCAATGCCAGCGATACGTTGGAGAACTACGCCGCCAAAGTCGGCAAAAGCACTGGCGATCTCACCTTCCAACCCGACCGCGACGGCATCATCCCCGTGCTCGATGGCGAGTGGTTTGAAGACGACATCGTCGCCCGCAGCCGCGAGTTCCTGCGCGTCTCCTTCCCCGCCAGCTCCCTCAACACCGATCTGGCTTTCATCGAAACCGCCCTCGGCAAAGACCTGCGCAAATATTTCTGCACAGACTTCTACAAAGATCACCTGCAAACCTACAAAAAACGCCCGATCTACTGGCTGGTGCAGAGCTCATCTGGCCCTGCCAAGGGTGGCTTCGCCTGCCTGATCTACCTGCACCGCTACACCAAAGACACCCTCAACCTCGTTCTCAACAACTACTTCCGCCCCTACCTGCAGAAACTGGAAGCCCGCCAAGCCCAGCTCGGCCTCGATCAACTCAATGACGCCATCCCCAGCCGCGATCGCACCGCCGCCCGCAAGGAAGCCGATAAAATCACCAAGGTGCTGAAAGAATGCCAGGCCTGGGAACAGGATTCCCTGCTGCCCCTGGCCCAGCAACGCATCGAGCTCGATCTCGATGATGGGGTGAAGGTGAACTACCTCAAGCTCCAAGACGTGCTGGCGCCGATTCCGGGGCTGGCGGCGAAGGAGGAGTGAGCTGATGGCTGGGCAAGACGCTTCAGCTCAGGGGCAGAGTCGGGCTCCCGGGGCAGAGTCAACGGCAGAGTCAGGGGCAGAGTCGCTTCTTTCGCTCCGCCACCCCTCCCAGGCCGTTGCCCAGATCGAAGGATTGGCCGAAGCCCGCAGGTAGCCAATACCTGGGATGTATTGGCTGATCTGCCAAGTCCTGACCTCGGCAGACCCACCCTGCTCAACCGGATTCCCGATAAAGGTCACCCATCGAGAATCCTGATAACATGCGTTTATCGAGAATCCGCGTAAGCCATGGCCTTGGGCGAGCAGGTGATCCAGGCCCCTTCTCAGTTGGGTGTGCTGCTGCGGGGAGCCCGTCGGAAGCGGGGGATGAGCCAGCAGGAGCTAGCCCTCAAGGCCGGCGGCACCAGTCAGAACCGGCTCTCCGAGCTCGAATTGCAACCGGGGCGCCTCACCGTGGAGCGTCTCCTGCTGATCCTGGCCGCACTCGACCTCGAACTGGTGGTACGGCCCCGGGAGACCAGTACCAAGCCCGCCGAGTGGTGATGGGCAGACCAACGCGGACGCGCTCATTGGCGGTATGGATGAACGGCGAACGGGTTGGCACCTGGATGTTGCCGGCGCGGGGGGCACAGACATTCACTTACGACGAAACCTGGCTGCACTCCAGCCAGTTCCGCCCGTTGTCGTTGTCACTTCCGACAGGCTTCGGGGCCACAACGCTCAGCGGCAGCGCCGTGGAGAGCTGGTTTGACAACCTCCTCCCCGACAGCGACGCCATCCGCCGCAGAGCCCAGACCCGTTTTCAAGCCGCCAGCACCAGTGCCTTCGATCTGTTGGCGGCGGTTGGCCGCGATTGTGCCGGCGCCGTGCAACTGCTGCCGCCGGACCAGGAGCCCAGCGGCTTCGATCGCATCGAGGCCCGGCCTCTGAGCGACAAGGAGATCTGCCGGCGCCTGAGCGCCGTCACGGCGGCACCGGCTCCAGGATCCCTGGGCCCTGAGTCCGATGAGCTCCGGCTCTCCGTGGCCGGTGCCCAGGAGAAAACCGCCTTCCTCTGGCACAACAACCAATGGTGTCTGCCGCTGGGCAGCACCCCCACCACCCACCTCTTCAAGTTGCCGATGGGCGTGATCGGCGAGGGGCAGATTGATTTCAGCTCCTCGGTGGAGAACGAATGGCTCTGCAGCAAGCTGCTGATGGCCTACGGGCTACCAGTGGCCTCCACGGAGATGGCCCGGTTCAACGGCGAGCGCGGCCTGATCGTGCAGCGCTTTGACCGCCGCCTGCACCCCAGTGGCACCTACTGGCTGCGCCTGCCAACAGAGGACTGCTGCCAGGCCACCGCCACACCAGCCGCCAACAAATACGAAAACAGCGGTGGGCCAGGCATGGTGGCCATTGCCGAGCTGCTGGCTCAATCCTCAGAGCGCAGCGATCTGGCCAATTTCTTCAAAGCACAGGTGTTGTTCTGGATGTTGCGTGCCATTGATGGTCACGCCAAGAACTTCAGCCTCTTCCTGAATCCAGGCGGTCGTTTTCAGCTCACACCGCTCTACGACGTTCTCTCAGCATGGCCAGTGATCGGACGTCATAGTGGCCAATGGCCACAACAAAAGCTCAAGATGGCAATGGCCTGGTTTGGTGAGAAAAACAGGTACTACAAGCCTCTGGAGATCACCAGCCACCGCATGCTGCTCACTGCAAAACGGCTTGGCCTGGGTGACGCCCAACCCATCCTCAACGCGCTGATCGACCAGACGCCAACGGTGATTGCTGCGGTGCAAGCCCAGCTACCTGCTGACTTTCCACAAACCATCGCCGAACCGGTGTTCACTGGGTTACAAACCTCCGCCAGCCAGCTTCAGCGCCAACTTCTTGAGCGCCAACTCCTCTGATGCCTGCCTCCCCCGCCGCCACCAGCCGTATCCACGAGAGTCTCGACACCTCTCTGGCACGCAAGCGTGTCGTGTTCTGGTACGACGCCAATGGTGAGTGGACTTCGGAGTTCGACGACTACGAGCCTGCTCAGGCCGAAAAGCTGCGCGTGCAGGGCAACGAGTTCTCGGTGAAGGTGGAGATCAGCAGGGCAGCCCTTGACCAGCGCTTCCTCCTCTACCTCCCCTGCCCCAAGCCACCAGAGCCGGATAACTGGCTGCTGGATCTGTTGCTGGCGGGCCATGAGTTCACGGCCGATCGCGCCTCGCTCGACATCCAGGAGGCGGGACTGACCCTGGAGTTCAAGGAACTGGCCCAGCAACACAAGGCCTTTTTCCGCTCGCCGGTGCGCACCACCAAGCTCAAGGAGCTGCTGCGCCCCAACGACGACGAGGGCGCCGTGCGGCTCAAGATGTTGGCGGTCCTGGCCAAGCAGCAAGCCGACATCGACAAACTGCTGCTTCATGCCTTCAGCCAGCTGGACCCGGCCAACCCCGATGGCGATGACCCGGTGGAAGCCCTCTACGGAAACCACCAGCTGAGCAGTCATTTTTGGCGGGCGGTTGGCGAGAAGTTCGGCTACACCAGCCCGGAGCCCAACCTGCGCGACTTCGCCGTTGCCCTGTTCAACAGCGTGAGCAGCATCGGTCCTTCTGGGGAGCTGCTGCCCCACGCTCGGGTGTTCCTGAGCATCTGGAAAGACAGCCTCAGCTCACGGCCGGCCTTTGAGCAGTGGAGTGATCACCTGGCTGGGGTGCTGCGGGTTGAGCACCAGCTCAACGACGCGCCAGACACCTACGACCCAGACGACGACGACAGCTACGAGCTGATCGAGCGTTTTGTGCTCAGCCGCCTGCTGCAACGCTTCCAGGGCGACGCCTCAGACACCCAGCTGTTGGAGACGATCCGCAACCGCAGCAGCTCCTGCTGGTTCGAGAAGCACCAATACGGCTATAGCGCCCTGGAGCAGGCGATCACCTTCCGGGGCTTGCTGGCCAAGGCCGATCTGCAGGTGCCCAGCTTCGAGGAGGGGCTGCAGCGTTACTGCAACGGCTGGTGGCGCCTGGATCAGGCCTACCGCCGCTGCATCTTCCACGCCCGCACCTACCAACAGCCTGGGCTGCTCAAGCCACTGCGCGACTGGTTGGAGGCTCAGTACGTCAACAATGTGTTGCTGCCCCTCACCAACCGCTGGAGCGATCAGGTGGCTGACCTCAGCAGCTGGGGATCGAGCACCCTGCCGCGGCAGAAGGAGTTCCACATGCGCTACGTGCATGCGCCGCTCTCCTCAAAGGGCCTCAAGCGCCTGTTCGTGGTGATCTCGGATGCGCTGCGCTACGAGGCCGCCCGCGATTTCGCTGATCGCCTCAACAATCAGGCCGGCAAGGGTTGGCAGGCCGAAGTGGATGCCCTGTTGGGGGTGCTGCCCAGCTTCACCCAGCTGGGGATGGCAGTTCTGCTGCCCGGTGCGCAGCCGAGCCTCAACTCCAGCGATGCCACGGCCCTGGTGGATGGTCAGAGCGCCACCGGCACCGACAACCGCGACAAGATTCTCAAGGCCTATGCCAATGGCCGCGCCACGGCGATCCTGGCGGAAGATTTCCTTGGCCTCGCCACAAGCAAGGAGGGTGCCGAACTCACCAAAGATCACGACCTGATCGTGATTTTCCACAACCGCATCGACCGGATCGGCGACAAGCGCGAGAGCGAAGCTGAGATCTGCCAGGCGGTGGAGCAGACCTTCGACGACCTGGAGCAGATCCTGCGCAAGATCGCCAGCCTCAAGGGCAGCCAGGTTGTGATCACCGCCGATCACGGCTTCCTGTTCCAGCAGGAGCCAGTGGATGCCAACGACCGTGCTCAGTTCCCTACGGCCAAGGAGCTCAGCTTCAAAAACCGGCGCTTTGCCTTGGGCACGGGCATCAAGGCCAGTGCCGGGCAAAAGGTATTCACAGCTGATGAGCTGGGGCTCTCCGGCAACTGGGAGGCCGTCTTCCCCCTGGGGCTGGATCGCTTCCCCCGTTCAGGCTCGGGCTCACGCTTCGTGCATGGCGGCACCTCCCTGCAGGAGGTGGTGGTGCCGGTGATCCGGCTCAAGCGCGAACGGAAGGACGAGAGCCGGGTGGTGGAAGCCGAGCTGCTGCGGGTGCCCGCCAAGATCACCATGGGCAAGCTGACATTTGGTCTGTTCCAGCTGGAGCCGGTGGAGCCCAAAAAGCGCCTGCCCTTGCAGCTGCGCATCGGCCTCTACGCCAAGGCTGATGGCGCCCTGCTTTGTGCGCACCGCAACGTGTTGCTGGATTCCGCGGCCAGCGAGGCTCGCGAGCGGGAGCAGCAGGTGGTCCTGGAGCTTTCCAACGCTGCCGGCGACTACAACAACCAGACCCTGGAGCTCCGCCTGGAGCGGCAGTTGGAGGGTGTCGCCAAGCCGGTGCCCTACAAGACTGTGGAGCTAAAGCTGCAGCGGCCCTTCGGCAGCGACTTCGACGACTTCTGATCCCCCCCATGGTCACCAGCGCTGCCCCTCCGGCCCAAAGTCCCCTGGATCAGAAGATCCTTGAGCACTTCCCTGGCCTGGTGGTCCGCAAGGACCTCACCACGGAGCTCAAGCAAAACGCGGTGGTGCCCACTTACGTGCTCGAGTACCTGCTCGGGCAGCACTGCGCCACTGACGATCCAGCTCTGATCAGCGAAGGGCTGGAGTCGGTGCGGCGGATCCTCGCCAAGCACTACGTGCACCGCAACCAGGCGGAGCTGGTGAAATCCACGATCAAGGAGCGCGGCACTCACAAGGTGATCGACAAGCTCACGGTGGAGCTCAACGACAAGGGTGGCTTCTACGAGGTGGAGTTCACCAATCTCGGGCTGAAGAAGGTGCCGATTGATGTGGACTTCGTGAAGCGCTACCCCAAGCTGCTGGTGGGTGGCATTTGGGCGATCACCGATGTGGAGTACGAGCTCCCCGCCGACCCCAAGGCCAGCCCTTGGCAGATCTCATCGGTCAAGCCGATCCAGGTGGCCGGCGTCGACCACGACGAGTTCCTCAAAGCCCGGGCGCAGTTCACCACTGACGAGTGGATGGACGTGCTCATGCAGAGCGTGGGTTTCAATCCCGAACCCTTCACCCGCCGGGGCAAGCTGCTCACCCTGATCCGGCTAATCCCCTTCTGCGAGCGCAACTACAACCTGCTGGAGCTGGGCCCAAAGGGCACGGGTAAATCCCACGTGTACGCCGAGTTCTCGCCCCACGGCATGTTGATCTCAGGCTCGGAGGTCACCGCCCCGAAGCTGTTTGTGAGCAACGCCAACGGCAAGATCGGCCTGGTGGGCTATTGGGACTGCATCTGCTTCGACGAGTTCGCCGGTAAGGACAAGAAGGTCGACAAGACGCTGGTCGACATCATGAAAAACTACATGGCCAACCGCACCTTTTCGCGGGGCATCGAGCAGCTCACCGCCGAGGCCTCGATGGTGTTCATGGGCAACACCCAGAAGTCGGTTGCCTACATGCTCAAGCACTCCCACTTCTACGAGCCGCTGCCCGACAAGTACATCGATTCGGCCTTCCTCGATCGGATCCATGCCTTCAATCCCGGCTGGGAGGTACAGCCGGTGCGCCATGAGCTCTTCTGCACCGGCTACGGCTTCGTGGTGGATTACATCGCTGAAGTGCTCAAGCACCTGCGCACCGAGGATTACACCGGCCTCTACAAGCCCCACTTCGAGATCAGCTCGGAGGTCTCGACCCGTGATCAGACGGGCTTTGAGAAGACCTTCTCGGGCCTGATGAAGATCCTCCATCCCAATGGCAAGGCAACACCTGAGGAGATTGCAGAACTACTGGGGTTCTCGATGGAGTGCCGCCGGCGAGTTCGGGAGCAGATCCTGCGCATCGACGACACCTTCAAGGCCAACGACTTCGCCTACCGGCCCCTAACCGGTGGTGATGCAGTCACCGTGCTAACGCCTGAGGAGCAACAGTACCCAGCGTTTGCGGGACTGCGCCCCCTCAGCAGCGAAGCGCAACCCGCTGCAGTGGAAGGTCCCGCAGTAGCAGCCGAGCCCTCAGTGGGACAAGCCACCAAGGCCGCAGGCAAGGTCCAAGCCGCTGCACCTGCTGAGTCAGTGGCCCCTGCTGCTGTAGAAGTCAATGTTGGCTCGTCAGCCAGTAAGCAGCCGCCTGCCATCGCCGCCCAACTCAAGGAACAGCATCTGGTGGTCCCGGAAAATGCCAAGGGCTGGAGCTACCGCCGCCTGTTTGCAGACTATCTCCAGGGCTGCAGCGGCATCATCATCCGCGACCCCTACATCCGGGCTTTCCATCAGGTCCGCAACCTGGTCGAATTCCTGCGCATGGTGAATGAGATCACCCCCATAGGCGATGAGGTGACCGTGCATCTCATCACCGGCTCCGACCAGGAGACGATGGAGAAACAGGTCGAGAATCTCGGCCAGGTGCAAGATTCATTCGCTGGCACCAGTACCCCTTTCACTTGGGAAATCGATGCCAGCCCCAATTTCCACGCCCGCAGCATCTCCACAGACCACGGCTGGAAGATCAGCCTCGATCGGGGCTTGGACTTCTTCCAATGGTTTGAGTTCTCCCCCTTCAATGCCGCTGCGGTGATGCAGGAAGCCCGGATGGTGAAGGGCTGTGAGGTGAATTACATCAAGACGAGCGCTTGAACCTCATTCATCCTGCTGGCATCATCCAGACACGAAGAAATCTCGTTTGGGAAACGCTCCTCCAGCACCCGGATCAACCCCTGGCGGTCAGGAAGAGCTCCCAGATCGACATCCAGGCCATCCCAGGCCACATAAACCCGGGCCTCATCGAGTATCTACACTAATATCATGCAAACTCATCGCCCCTCGTCTCACGGCACCAGGTTCACCAGCTTGCCGGGCACCACGATCACCCGGCTCGGCGCCTTGCCCTCCAGCCAACGGGCGGCCACCTCGCTTTCGAGGGCGAGCTTTTCGAGGGTGGCCTTGTCGGCATCGGCCGGCACCTCGAGGTTGCCGCGCACCTTGCCTTTGATTTGAATCACCAGCGGAATCGTGTCGCGCACCAAGGCGAGGGGATCGGCCACCGGCCAGCGTTGTAGGTGCACGCTGCCAGTGCCACCGAGCTTCTGCCACAGCTCCTCCGCGAGATGGGGCGCGAAGGGAGCCAGCAGGATGAGCAGGCTGGCCAGGGCCTCACCGGCCACAGTAACGCCAGCCGCCTCCAGGTGATCGCCCATCGCATTGCTGAGTTTCATCAGCTCCGAAACGGCGGTGTTGAACTGGTAGTCGCCGCTGAGGTCTTCGCTGATCGCGGTGATGGCGGTGTGCACCGCCCGGCGTAGCTCCCGCTCAGCGGGAGAACAATCCGCCGCCGTGGGGAACCTCAGGAGCCCCGCCGCCCCCGGCTGGGTTGAGCCCGATGCTCGCCCATCCAAACCCTCCTGCACCGCCAGAGCCGGCCCATCGGCAAAGTTGAGCCCCCGCGCCAAGGCCCCCTCCACCAACCGCCAGATCCGCTGCAGGAAGCGAAACTGCCCCTCCACATCGGCGTCATCCCATTCGAGATCCTTCTCCGGCGGCGCCTTGAACAGGATGAACATGCGCGCCGTGTCGGCGCCGTAGCGTTCGATCACCGCAGCGGGGTCAACGCCATTGTATTTGGACTTCGACATCTTCTCGAAGAACACCTCCAGCACCTCGCCGCTGTTCGGATCGCGAGGATCGGTGGGATCGGCTACATCGGCCGGTGCAATGTATTTGCCGCTATGGGGATTCTTATAGGTGATGCCCTGCACCATCCCCTGGGTGAGCAGGCGCGTGAACGGTTCATCGAAGCCGAGCAGGCCCCGGTCCCGCAGCACCTTGGTGAAGAAGCGCGAGTAGAGCAGGTGCAGGATCGCGTGCTCGATGCCGCCCACGTATTGGTCCACCGGCAGCCAGCGGTCAACCTTGGAGCGCTCAAACGGCAGGGCGGTGTTGTGGGGATCGCTATAGCGCAGGTAGTACCAGCTGGAACACATGAAGGTGTCCATGGTGTCGGTCTCGCGCCGGGCCGGCTGGCCGCAGCAGGGGCAGGCCACGTTCACCCAATCCTCCAGCTGGGCCAGGGGGGAAGCCCCTTTGCCGCTGAAGGCCACCTGGCGGGGCAGCTCCACCGGCAGCTGCTCGGTGGGCACCGGCACCACGCCGCAGCTGGCGCAGTGGATCACCGGAATCGGGCAGCCCCAGTAGCGCTGGCGGGAGATCAGCCAATCGCGCAGGCGATATTGAACCTTGCCCCGACCCCAGCCCTCGCTCTCGGCGGCGGCGGTGATCGCCGCTTTCGCGCTGAGGCTGGCCAGGCCATCGAAGCGGCCGGAGTGGATCAGCACGCCGGGCTCGGTCCAGGCGCCGCCCTCAAAGGCGTGCTCATCGCTGCCCTCGGGGATGATCACCTGGCGCACCGGCAGCTCGTGGCGGCGGGCGAACAGGAAATCGCGTTGGTCGTGGGCGGGCACGCCCATCACCGCGCCGGTGCCGTATTCCGCCAGCACGTAGTCGGCGATCCAGAGGGGCACCAGCTCGCCATTGGCTGGATTGCGCACCCGGGCGCCGATCGCCACGCCCCGTTTCGGGCCGTCCTCGGCGGTGCGTTCCTGGTCGCTCTGACGACTCACCAGATCACAGAAGGCCTCCACGGCGATGGCTTGGTCGGCGGTGGTGAGGCGGGCCACCAGGGGATGCTCCGGTGCCAGCACCACATAACTCACGCCGAAAATCGTGTCGGGCCTGGTGGTGAACACGGTGATCGCCTCGCCGCTGGGCTGCCCTTCGCCATCCACCAGGGCGAAATCAAGCTCGGCGCCGCTGGAGCGGCCGATCCAGTTGGCCTGCATCGTGCGCACCCGCTCCGGCCAGCCCTCCAGCTTCGGGAGGTCATCGAGCAGCTGGTCGGCGTAGGCGGTGATCTTCAGGAACCACTGCCGCAGCTGCCGCTTCTCCACGAGGGCGCCGGAACGCCAGGAGCGTCCCTGCCCATCCACCTGCTCGTTGGCCAGCACCGTCTGGTCCACCGGATCCCAGTTCACCGTGGCTTCGCGCCGGTAGGCGAGCCCCGCCTCCAGGAACTGGAGGAACAGCCACTGGGTCCAGCGGTAGTAGTCGCTGTGGCAGGTGGTCACTTCCCGATCCCAGTCGATCGAGAGACCGAGCTGACGCAGCTGCTCCCGCATCGAGGCGATGTTGCGGTCGGTCCAATCCCCGGGTTCGACGCCCCGCTCGATGGCAGCGTTCTCTGCTGGCAGGCCGAAGGCATCCCAGCCCATCGGGTGGAGCACCCGGTGGCCGCGCAGCCGCGCTGTGCGGGCGATCACGTCTGTGATCACGTAGTTGCGCACATGGCCCATGTGCAGGTTCCCCGACGGATAGGGGAACATCGAGAGGGCATAGAAACTGGTGCCATCCGTTTCCGCCGGCGTGTGGTCGAGGCCCTGCTCGGCCCAGGCCTGCTGCCAGTGGCGTTCAATCTGCTCGGGCCGGTACCGGCTCGCTTCAGTCACGGAGGGATGTAAACGGTCTGGTCCCGATCGTGCCACAGGGGATCAGCTGAGCATGCGCAGCAGCACGACCTTGGTGCGGTTCACCATCAGCAGGGGCAGATCCAGGTCCTGCTGGATGGCCAGGAAATCGTGGTCCAGCCAGCGGATGGTGCCCTGCAGGCTCTGGCCACCCTCGAGCTCGATGTGCACGGGGGAGCTGTGGCGGATCAGGTCTTGCAGGTGGCGCACGCTGGGGGAGGAGGTGTCGAGCCTGGGCCCACGGTGTTCGAAGAAGCTCTGCATAGGATCGGTTCGTCGGACGGTGGGATGGATCGGTGCTCCAATTCAGCAAGTATCAGGGGCTCGGTAATGATTTCCTGCTTCTGGATGGCCGCGATCTGGAGGATGGCGATCGGTCCTTTGGGCTGGATGCGGAGGCGGTGCGTCGCCTCTGCGACCGGCGCTTTGGCGTTGGTGGCGATGGCGTGATCCTGGCACTACCGCCCCGCCAGGGAGGGGAGCTGCGGATGCGGATCTTCAATGCCGATGGCAGCGAACCGGAGATGTGCGGCAACGGCATCCGCTGCCTGGCGCGCTTCCTGGCCGACAGCGATGGCGACGAACCCGGCCGCATCTGGCAGGTGGAGACTCTGGCGGGACGGATCGTGCCGGAACTTCGTGCTGACGGCACCATTCGCGTCGACATGGGACCGCCCTTGCTCGAGCCGGCGGCGGTGCCCACCACCCTGCCCCTGGGACCGGCCGGCCTGCCCCAGGGAGAGCTGGAGGTGGAGGGTCATACCTTCACGGTGGCGGCCGCCGGCATGGGCAATCCCCATGTGGTGATTCCCGTGGAGGATGTGGAAGCCGTTGAGCTGGAGCGTTTCGGTGCGGCGCTTGAACGCCATCCCGCCTTCCCGGCTCGCACCAATGTGCATTTCGTGCAAGTGCTCAGCCCTGAGCATCTGGTGATGCGGGTCTGGGAGCGCGGCGCTGGCCCCACCCTGGCCTGTGGAACCGGCGCCTGCGCCACCCTGGTGGCCTGCCATCGCCTGGGCCTGTGCCAGTGCCGTGCCCGCCTGGATCTGCCGGGGGGGCCGCTGTGGATCGAATGGGCTGGCGATGGGGCCTCGGTGTTCATGAGCGGCCCCGCCGAGGCGGTGTTCGATGGCGTGGTGGTGCCTGGCCTGCTGGGCGAGCCGGCGGTTGTCGGCCAGCCGCCTGCGGCGAAGAGCGTCGCTTCGGCCACCCCTCTGACGCGCGCTCCCGCAGAAGCTGCCACCGAAGGCTCCTCACTTGCGCCTGCCCTGCCGGCGATCGATTGCGCCACCGCCTGCGGGAATGGCTGCCTGCGGCCAGAGGCCTGCAGCAGCGCCGAGGCCCGCGCCCGGGTGGCGGCCCTGCTGGCGGGGCGCTCTCTCGACGAATTGGTGGCCCTTGCCACGGCCACTGCGGAACGACGCAGCCTGGAAGGTCCTCGCCCCGATGATGCCGCCTGAATCCCTGCAGGATCTTTCCGGCTATCTCGATGCCTGCGCCACCAGCCCCCCCACGGAGGGGGTGGTCAGGGTGATGGCGGCGGCCCAAAGCTCCGCCTGGGCCAATCCTTCCAGCCTCCACGGCTTCGGCCTGCGGGCCTCCGAACTCCTGGAACGCAGCCGTGGGCGTCTGGCCGAATTGCTGGGAGCGAGCCAGCACGATCTGATTTTCTGCTCGGGTGCGAGTGAGGCGATTCACCTGGCGCTGCTGGGGCAGGCGGGGATGGCTCCCCCCGGGCGGCTGGTGATCTCACCGGTGGAGCATCCCGCCACCATCGCAGCGGCCGAAACGTTGCTGCGGCAGGGCTGGGAGGTGGCGAAGGTGCCGGTGGATCACTGCGGCGTGATCGACCTGGTGACTCTCCATGAACTTCTGGAGCCCCCCACACGCCTGGTGTCGCTGATTTGGGGCCAAAGCGAGGTGGGCACGCTTCAGCCCCTGGAGACGGTGAGTCGCCTGTGCCGGAGTGCCGGCATCCCCCTGCATATCGATGCGGTGCAGGTGGTGGGTCACCGGCTGGTAAGCGCCGACGCCCTCGGCGTGGATCTGCTCAGCTGCACGGCCCACAAGCTGGGGGGACCCCGGGGGATTGGCCTGCTGCTGCGTCGCCGCGGCGTTGGGCTGCTCCCCCTGATCG
Source organism: Cyanobium sp. (assembly GCA_014191755.1). Lineage (GTDB taxonomy): Bacteria > Cyanobacteriota > Cyanobacteriia > PCC-6307 > Cyanobiaceae > Cyanobium. The sequence continues at coordinate 16,374 of BJHE01000001.1, forward strand.
GCGGCGCCCAGGAAGGCGGGCTGCGGGGAGGCACCGAGGCGGTCGTCCTGGCTGCGGGTTTCGTTCAGGCCCTGGAGGAGGCCCACGAACGTTTGCGCAGTTTTAGTGGGCTGGATCCGTTGGCGGCCCTGCGCGACCCCCTGCTGGCACGCCTCCTGGAACTGCCCGGCGTGAGCCTCAGCGGTCCCGCCCCCGAGGATCGGGAAGGCCGACTGCCCCATCACAGCCGACTGCCCCATCACATCAGTCTGGTGGTGACCACTGCGTCGGGGGTGCCGCTGCCCGGCCGAGAGCTGGTGCGGGGGCTCTGGCGTCAGGGACTGGCGGTGAGCAGCGGCTCGGCCTGCAGCGCCATCGTCTCCCCGGCCTCCCGGGGGGGTGGCAGCGCGGTGTTGCGGGCGCTGGGGTACCCCGAATCCCACTGCGCCAGTGGTCTGAGGATCAGCCTCGGGCCCTGGCTCTGCCCCGCCGATCTCGAGCGGGTGCCGGGGGCCCTCGAGCAGGCCCGGCGGGACCTGGAGACCTCAGCCCCGGGCCATTAAGGTCCAGGCTCCTGCGAGGCTCGGCCGATGCTTCCCCCCGACCTTCAAACGGCCGAGGCCGAAGCCTTCGCCTCCCTTCGCTCGGCCCTGGCGGGCGATCCCCGCGGCCGCTGGACCATGGAGCTGCGCTTTGAGGGGCTGCGGCTGCTGCCGGTGGTGCTGCGGCTGGCCGAGGAGCTGGCAACCGGCGCCGCGCCGATCCGGCTCCTGTTCCCGGATGCCGGCGCCGCTGCCCTGGCCCGCCGCGATGGGCCGGAGCTGGCGGAGCGCATCGCCACCTTCAGCGACCATCTGCGGCAGAGCAGCTCTGCCTTGCCGATCGAAGCTGGCGGTGGCTTGAATGCGCCGGACCCTGGGGGCAGCGGCGCTGAGGTGCTCATCCTGGTGGGCGCCAGCCAGGCCGATTACGGGACTGTGGAGAGCGTCTGCCAGGCCCACGTGGGCCGGGTGGTGCTGGTGAATCCGGGCCTTGAGGGTGGCGCCGTGGGCATCGGCAGCGTTGGCCGGGAACGTCGGCGGGGGTTTCTGGCCCAGTGGGAGGCGGCCTACGCCCTGATCCCCCTGTCCGGCTCCGCCCTGCGCCGGGCCCATCCCCACGACTGGGAGCTCTACCGCCTGGATCCCGATGGCTACCGCTTTGCGGCCAGCTTCGACCATCGACCCGATGGAGAGGAACGGGATGGGGTCCTGCAGGGTGATGGATCCGGTGGCATTGCGATGACCCTGCGCTCGGTGGATCGTCTGCTGGACGGTTTGCAGCGCTGAGGATCAGCTGCGGCCCCTCGTGCCCTCAGGGGTTGCCCTGCAATCCCTGAGGGCTGGTCTGCTCCAGATGATCTGCTTACACTTCGCGAGCTTTCCGGTTGCCATGATCCGCTCCTCCAATCCCGGCCGTTCCTTCAATCTCCTGGATGGGGCGGCTGCTGCCGCCGTGGTTCTGGCAGTGGCTGGGGTGGTGTGGAGTCCGAAGCTGAGTGGGGCCGTGGCCAAGGCCACTGGTGCCCTCAGACCCGTGATCGTGACGGTGGATGTGCGGGGCGTGCCCAGCGCCGATCCCGCTTCCCTGCTGAAGGGCGCCGAAGCCGAGGGCAAGGTGGCGATCGTGATCCGCAACCAGCCCCATGGCAGCGTGAAGGTGCGGAAGATCGTGCCCCTGGAGCGCCGTCTCACGATCCTCACGCCGGATGGAAAGCTCGTTTCAACTCCGGATCCAAACCAGAAGACCTTCGGCACCTTCGATGGACGCTTTGTGCTGGAGGGTGAGGGAAGGCGCTCCGCCGGTGGTGTTGTCTTCGGTAACCAGAGCATCAAGATCGGTGCCCCCGTGGAGCTGGAGGGCAGCAATTACCGCTTCAACGGCACCGTGACCGACCTCCGCCTGGAAGGCAACTGAGCATGATCGATCCTTCGTCTTTATCGGAACCCATGAGCCTGCTCTCTGTTCAGGGCATGGCTCGGCCGCGTGGTGCTCGCCGGAGCCTCCGGTTCTTCGCAAGCCTCGCCTGCCTGGGCGTGCTGCTGCCCGCCGGCAGCGGAGCGGCCCTGGCTCAGGCTTACAGCCCCGCCATTCCTGCACGGGTCCGGGGGCTACCTCCCCGTCTGGCTGCCCTACCTCCGCTGCCACCAGCTGTAGCGAATCCCGTTCTGCAGGCCGAGATCAGCTGCCCAGCGCTTCAACAGAGGGTGGCGGCCGTGATCGGTGCAGAGGCCGAGGTGTGGAGCGTGAGTGTGGCGGATGCACGTGGGCGCCTGCTGGCCGATATCAACGGCACCCGTTCGCGTACCCCTGCCTCGAACCAGAAGCTGATCAGCACGGCGTTCGCCCTCGACCGCCTCGGACCGGATTTCCGCCTGGCCACCCAGCTTTGGCGTCTTCCCGATGGCCGCTTCCGGCTCATGGGGCAGGGTGATCCCGACCTCGCCCTTCCCCATCTGCAGCGCTTTGTGCGGATGACCGCCCTCAGCAGCGGCGCCTCCGCCACCAATCCGGTGAGGTTGGAGCTTGCCGAAGAAGACGCCGGCGTCTGGTGGCCCCAGGGTTGGAACTGGGGTGACCGCGGCATGGCTTACGGCGCTCCGGTAACCCGATTGGCGGTCACCAGCAACACGATTGATGACGCCGTGATGAATCCACCGGCCCGGCTGCGGTCCCTCCTGGACCGCACCGTCGCCAATCAGGCACCCGGAGCCATCACCTTGAATGTGATCTCGGCCCGGGAGCCGCTTCCCCCGAATGCCGTTCTGGTGCATGAAGAGCCTTCCACCACCATGAATGGTCTCCTCAGCCTGGCCAATACCGAGAGCCACAACTTCACCGCCGAGGTGTTATTGAGGTCTGCTGCCGGCACCTGGAATGAGCAGGAAGCTGCCCGGCGGGCCACCGCCTGGCTCCAGAGCCAGGGCCTACCCCTCCAGGGCGTTCGTGTGTCCGACGGCAGCGGCCTTGATCGCTCCGATCGGGTGACCAGTCGTTTCCTCACCGCCCTGCTGCTGCGGATGGATCAGCATCCCTATGCCCGCTTTTACATGGGATCGATGGCTGTCGCTGGCCAGCGCGGCACCTTGCGCCATCTGTTCAGCGGCACCTCCCTCGATGGAATGCTCCACGCCAAAACCGGAACCCTGACCGGTGTTCGGGCGATCAGTGGCATCCTGCAGACCAGCGATGGGCCCCGCTTCGTGAGTGCGATCTCCAATGGTGCGACAACGCCGAATCGCACGATCGGCAGAGTGATGGCACAGGTGCAGAACGTGTCCCTCTGCTCCAGCACCACCGCCTCGGCCGATCTTCGCACTCGCTAGGTAAAGACAGCCTGGTAGCGCGAGGATCAGCTCTATCGGAGCTGCGTCGGGATCGCCGAACCCTTGCAGGGATCCGTGGGCTGTTCGTTCCAAGTCCCTGGCGGGTTGGCTTCCCGCCAGGGTCGCGGACTGCCACTGCCGATTGGCTCAGCTGGCCATGCCCCGCGCGGCGGCCCGGCGTAGACGGCCGGCGGCCCGGCGGGCGCGGTTCAGGGGTTCCTCCTGGTCGGCCGGAACGAGATCGGCGGAGCGGTTCGCCGGCTTGGTGTCGACCGTCTGGAGCCGGACCAGCTCCCGCCTTCCACCCAACACCACCTGGCTGAGTTCCTTGAGCCGACCTTCCAGTTCCCCCAGCACTTGCTCTGCGTAGTGGTTGGCTCCCTCCTGAACCGTGGTGGCCTCATGACGGGCCCGGGCGATCAGGGTTTCGCATTGCTGCTGGGTCTGCTGCCGGAACTGGAGGGCATCGTTGTGGAGCCGTTCCGCCTCGGCCTGGCTGTCGCGCTGAATGCGGTTGCTTTCCTGGCGGACGGCTTCCAGCTCGGCCATCGCCTGCTGCCGGCTGCGTTCATGCTGTTCGAGCAGCTGGCGATTCCGTTCGGCGGCTTCCTGGTCGAGGTGCTGACGTCGTGCCTGGGCTTCCTGTTCCAGCTGCTGGCGTCGGACGGCGAATTGTTGCTCCATCTGGGCCATGCGGGTTTGCAGGTCCTGTTCCGCCAGGGCGGCCTGCTGCCGGCCGGCGAGGATCAGCTGCTCCCCCTGCTGGCGGGCCTGCTCGCGCAGTTCGCTGCCCTGCCGCTCCGCTTCCTGCCGCACGGAGGCGGAGGCGATCAGCCCCTCCCGTTCCCGTCGGGCCTGGGTCAGGATCTCCTCGGCTTGCTGGCGGGCCTTCTCGATGAAGCTGTCCCGCTGACTCAGCAGATCCTCAGCCTGGGCGATCTGCTCGGGTAGGGCAGCACGGAGGGCGTCCATCGTTTCGATGGCGTCCTGCTCGTTGACCAGGCGCCCGCCGCTGAACGGGATGCGGCTGCCTTCGAGAACGATGTCCTCAAGCTGGTCCAGCTGGTCGAGAACGGTGATGCGCGCCTCGCTCATGTCATCCGGGAGGTGATGGCCGATTAAAGAGCCTCCGCAGGTCCTGCGCCACTCCCTCCGGGACCATGTGACTCACATCGCCACCAAATCGCGCCACCTCCTTGACCACCGAGCTGCTCAGGAAGCTGTGGTTCACGCCGGTGGCGAGGAACAGGGTCTCCAGGTCCGGATCGAGGCTCTTATTGGTGTGGGCGATCTGGAGCTCGAACTCGAAATCGCTCAGGGCCCGCAGGCCGCGCAGGATCACGCTGGCGCCGCAGGCGCGGGCGTAGTTCACGGTGAGCCCATCGAAACTGCCCACCTCCACTCCCTTCAGGTGGGCCGTGGCCGCGCTGATCTGCTCGAGGCGCTGCTCCAGCGGAAAGGCGGGCTGCTTGAGAGGATTTTGAAGCACCGCCACCCGCAGGCCGTCGAAGAGCCGGCTGGCCCGCTCGATCAGGTCGAGGTGGCCCAGGGTGAGGGGATCGAAGCTGCCGGGATACAGAGCTCGCATGGCCAGGGCGGGCGGGGTCATCTCCCTAGAGTCGCTCCAGGACCGCACCGCACGAATCATGACCGACGTCAGCCTCGACGCCGCCGCCAAGAAGACCCTGCTTCGGAAGATTCCCCACGGCCTGTTTATTTGCGGCGTGGCCGAGGCTGAGGAGGTGAACGGCTTCACCGCCAGCTGGGTCACCCAGGGGTCGTTTGAGCCTCCCCTGGTGGTGATGGCGGTGCGGGCCGATTCCACCAGCAACGGCATGATCCGCCGCACCGGCCGCTTCTCTCTCAACGTGTTGCGCGCCGACCAGAAAGACCTGGCGGCGGTGTTCTTCAAGCCCCAGGCGGCGGTGGGGGGACGCTTCGATGCAGCTCCTTTCCGCCTCGGCCCGCTTGGCCTGCCGATTTTGGAGGACGGTTTGGGCGGGGTGGAATGCGAGCTCGTCGGCACGATCGACCATGGCGACCACACCGTGTTCGTGGGGGAGGTGAAGAGCGCCACCCTGCTACGGGAAGGCGATGCCCTGGAGCTGGCGGGCACCGGCTGGCAGTACGGCGGTTGAGGGGTCAAGCCCCTGCTGGCGCTCCGTCGTGACTGCTCGCACCGAACTCCCGCCTGAGCTGTCGGGTACCGATCCGTTTCTCGCCAGCGGCGGCCAGGCGTTAGGGCCTTTCCCGGAGCCCTGCCCCCCTTTCAGCCCCGACACCACCACAGCACCATCCCTGGCCTCAGCCTCGGGCCCTCCGGTCTTGATCCAGCAGCCGGCCAAGCTCAAGGCCCGCCTGAAGGAGGTGCCTTCCGAACCCGGCTGCTATCTGCTGCGTGATGGAGAGGACAGGATTCTCTACATCGGCAAGGCCAAGCTGCTGCGCAACCGGGTGCGCAGCTATTTCCAGAGCGGCGGCGGCCATGCCCATAGCCCTCGGATCGCCCTGATGGTGCGCCAGGTGTGCGAGATCGAATTCATCGTGACCGACAGCGAAGCCGAGGCGCTGGCGCTGGAATCGAACCTGATCAAGCACCACCAGCCCCACTTCAATGTGCTGCTGAAGGACGACAAGAAATACCCCTATCTCTGCATCACCTGGAGCGAGGCCTACCCGCGCATCTTCATCACGCGCCGCCGCCGCTTCCGTTCACCCCTCGATCGCTTCTACGGGCCCTACGTGGATGTAGGCCTGCTGCGCCGCACCCTGGCGATGGTGAAGCGGGTGTTTCCCCTGCGGCAGCGTCCCCTGCCTCTTCACCGCGACCGCACCTGCCTCAACTACGACATCGGCCGCTGCCCCGGCGTCTGCCAGGAAAAGATCAGTTCCGAGGCATACCACCAGGGCCTGCGCAAGGTGGCGATGGTGTTTCAGGGCCGCAACGACGAGCTGCTGGAGTTGCTGCGGGCCCAGATGGAGCGCTACGCCGAACGGCTGGATTTCGAGGCGGCTGCCCGGGTACGCGACCAGCTGCAGGGCCTCGATGCCCTCTCCGCTGATCAGAAGATGAGCCTCGGCGACAGTTCGGTGAGCCGCGATGTGGTGGCCCTGGTCAGCGATGGGCGGGTGGCGGCGGTACAGCTGTTCCAGATGCGGGCCGGCAAATTGGTGGGCCGGCTCGGATTCACCGCCGACGCGGTGGGCGCCGATGGCAGCGCCCTCGATCCCGGCCGCATCCTGCAGCGGGTTGTCGAGGAGCACTACAGCCAGGTGGAGCCGGTGGAGATTCCGCCGGAGCTACTGCTCCAGCACCGCCTGCCCCAGCAGGAGCTGATCGGCGAGTGGCTCCAGGAGAGGCGTGGTCGCAGGATGCAGCTGGCGGTGCCCCAACGCCAGCAGAAGGCCGAGCTGATCGAACTGGTGGAACGCAACGCCGCCTACGAACTGCAGCGGGCCCAGCGCGGCGCCGAACAGCAGCATCTCGCCACCGAGGACCTTGCCCAGCTGCTCGACCTGGCGGTGCCACCCCGGCGGATCGAAGGGTTCGACATCAGCCACATCCAGGGCAGCGATGCGGTGGCTTCCCAGGTGGTGTTCGTTGATGGCCTGCCGGCCAAGCAGCACTACCGCCGCTACCGCATCCAGAGCAGCTCGATCCGGCCCGGCCACTCCGACGACTTCATGGCGATGGCGGAGATCATGCGCCGCCGCTTCCGCCGCTGGGCTCAGGCCAAGGCCGAAGGGGCGGACCTGGCGGAGCTGCGCCGCACCGCCGACACGGCCCTCCACACCGGTGGCCTCAACGACTGGCCCGATGTGGTGATGATCGATGGCGGTAAGGGCCAGCTCTCGGCCGTGATGGAGGCCCTGCGGGAGCTCAACCTCCACGAGGACCTGGTGGTGTGCTCGTTGGCCAAGCAGCGGGAGGAGGTGTTCGTGCCGGGGGCGAAGCAGCCCCTCGAGAGCGAGGCCGACCAGCTGGGGGTGCAGCTGCTGCGGCGCCTGCGCGATGAGGCCCACCGCTTCGCCGTGAGCTATCACCGCCAGCAACGGGGCGAGCGGATGAAGCGCTCGCGGCTGGGGGACATCCCTGGCCTGGGTCCGAAGCGGGTGAGGGATCTGCTGGCCCATTTCCGCTCGATCGATGCGATCCAGCTCGCCAGCCCCGAGCAGATCGCCGCCGCTCCGGGCGTGGGGCCCGCCTTGGCCAGGCAGGTGTGGGAGTACTTCCATCCGCCCCAGGGAGCCGAGGATGCCCAGGAAGGTGCCCGCTCTGAACCGGTCGAGTGAGTGCGCCGGTTCTGGTTGGTCGGCAGTGATCAGCATCCGCCCTAGCCGCCGCCGACTCAGGAATCGCGAAGGTTTCTCAACCAGCCGATCCCCAAGGCTGAACCGCCAGGATGGACTCTCTTTGTTGAGCCGCCCTTGCAGCCCCTGCTCCGACTGCGGACCCAGCCGCTTGCGGGACAACGGCCCCCAGGCCAGCACTGGTCCGAAAGCTTGTGCCGGAGCCTGAGCCTGGTGTTGGCCTTAGTTCTGGCGCTCCCTGCGCTGCCCGCGCTGGCATCCCCGGGCCTCTGCGTGGGGCCTGTCTGCGGTGATGAATTCAGCCGCAGCGCTCTTTACCACTGGCAACTACGACTGCGGGTCAACGACCAACAGGGACACCGCGAGCGCCTCGTGGTGGATTGCCGCACCGGTGCCCTCAGCCCCCAGCAGGGGCTGGTGGAGCGGGGTTATGCCAGCGCCGTGGCCCGACGGGCCTGCCGGTTGGCAGCCGAGGGAATGGCTGATCCCATCGATAACTGAGCCCTGCTTACATCCCGGCCTCAGGGGCATTGCGGCGGAAGAGAGACTCCTCCTGCCAGTGCTTCAGCTTGGCGACAACGGGGATTTCGAAGAGAAAAACATAGAGATAAAAAATTCACGCTCTGAATGCCGAAAAAACTAGCGATATGGGTTGCTGTTGTCCCTTGAAGTTGAGACTATAATTCTCCAAGGGTTTTTCCAAGGATTTTACCGGGGTCACGTGCTTGAGGCAGTGGATAAGAGCATAGGGAAATTATAAGATAGTATGCGCTCTGACCGGCGCTGAGATCGTAAGCCGAAACAGTCCGGCGGCCCTGTCAAGCTCCACAGGGGTGGGCCAGGTTGGATGATGAGTGGCCCCCGGATGGCTGTCGCGAGGTCCTGGATCGATGAACGTCGGCATCTTGATCCTCCAGGATCAACTCTCTCTCTCCCAGTCGGCCCTGAGGGATCTGCTGGACCGGTTGGGCCCAGCTGAGGCCAAGCGCCAGTGCCGCCTGTTGCTGATCGAGAGCACCGGTGGTCTGCAGCTCATCCCCCTGCATCGCCAGCGGCTGGTGCTGCTCTGGAGCGCCCAGCGCCACTTCGTGGCCGAGCTGCGCCAGGCGGGCTGGCAGGTGGACCACCGCGAGGCGGAAAGCTTCGGGGTTGCCTTGCGTGCCTGGTGCGCGGAGCACGGCATCACGGAGCTCCACGCGATGGAGCCGGCCGACCGGCCGGTTCGTGAGGTCCTGGAGCGGATCATCAGCCGCTGGGAAGGCTCCAATCCTGATCCAACAACTCCTGATCCAACAGATTCCAACCCAACAGGTACGAATCAGACCAGTCCAGAACAGACCAGTCCAGAACAGAGCCGTGTCGAACTGACGGGTCTCGATCAACAAACTCTCGATCAGACCAGGCTCGATCAGATCAGCGGCGCTGATCCAGGCCCCGGTGTGTCCCGATCAAGGCCGCCAACCTCAGCACGGTTCCAGGACGGTTCGCCAGGATCCCCGGTTGGCCCGCCGCGGCCTCCCCTGTCCTCGGCACCCACCCTGATCTGGCATCCCTCCAACGCCTTTCTGTGGAGCCGCGAGGACTTCGCCACTTGGGCCCATGGCCGCCGCCAGCTGCGCATGGAGCTCTTCTATCGCGAGGGGCGGCGGCGCTTCGGCGTGTTGATGCAAGGGGAGGGGCCCAGCGCCACGCCCCTCGGCGGCCAATGGAACTACGACCACGACAACCGCCGCCCCCCCACCAAGGGGCTGGCCGGTCCAGCGCCGCTGTGGTTTGAGCCGGACGTCATCACCCTGGAGGTGATCGCCAAGGTGCGGCGGCTCGATTCCAGTCGGGCCAGCAGCGGGCTCGCTCCACTGCCCGGAGATCTGGAGCCCTTCGGCTGGGCGGTGAGCCGCCAGCAAGCCCTGGCGGTGCTGGAGCACTTCATTGCCACCCGCCTTGCCGGCTTCGGCCCTTATCAGGATGCGATGGTGAGCGGCCAGCCCACCCTCTGGCATTCGCTGCTCTCCCCCTTCATCAACCTCGGGTTGCTGCATCCGCTTGAGGTGATCGAGCGTCTGGAGCAGGTCGGCCGCCAGCCGGTTGAATCCTCACCAGCCGCTCCCAACGCCGTGCCGCTGGCCAGCCTGGAGGGCGTGATCCGCCAAATCCTGGGCTGGCGGGAATACACCCACGGCCTGTACCACTGGCTCGGCCCCACCTATCCGCACCTCAATCATTTTCAGGCCTCCAGGCCCCTGCCGGCCTGGTTGGAACAACTCGGCTGCAGCGGCATGGCCTGCATGGACACGGTGCTGGCCGAGCTGAAGGTCACGGGCTACGCCCACCACATCCAACGGCTGATGGTGCTCGCCAACTACGGCCTCCTGGCCGGCCTCGATCCCCAGGCCCTCACCACCTGGTTCCACCACCAGTTCATTGATGGCCACGACTGGGTGATGCAGACCAATGTGATCGGCATGGGGCTGTTCGCCGACGGTGGCCGGCTGGCCAGCAAGCCGTATGCCGCCAGTGGCAACTACATCAATCGCATGTCCACCTATTGCAAGGGCTGCCGCTTCAATGTGAAGCAACGCAGCGGAACCGATTCCTGCCCGTTCAACAGCCTCTACTGGGATTTTCTCGCCCGCCACGCCGCGCAACTCCGCGCCAATCCCCGCATGGGTCTTGTGATCAAGCAACTCGACCGCCTTCCGCCTGAGGAACTCGACGCGATCCGAGCCACGGCAGCGGCCCACCTCATGGCCCAGGCCCCCTGACCCCGTCCTCGACGGGCTGACCCCCTAGCGTGAGGAGGATCTGTTCGCGGCCGATGCTCCTGGCCTTCACCTGGCCCCCGGAGGCCTACCTCTGGTTCAAGACCCTCCACATCGTGGGGGTGGTGGTGTGGTTCGCCGGACTCTTTTATCTGGTACGCCTGTTCATTTACCACCGCGAGGCAGCTGAATTGGAGCCCCCGATCCGGGCGGCCTTCGAGGCTCAGTATTCGCTGATGGAGCGGCGCCTGGCCAATATCATTACCACCCCTGGCATGGCGGTGGCGGTGGCGATGGCGATGGGCTTGCTCAGCGTGAACCCCGCCTGGCTTCACCAGGGCTGGATGCACGCCAAGCTGGCCTTCGTGGCGGCGCTACTGGCTTACCACGCCTTCTGTTATCGGTTGATGGGCCAGCTGCAGAGCGGGTACTGCACCTGGAGTGGCCGTCAGTTGCGGGCACTCAACGAACTGCCCACCCTGCTGCTGGTGATGGTGGTGATGCTGGTGGTGTTCAAAAACCAGTTCCCTACTGGCGCCGCCACTTGGTTCTTGGTGGCCCTGGTGATCGCGATGGCGGCCTCGATTCAGTTCTACGCCCGCTGGCGCCGTCTGCGGAGCGAGAAAGAGGCTGAGACCGCCCGAATGGCTGCTGTCATCGTGAGCGACGGGGAAAGGAGCAGTGCTGCGGGCTGAGGCGCATCAACATCCGCTGGCGGCGGTGCTGCGCGAGGTGGGTCCGGAGAGCTGTCCGACCCGCTTCAACTTCCACTGCCACACCCTCTGCAGCGATGGCAGCCTGGCCCCAGAGGACCTCGCCCACCAGGCCGTGGCGATCGGCCTTGAGCACCTGGCCGTGACCGACCACCACGCCCTGGCCGCCCATGACCTCATCGCTTCCGCCTTGGCGCGTCATCAGGAGAAGGGGAACCCGGTTCCCACCCTCTGGCGGGGGGTAGAGATCAGCTGCCTGTTGGAGGGCTGCCTCGTGCATGTGTTGGGTCTGGGATTCGGGCCCGATCCCGATCCCCTGGCCCCCTACCTGCAGGGCGAGGCCGTGGTGGGACCAGGCCTGCGGGCGGAGGCGGTGGTGGCTTCGATCCGGGCCGCCGGGGGGCTGGCACTGCTCGCCCATCCTGCCCGCTATCGCTTGGCCCACCAGCGACTGATCGCCGCTGCCGCCGAGGTTGGTCTCGATGGCGGAGAGGCCTGGTACGACTACACCATGGCTCCGCACTGGAGCCCCACACCGCTGGTGTGCGACGCCATCGCCCGCAACCTTTCCGATCGTGGCCTCTTGCATAGCTGCGGCACTGACAGCCACGGTCTGACCCTGCGGGGCCGCTAGGGTTCAAAAACAGATTTGTCGCCACTCATGGGTCTGTTTGATCGCCTGCTCGGTTCCCGCTCCAGCGGGGTAAACAACTCCGGCCAGTCGGAGCCGGCCAAGGCCAAGAAGGCCAAGAAGGCCGAAGACGCTTACTTCCTGGATCCCGACGCCTCCGCCAGCATGGGGGATGTCAACTTCATGCGGCGCTCCAACACGATCCGCCGCACCTTTCCCGGCACCGCTGAGAGCCCCGGCCAGAAGGAAATGATTCAGGAGGTGGCCTCGATGGAGGCCCGTCTCGAAACCATGACCCCCGGCCTGGCCGGCACCAGCTCCGACACCGACGTGGAGGTGAATCTCACTGGTGGGGTACCCAAGCCTGTCAAGAAAACCTTCGCCCAGCAGTTGTCACCGGCCCAGCTCGCCCAGCGCATGAAAGGCACCGCCGTGTCCGTGAACCAGCCCGGTGGCGCTCCTTCAGCCCGGCAGGCCAAGGCCTCCGAGAGCGAGGATGCAGCCTCCCCAGCTGCGGGCCGTGCCGGCTCCATCGACCCGTTCAAGTCGATGGCCAAGGATCTGAACTCCTGATCCTCAGGGTGCCTCAATCAGGGCCTCGCTCTCGAGCACCAGCTCCCTGAGACTTGCCACTTGCTCGTTCTGGGCGCCTGCCCAGAGCCCGCGGTTGTGGGCTTCGAGCATGCGTTCGGCCATGTCCCGCAGGGCCCAGGGGTTGCTGCGCCGCAGGAAGGCCAATACAGCGGGATCGTCAAGCCATCGATCCGCCAAGGCCCCGTAGCTCCAGTCCGGCACCCGACCGGTGCTGGCGTCATAGGCGAACAGGTAATCGAGGCTGGCCGCCATCTCGAAGCCCCCCTTGTAGCCATGGCCCTGCATCGCCTCGATCCAGCGGGGGTTGAGCAGACGCGAACGCAGCACCTTGTCGAACTCCTTCTCGAGCCGGTGCATCCGGGGCCGTTCGCTGCGGGAGTGGTCCGCGAACCAGAGCTGGGGCGCAGAGCCGCGCAGATGTTCCACTGCGGCGCTAAGGCCCCCCTGGAACTGGTAGTAATCATCAGAATCGAGCAGGTCATGCTCCCGGTTGTCCTGGTTGTGGAGCACCACCTGCACCTGGCGCAGGCGAGCCTCCAGGCCGGCACGGTCGTGGCTGGCTTCGATTCCAGCCTGACTGGGATCCCAGGCCGAAGCGCCGCGTCCCGGTTCCGTCTGCCCGGGCTCCCCCGCCATGGCTCCAGATTCAATCGCGGCGCCGTAGCGCCAGGAACTCCACTGCAGGAAGGCCTCTCCGAGGTCGGAGCGGCTCTCCCACTGCCCGGAATCGATCAGGGCCTGCAGGCCGGCCCCGTAGGCCCCTGGGGCCGATCCATACACGCGCCAGGCCTGCCCCTCGCGCCGTGCCGCCGCCGCCAAGGGATTGGCCTCCTCGCTTTCCGCGAGGGCGGCCACCAGGCTGCAGGCTCGGTTGAACCAGCCCACCAGCTGGGGGAAGGCATCACGGAATAGGCCAGAGATGCGCAGGGTCACATCCACCCGGGGCCTGCCAAGCACCGTCAGGGGAAGCACCTCCAGATCCACCATGCGGCGGGTGGGGCCATCCCACACCGGGCGCACTCCCATCAGGGCCAGGGCCTGGCCGATGTCCTCGCCGCCATTGCGCATCGTGGCGGTGCCCCACACCGAGAGGGCCAGGTGGCGCAGGTCGTCGCCCTCGCTCTGCAGGTGTTCCTCCAGCAGCAGTTCAGCGCTGCGGCGGCCCAGATCCCAAGCGGCTTCGGTGGGAAGACCGCGCAGATCGACGCTGTAAAAGTTGCGGCCCGTGGGGAGCACATCGGGGCGCCCGCGGCTGGGGGCGCCGCTGGGTCCGGCGGCGACGCGGCGGCCGGCCAGTCCGGCGAGCAGGGCTTCCCTTTCGGCTGCGGCGCAGGCGAGCAGGTCGGGGAGGAGCCTTTGTCGCAGGGCCCTCAGCACGGTGTCGCTGGTGGTGCCAGGACCGGACTGAACCCCGGACTGCGGAGCCGCTGGCGAGCAGCCGGACACCAGGGCCTCGCCCACCTCGCGCCGCAGCAGCGCCAGAGCCATGGTCTCCAGCAGGGCGATGGCATCGCCGCAATGGCGTAGACCGATCGCCCCCGAAGTGGCAGCCAAGCTCAGCAGGCGATCGCGGTCCGCCTCCCCAAGCGGAGCTTCTTCCCTGTCGGCCCAGGGGTCCAGCTCGAGGCCCAAATCTAGGGCGAGGGCCTGGGTGAGTCCAGGCAGCCCAGCCTGGGGCGGGCGCGCCAGGCACAACAGCAGCTCAGCCAGTTTTGCAGGCTCGGGCAGGGTGCCGTAGGTGTGGAGCCCTAGCCTGATCTGGGCTTCCTTGAGTTCACAGAGGTAGCCGTCGGCAGCCTCCAGCCGCCCATCACCGACCGCTCCGCTGCTCTCAGAGGCGGGAAGGTTCAGCTCGGCCAGGCGGCGATCCAGCTCGAGCCGCAGGGGTTCAGCGCGTTCCGCTCCGAGCTGGCGGGCCTCCCAGTACTCATCGAGCAGGGCCTCTAGGGCCTGGAGATCGCCGTGAAGTCCAGCCCGTCCCAGGGGTGGGGTCAGGTGATCGAGGATCACGGCCTGGCTGCGGCGCTTGGCCTGGCTGCCCTCGCCGGGATCGTTCACGATGAAGGGATAGAGATGGGGCAGGGGCCCAAGCGCCCATTCTGGGAAGCAGTGCTCCGAGAGGCCCACGGCCTTGCCCGGCAGCCATTCCAGGTTGCCGTGCTTGCCCACATGCACCACAACCTGGCAGCCGAAGCTCTGCCGAAGCCAGAGGTACTGGGCCAGGTAGGCATGGGTGGGAGGCAGGTCGGGGCTGTGGTATGTCAGCTCCGGGTCACGGTCGTAGCCGCGGTCGGGCTGCACCAGCAGGGCCACGGATCCGAAATCCAGCCCTCGAACTGGGAAACCCTGCTGGCCATCAGCCATCGGTTCGAGGCCGAGATCGCGCTCCGGTATTCCCCAGACGGCCTCCAGGCGCTCCCGACCCTCAACCGGCAGGCTGCCATACCAGCTCAGGTAGCTCCTCAGGGGTAGATGGGTGAGTGGCGGCCGGTGGCCGCTCTCGGGGTCGTTGGTCCGCCCGGCGAGCAGACGCTGGATCAGCCCATCCCCATCGGCTGGCAGGGGCTCCTCCACCGCGTAGCCCGCCTCCGCCAGCCAGCGGAGCATGAGCACCACGCTGGCGGGGGTGTCGAGGCCCACGCCATTGGCCAGCCGCGAATTGCGGGTCGGGTAGTTGGCCAGCACCAGGGCCACCCGGCGTTGCGCCACCGGCGTGCGGGCCAGCTCGATCCAACGCTCCACCAGCTCGCAGATCCAGCCGAGCCGTTGTGGGTCCGCTTCCGTGCGGTGGAGTGCGGTGCCCAGATTCGGATCGCTGGCCGTCCATTCCTTGAAGGCCGCCACCCGGGTCGTGAGGCGCCCGTCGAGCTCGGGCAACACCACCTGCAGGCTGAGGTCGAGGGGGCCTAGACCGATGCTGCTCTCCTGCCACGCGGAGCGGCCCCTGGCACTGCAGAGCATCTGGAACACCGGAACATCCAGCCGCTCCCAGAGGGGAGCCCCGAGTCCCGCCAGCTCGAAACGCACCGAGGCGAACCCGGTGCCGCAGAGCACCGCTGCCACCGCCTCGCGGCGGTACAGGTCGGCCACCCCCTCCTGCACGGCGGCATCCCGCAGGCTGCTCACCCAGAGGCCCCGCGGCGCCAGGCCCCGTTGACGCAGGGCGCCGAGCATGGCCTCCATCAGGCCCGTATCGCCGGCCTGGCGCTGGGCCCGGTAGAGAATCACGCCGACGCGGGCCCCGCGCTCATTGCGCCAATCGTGGGGAAGGGGGTCGGGTGCGGGCTCGATCACGGGCATCAGGGGTGGCTGCCGGAGCCGGAGCCGCTCAAGGCAGCGCAACACCTGGCGCTGATTGGTGGTGCCGCTCTCCCGCATGCAGCCCGCCAGCGCCAGGGTGAGGTCGGCAGGGGCGTTTCCCAGTTCCGCCAGGGCGTGTTCCTCCTCGGCCGTGCCCGCCAGCACCAGCAGGGTCCGACCTTCCGCGCTCCTGCTCCAGGCCTGAAGGCGCTCGAGGCCGTAGCTCCAGTGCCCCCGGCCGCCCAGGAGTCGCACCAGCACCACCGTCGCTTCCGGCAGGGTGGTGGCCACGTAGTGGTCGATCACGGCGGGATGGCCGAGGGCCGCCAGGTTCAGGGCCCGCAGCGACCCTGCGATCAGCTGCGGTTCCTTCTCCAGCAGGGCCGCCACGGCGGTCAGATCCGTATCGGCGCTGCTGAGCAGCACCATCTCGGCAGGCTCCTGCTCCACGAAGGGCAGGGAGCCATCAGCGGGTTCCGGGGCGCCGGGAATCGTGGCAAGTCGGTGCATGGCCACCATCCTGGTGTCCGCAGTGAGAAGATCGCAGTGTCAGCACCGCGTTCCATGCATCAATTCCTCCCCTATGCCTGGTTCGGCGGATCCTGTGTTCCCTTCGCCGAGGCCACCCTCTCGGTGGCAACCCATGCCCTCCATTACGGCACGGGCGCCTTTGGTGGCATGCGGGGGCTGCCCAACCCGGACGATCCCGGCGAGGTGCTGCTGTTCCGAGTCGATCGCCATGCCCGCCGCCTCACCCAAAGCGCCAGGCTGCTGCTCACCGAGCTGAGCGAGGAGACGGTGCTCGCAGCGATCGGGGCGTTCCTGCAGGCCAACAAACCACGCAAACCCTTTTACCTGCGCCCCTTTGTTTACACCTGCGGTCTTGGCATCTCCCCTCGACTTCACGATGTCGAGACGGACTTTCTCATCTATGGCATCGAGATGGGCGATTACCTCTCGCCGGAGGGGGTCACCTGTCGTTTCAGCAGCTGGACCCGCCAGGAGGATCGCTCCCTGCCCCTGCGGGGCAAGATCAGCGGCGCTTACATCACCAGCTCCCTCGCCAAGACCGAGGCGGTGAAGAGCGGCTTCGACGAGGCCCTGCTCCTGAATAGCCGGGGCAAGGTGAGCGAGGCCAGCGGCATGAATCTGTTCATCGTGCGCGATGGGGTCCTGATCACGCCTTCGGTGGATCAGGACATCCTGGAGGGGATCACCCGCGCCAGCATCCTGGAGCTGGCCAGGGCTATGGATATTCCGGTGCTCGAACGACCCGTCGACAAGACGGAGCTGTTCGTGGCCGATGAGGCCTTTCTCAGTGGCACGGCGGCCCGGGTGACCCCGATCCGTCGCCTGGAGAGCACCGATCTTCCCAACCGCCGGCCGGTGATGGAGAAGCTGCGCGACCGGCTGACCGCGATCACGGAAGGCCGCGATTCCGTTTATGAACACTGGGTCACCCGCATCCGCATCGACGCCTGATGACTGCCGCCACCGTCGTCGCCACCGCCACCCGCCGGATCGGTTTCCTGGATCGCCTCCACGATCCCTCCAGGCCGGTGCTGGTGTTCGACGGTGCCACCGGCACCTCGTTGCAGCAGATGAACTTGGGCCCCGAGGATTTCGGTGGCGCGGCCCTGGAGGGCTGCAATGAGAACTTAGTGGTCACCCGGCCCGATGCGGTGCAGGCGGTGCATCGCCAGTTCCTAGAGGTCGGTGCCGATGTGATCGAGACCGACACCTTCGGTGCCGCCTCGATCGTTTTGGCCGAATACGGCCTCGAGGACCAGGCCTTCGCGCTCAACAAGCGGGCCGCCGAATTGGCCCGAGCGATGGCCAATCAGTACAGCACCCCGGAGAAGCCCCGCTTCGTGGCCGGCTCGATCGGTCCCACCACCAAGCTGCCCACGCTCGGCCACATCGATTTCGACACGATGAAGGCCTCGTTCCGCGAGCAGGCGGAGGGTCTGTTAGCCGGTGACGTGGATCTTTTCATCGTCGAAACCTGCCAGGACGTGCTGCAGATCAAGGCAGCCCTGCAGGGGATCGAGGAGGCCTTCAGCGCGGCGGGCGAGCGGCGCCCCCTGATGGTGTCGGTCACGATGGAAACCACCGGCACGATGCTGGTGGGCTCCGACATCGCCGCGGTGGTGGCGATCCTGGAGCCCTTCCCGATCGATGTGCTCGGCCTCAACTGCGCCACCGGGCCAGAGCAGATGAAGGAGCACGTGCGCTACCTCAGCGAACACTGCCCCTTTGTGGTGAGCTGCATCCCCAATGCCGGCCTGCCGGAGAACATCGGCGGGGTGGCCCATTACCGCCTCACCCCCACTGAGATGAAGATGCAGTTGCTGCACTTCGTTGAGGACCTGGGGGTGCAGGTGATCGGTGGCTGCTGCGGCACCACTCCGGCCCACATCGGCGCCCTGGCGGAGCTGGCGGCCGAACTCCATCCGGCCCCCCGGCCCGTGCGGCGCAGCCCCGCAGCGCCGGTCCAGGCCGCCAACGGCCATGCCGTCGTCACAGCCGATGCCTCCGCGGTGCGTCCGGCCCTGGGTTACGAGCCCGCCGCCGCCTCCCTGTACGGCGTGACCCCCTACCTGCAGGACAACTCCTTCCTGATCATCGGCGAGCGGCTCAATGCCAGCGGCAGTAAGAAGGTGCGCGAACTGCTGGCCGAGGAGGACTGGGATGGCCTGGTGGCAGTGGGCCGCAGCCAGGTGAAGGAGAACGCCCATGTGCTCGATGTCAACGTCGACTACGTGGGCCGCGACGGCGAGCGCGACATGCGCGAACTGGTGAGCCGGCTGGTCACGAATGTGAACCTGCCGCTGATGCTTGATTCCACCGAGTGGCAGAAGATGGAGGCCGGCCTGAAGGTTGCCGGTGGTAAATGCATCCTCAATTCGACCAACTACGAAGATGGCGACGAGCGCTTTTTCAAGGTGCTCGAACTGGCCCGCGATTACGGCGCCGGTGTGGTGGTGGGCACCATCGATGAGGAGGGCATGGCCCGCTCGTCGGAGCGCAAGTTCGCCATCGCCCAGCGGGCTTACCGTGACGCCCTGGAATACGGCCTCCCGGCCCACGAGATCTTCTACGACCCCCTCGCCCTGCCGATCTCCACAGGCATCGAAGAAGACCGCCGCAATGGCGCTGCCACCGTGGAAGCGATCCGTCGCATCCGCAGCGAACTCCCCGGCGTGCATGTGGTGCTCGGGGTGAGCAATGTGAGCTTTGGCCTCTCCCCGGCGGCGCGGATTGTGCTGAATTCGGTGTTTCTGCACGATTGCTGCGAGGCAGGCTTGGATGCGGCGATCGTCAGCCCCGCCAAAATCCTGCCGCTGGTGAAGATCAGCGATGAGCATCAACAGGTCTGCCGCGATCTCATCTACGACCGGCGCCGGTTCGAGAACGGCATCTGCAGTTACGACCCGCTCACTGCTCTCACCACCCTGTTCGCCGGGGTGTCCGCCAAGGACGCCCGTGCCTCAGGCCCTTCCCTGGCGGACCTGCCAGTGGAGGAGCGGCTTAAGCAACACATCATCGATGGCGAACGGATCGGTCTGGATGGCTCACTGGCTGAGGCTCTCACCACCTACCCACCGCTGCAGATCATCAACACCTTCCTGCTCGATGGCATGAAGGTGGTGGGCGATTTGTTTGGCTCCGGCCAGATGCAGCTGCCCTTCGTGCTGCAGAGCGCCGAAACGATGAAATCAGCGGTTGCTTTTCTTGAGCCCCACATGGAGAAACAGGAGGATGCCGAGGGCAATCAGAAGAGCAATAGCAAGGGTAAGTTTCTGATCGCCACGGTGAAGGGCGACGTGCATGACATCGGTAAGAATCTCGTCGATATCATTCTCACCAACAACGGCTACGAGGTGATCAATCTCGGCATCAAGCAAAGCGTCGAGGCGATCGTTGAGGCTCAAAAGCAGCATCAGGCTGATTGCATCGCCATGAGCGGCCTGCTGGTGAAGTCCACCGCCTTCATGAAGGACAACCTTCGTACCTTCAATGAGGTGGGCATCAACGTGCCCGTGATCCTCGGCGGCGCAGCCCTCACCCCCCGCTTCGTCCATGGCGATTGCCGGGCCGCCTACGGGGGCCAGGTGATCTACGGCCGCGATGCCTTCGCCGATCTTCGCTTCATGGATGCCCTGATGGAAGCCAAGGCCACCGGCCGCTGGGATCACGGCCAGGGCTTTCTCGACGGTACGCCGGAAGGCCTCGGGCCTAGCCTCGGCAGCAGCGAGGGGCTGGAGGCCGGGGCAGAGGCCACCGAATCCACCCCGGCCGCTGTGGCTGCGTCCGCCACCCCGGCCGCACCTCCAGCCAGCGACCACCGCTCGGAAGCCGTACCGGAGGAGGAGGCGATCAGTCCGCCCTTCTGGGGCGCGCGGTTGCTCGATGAAGGCCAGATCGATCTGCAGGAGGTGTTCGCTTACCTCGACCGCAACGCCCTCTTTGCCGGTCAGTGGCAGCTGCGCAAGGCCCAGGACCAGAGCCGCGAGGCCTATGAGGCCATGCTGGCCGAGAAGGCGGAGCCCGTGCTGGCCCAGTGGATGGAGCGTTGCCTGGCGGAAGGGCTGCTCACCCCGCGGCTGGCCTACGGCTATTTCCCCTGCGGCCGCCAGGGCAACGCCCTGGTGGTGTTCGATCCGGCTGGCCTGGCGGATGGTGCCAGCCCCGGCGAGGTCGATCAGGTGCTCGGCCACTTTGACCTCCCCCGCCAGCGTAGCGGCAACCGTTATTGCATCGCCGACTTCTACCGCGATCTGAACCACGGTCCGGATGGAATTCCCAGCGCCGCCGATGTGCTGCCGATGCAGGCGGTCACGATGGGAGAGAAGGCCACCGCCTTCGCCCGCGAGCTGTTCGCCGCCGACCGCTACAGCGATTACCTCTACTTCCACGGCCTCGGGGTGCAGATGGCTGAGGCGCTGGCCGAATGGACCCACGCCCGCATCCGCCGCGAGCTGGGCTTCCCCGATCCCGCCGTCATGCCCCTGCGGGAGGTGCTGGCCCAGCGCTACCGCGGCAGCCGTTATTCCTTCGGCTATCCCGCCTGTCCCAATGTGGCCGATTCCCGCCAGCAACTCGCCTGGCTCGACGCTGATCGGATCGGCCTTCACATGGATGAGAGCGACCAGCTCGAGCCGGAGCAGAGCACCACGGCCCTGGTGGCACTCCACAGCAAGGCCCGGTACTTCAGCGCTTGAGGGCGCGGCACCGCCATGGCAGGCTCACGTCCGTCCTCTATCCACCCCTGCCATGGCCATTGCCGGTCCCAGTGGCGTCGATGACGCCATCGCCGCGGGTCTCGACCTCGACGGCACCCCCATCCCCGCCCCGATGCTTGCCCTCTACAACGAGGTGATGGAGCTCGAAAGCCGCCGAGCCCGCAGCGGTGTGAAGAAGTCGATGCGCAACCGCATCGTCAAGACCGGCTCCAAGCACCTAGACCAGGCCACCCTCGATGCCCGGCTGAAGGCGGCTGGCTGGGAGGGCCTCAAGGACAAGGAGGTGGCCTTCTTCTACGGCTGAGTTCTACGGCTCAGCATCAGCCATGGGCCGCTGCAGCTGCCGATCTGCGTAGGCGGCCCTCGGCATGGACCTCGATCGCAGAGAGGCCATCATCAAGCAAGCCCACTGAAGCGGTTTGAAGACTGAAGCGATCAGGCCGACTGGCACGAAATGCCGGCGAGGCGCAGCTGGGATGGACTTGCCCTGCAGCCGATCAGCTGCAGAGCTCCTCGAGGCTGTCGATCACTTCTTGCTGGAATTCCTCAAGATCGTCGGAATCGCTCAGATCGATCCCTTCTCCAGCCGCGTTCTGGGACAGCTCCTGAAAATGGAAGGCCCCCTCGCCATGGGCGAGGAACTCCATAGCGGAGGGTTCACCGCTTTCCTTGTAGGCGTCGCAGAGGGCCAAAAAGGCCGCGTCTTCGGTGAAATCCCAGCTCATGAAAAAAGTGGTCGTGCGGAAAGGGGTGTGGTCCTTTCCAAGACGTTTAACGCCTCACCCCCGGAATCCGTCAACCATCCGTCAGCTTTTGGTGCTGGTCCACTCCAGACTTGGAAGCTGGAACCACCCCCGCAGGCATGTCCCCATCCCCTGTCGAGCCGCTGCCCCCCATCGTTCCAGAGCCCTCTGCAGAGGGTCTGAACGTGTTGGGAACACCCTTGGCCAGCTGCAGCTGCAAGCCCCTCACCGGCTGGTTTAGGGATGGCTCCTGTCGCACTGATCCCGCCGACCTGGGCCGCCACACGGTCTGTTGTGTGATCAGCGAATCCTTCCTGGCCTACACAAAGGCCCAGGGCAACGACCTCAGCACGCCGGCCCCGGCCTACGGATTTCCAGGCCTTCGACCTGGCGATGGCTGGTGTGTGTGTGCCCGTCGCTGGCTGGAGGCCTACGAGGACGGCATGGCACCGCCGGTGCGGCTTGAGTCCTGTGAGATCAGCACCCTGGAGGTGATCCCCCTGGACGTGCTGCAGCAGAACGCGGCCGTCTGAACCGCCGCCGGCGCTTCACCAGGGGATCGGCTGGCCATCCCAGGCCACGAAGTTGCCGCTCTGCTCCGCGCTCCGCGTCGCCAGAACCTCCAGGAGTTGATGAGCAGCCCGTTGCGGAGAAAACAAGCCTGAGGGCGGAACGGAGGATCGGAACGGTTCCGAGAGGCCGGTGGCGGTGGTGCCGGGATGGAGGGCGGTCACGCAGGCGAGGGGCAACCGCCGCCGCCATTCGATCGCCAGGGTGCGCAGCAGCTGGTTCTGGGCGGCCTTAGCGGCCCGGTAGGCATACCAACCACCAAGTTTGTTGTCGGTGATGCTGCCTACCCGCGCCGAAAGGCTCGCGAAGTGAAGGGGAAGGTGCCGGGGAAGGGCAGGCTCGAGGGCCTTGGCCAGCAGGAGCGGCCCGAAGGCATTGAGCTCGAAGCTGCGCCTCAGGTTGTCGCGGTTCACCTGGAGCAGCCGCTTTTCAGGCTGAAGGGACCCCTCATGCAGCAGGCCGGCCGTGCAGATCACCAGCCTCAGTGGCTGGAAGCGCTCCAGGGCCAGCGCCGCGAACGACTCCAGGCTGGCGTCATCACCGAGATCGAGCCGCCAGGTTCCCCGTTTTGGTCCGGCGGTATGCACCTGCAGCCCCGCTGCGCGCTGGGCCAGGCCATCGGCCAGGGCTTGGCCGATGCCGCCAGCCCCCACCACCAGCGCATGGCCCTGCCAGTGGAACAGATCCGTGGCTTGTGGTTCCACAAGAGTTCCAGGGTTCGACACCGTCTGCGACGACTGGGGCCCTGGTGGCTGATCGGCGAGCACGGTGAGAATCTGAAGATGGCGCATGATGGCAGCGCCATGCCCAATGCCGTGTTGTTTCGATGCGGCCGCCTGAAAATCCATGGGTCCTCGTCTCACGCTGCTCGGCCGCGGTGCCTGGGGGAGCACCCTGGAACATCTGTGGAGAGACCTGGGCCTGGAGGTGCGCAGCTGGTCACGCCGTGACGGCGGCTCCCCCGAGCCCCTCCTGAGGGATTCCGACCTCGTGGTGGTGGCGGTCTCGATGGCCGCCGTCCGTCCCCTGGCCGCCTCCCTGGTGCAGTCCTGGCCGCCCGGACTGCCCCTGCTTTCCTGCAGCAAGGGGATCGACCTCGAGGGGCTCTGCACCGCCAGCCAGCTGTGGGGGCAGCAGCTTCCCCAGGCGCCGACGGCCGTTCTCTCGGGCCCGAATCTGGCGGATGAGCTGCAGCGCGGTCTGCCGGCGGCGAGTGTGATCGCCAGCCACGATGGCAACCTGGCCAGCAGCCTTCAGAGAGCACTGCACACGCCAAACCTGCGGCTTTACACCAACAGCGACCCAATCGGCACGGAAGCGGCCGGTGCCCTCAAGAATGTGATGGCCCTGGCGGCCGGTATCAGCGATGGTCTGGGGCTGGGAGCCAATGCCAGGGCTTCGCTCCTCTGCCGGGGTCTGGCGGAGATCGGGGTGGTGCTCAAGGCACTCGGGGGCCAACCAGCCACCCTTTACGGACTGGCGGGGCTCGGCGATCTGCTGGCTACGGCCACCAGCAGCCTCAGCCGCAACCAGCGCTTCGGCGGCCTGCTGGCCCGTGGCCTCAGCGAGCAGGAGGCTCTCAGTTGCATCGGGGCCACCGTGGAGGGTCCGCGTACCGCCCGGGCCACCGTGGCCCTGGCCAGTCGCCAGGGCTGGCGGTTGCCAATCTGTGAACAGGTGGTTCTGCTGCTCGATGGTGGTGTCGATGCCCAGGGGGCGGTTCGGGCCCTGATGGAGAGGGATCTGAGGCCGGAGGCGTGAGCATGGATGCCTTGCCCGCGGTGTTGATCGAGGCCTTCAGCGGCGGCCCCTTCGGGGGCAATGGCGCGGCCGTGGTGGCTCTGGAGGCTCCGATGCCCGACGATTGGATGCAGGCGGTGGCCGCCAGTCTCCGCCAGTCGGAAACGGCCTTCCTGCTTAAGAGCAAGCAGGGGTGGATGCTGCGCTGGTTCACGCCCGTCTGCGAGGTACCCCTCTGCGGCCACGCCACCCTGGCGGCGCTGCTGGCCCTGGGCCACTGGAACCGACTCGGCCCCGGTGATCGCACCTGGCTCAACAGCCGCAGTGGGCCGCTGGAGGTGGAGTTGCCGGCGAGCCGGCCCGGCTGGGGCACGATCGTGCTGCCCTGCGGCGAGCTACAGCCAGAACCTGGCGCCGCCGGCCTGACGGACCTCCTGCTGGATCGGCTCGGATTCGGGCCGGAGGGATGTTGGAGTTCTGCGTTGGGGTATTGGGTGGTTCTGCTGCCTCGGGAAGCTCCCCTCGCCTCCATGGAGGGTCTCGCCCCGGCCTTGGAGGGGCCGCTGCGGCAGGGCCTGGTGCTGATGCAGGGCCTCGATCCATCTGCAGGTGGGCCGCAGATCGGGGGCGAACCTGCTGATTATCAGCTCCGCTTCTTCGCCCCCGGCCTGGGAATCCCGGAGGATCCTGTCACCGGTTCGGCCCACGCTCTGGTGGCTCCCTGGTGGCAGCGGCACCTGGGTCGGCCCCTTGTGCGGGGCTGGCAATGCTCTGACCGTCCTGGGGGGATGGTCTGCGAGGCCGTGTCATCCGCCATGATCCGGCTGACCGGATCGGGACATCTGCTATGGGATGGAACCTTACGGGCGGCCTCCGCAGGCTGGCCAGCAGCACCGCAGCGACGGGGCGCACGGGATGGCGCTCCCTGGACCGAGCAATGGACCGTCTGGCGCACAGCGACCCGCTTGCCGTGTTCCACAGCCTCCGCCGCCACCCCTTCCTGATCAGCGCTCCCCTGGCGGCCCTGGCGTTGGGAGCGGGTATCGGGGCCAACGCTCTGCTGCGACCCGGCACCTCCGCCGCCGAGGGCGAACTGCTGGACACCCTGATCGCCAGCCCGAAGGCCCGACCGTCGCTGGCCCCAACCGCGGATCCTCTAGCTCCTCTCACCGCTAGCGAGCCCATGGCAGCAGGTGAGATGGAGGCCCCAGCTCCCATGAATGGGGGCCTGGCTCCTGCCAACTTGCGGGCTCAGCGCGCCGCCGCCCATGCGAGCGCGGGTGGGGGTTTGGTCGAACCCGTAGCCGGACCCACTCTCAAGATGGAGATTAGGGTCGCCCTGCTGAAGCTGCCCGCCTATCCCGATTTCAGCGCCTCTGGGGCCTGGCGGCTGCTTGACCGTCAAGGCCGGGTGCTACGTCAGGGCACGGCGGCCCAGGCGCCCGATCCCGCCCCCTATCTCGCTCAGGAAGCCGAAGTGTGGCTGGAGGCCGGCCCCTACGACCATCTCAGCAGTGCCGGTCGTCGCTACGAGGGCCGTTTTCGCATCCTCCGGAGCAACAACGGTCTGCGGGTGATCAACCACCTGCCGCTCGAGAACTATGTGAGCTCGGTCGTGGGTGGCGAGATGCCCCCCTCATGGAATCGCGAAGCCTTGCGGGCCCAGGCTGTGGCAGCCCGCTCCTACGCCCTGGCCCACATGGCCCGCCCGGCCGACGATCAGTGGCACCTGGGGGATACCACCCGCTGGCAGAACTACGAAGGCCTCTCCAGCGTGACCGCCACCACCCGGGATGCCACGAGCAGCACCGACGGGCTGATCCTCAGCTACCAGGGTGGGATCGTGGAGAGTCTCTATGCCGCCACCCAGCAGATCGTCGAGGAAGCCCATGGCAACCTTGGCGCCAGCATGAGTCAGACGGGGGCCCAGGAGCTAGCGAAGCAGGGGCTTCGCTACAATGAAATTCTCGGTCGCTATTACCAGGGCGCCTCCCTCGCCCGACTCCAGGCCGGTGCGGGCTGAACGCTGGTGGCGGCGAGCCGTCGAGGTGTCGGAACAGGCCCTTGCCGCCGGTGCCTTGGTCCCCGTGGAGACCCGCCTGATCGATCAGCCGGCGATCGCCCCGTTCCTGCTGCGGGAATTGGTCTCCCGTCCGCCACGGCACCTGCGGCCCGAGGGACCGAAGCCCAATCCCTTCCTTCCCTGGGACCAGCCCCTTGAGGTGGGCCACATCGGCGAGAGCCACGTGTTGCTCCTCAACAAATATCCAGTGCAGGCCTGCCATCTGCTGGTGATCACCCGCGGCTGGCAACCCCAGAGCGGCTGGCTGGATGCCACCGACTGGGCCAGTGTGGCGGCGGTCGGAGCCGACACGGGGGGCCTCTGGTTCTTCAACAGCGGGGCGACCGCCGGTGCGAGCCAACCCCATCGCCATCTGCAGCTCCTGCCCCGCAGCGAGGGGGCACCCAGCTGCCCCCTTGCGTCCCTGCTGGAGTCCCAGCTGCAGGGAGCATCGCCTCCCTGGCCATGGGCCTACCGCCTCAGCCCCCGCCTTGATCCCATCGGTGGCCGGGATCTCGAGGAGCTCTACGCGAGCCATTGCGAGGCCTTGGGTCTTGGTCGCCGGGAGTCCGATGAGGCTCCGCGCCATCCCTACAACGTGCTGTTCGACGACCGCTGGTTCCTCACGGTGCACCGCTGGCGTGAGCACGGGGCTGGTTTCAGTGTGAATGGCCTGGGTTTTGCCGGCTATCTGCTTTGCACGGAAGCCTCAGATCGAAATTGGTTGGAGCGCCATGGCCCCTGGGCCCTGCTGGCCTCTGTGGCGGTACCTGCCTGAGGGGGGATACCCACCGGCCGGCGTGAGGGCGCCATGAGCCCCTGAATCGGTGTTTTCACGGTTGTGTTCCCCGGCGGCTGGATCTCTTCTGAAGGGAAGGGACGGCAACGGTCCCTGCGGTCCTGATCTGGTTCCGGAAGGCTTCCTCCTTTAAGGGGTCAGGTTTCTTGATCGGAAGCCAGCTCATTTCAAATGTTCTCTATTTCAACTTGTATTTCATGGCCATCTCCGCTACCAATCGCCGCCTGCGGCGACGCTTTGCCCTGGAGCAGCGCAATCGACTCGTTGAAGCCCACCGGGATCTAGTGAGACCCATCGCCATCCATTACGGCCGCTGCTGCCGGGAGAGTGTGGAGGATCTGCTCCAGGTGGGGATGATCGGGCTGATCCGGGCCGCCGAACGGTTCGACGCTCAGCAGGGCACACCCTTCGGAGCCTTCGCCCGACCCCACATCCGAGGCGCCATCCTGCACCACCTTCGCGATCTGGCTCCCTCGGTCCGCCTGCCCCGCCGGCAGGCCGAGTTGCAGGAAAGGCTGCGCCGCCTGGAGCGCCACGTACTACAGCAGGGTCGGGTGGCGAATCCTGCTGACCTACAACGACTTCTGGGCATCGATGCCGAACAGTGGAACCTGCTGATGCGGCAGCGGCTGCTCAATCGGGCCGAGGCCCTCACGGAGATCGCCGAGGAGGACCTGGATCAGGCGGATTCAGAGGCCGGAGCCGATCCAAATGAAGGAGAGGGTGAAACGGTGCAGGCCCTACTTGAGGGTCTGGATCCGCGCCAGCGGGAGGTGGTTCACCAGGTCGTGCTCAGAGGCCTCAGCTATCGCCAGATCGCCCGTCGAATGCAGGTGAGCCCAATGACCGTACAGCGGCTGCTCCATCGTGGCCTGGAGCAGCTGCGGGGTCATCTGGAGGTGGCGGACTTCAGGAGCCCTGGCCGGGTTGATCCCGCGCGATCTGCTGCTCGAGTGTGCTGATCGCGGCATTGAGGGCAGCCAGGCGCCTCTCGGAGGCATCCCGCCAAAAAGTGAGCATACGGAGCTTGTTGCTCTGATGCTGGCGCCAGGCTTCGGCTCCATCCACGACTGGATAGCAGGAAGCAAAAGGAGGAAACATCACGATCAACCAATCGTGTTGTGTTCTAGCCACACTGAAGCCACCTCCGTGGTGCGGGGCGGACCCCGGAAGGGGGAGGGTGGAGAGTCGGTGTGGGGTCGGCGCCGTTGCGATGGACAGGGAAAACCTGATAATTCCCCCCGGTGAGGCTGCCCGGTTGCCATTGGCTGCCCGCTGCGGGGATCCATCTCCTTGCCTGCAGGTTTGCTGCGATGTCGGCCGAATGGGTCTGGCCCTGGTCTGGGCTGGTGGCGCTCATGGCGGGTCAGACCGCCCGTGTTCTGCAGGGCAGCTTCAACACGGTGCCCGTGCTCCATTCCAATCAGCCGGAGGCGGTGAACGGACCCGGAATCCTGATCGATACCAGCCTGGGGATCGTTTACTCCGAAACGGGCTTGGCGATGGCCAATCCCACCCTCCGCTTCGAGGGACCCTTCGGCCTGCATTTCCACCACTTTTACAGCCCCTCCAGCCCAGGACAGGGTCGCCTGGGTCGTCGCCCGGAACCCAGCCTCGCCGCGGTCGTGATCAATCCGGGCGGCGTGCCGGTTCGGTTGCGGCTGTTCCGGGGCGCCGTGCGCAACAGCTTCGCAGCGCCCTACCCCGGTCACCAGCTGCTTGGCGTGAATCCCCTTGGTCCCGGGCCCACGGCCGTGCAGATGCTCTGGGGCCGTCTCGATCCCGACCTACCGGAGGAACTCACCGTTCCACCACGATCTCGCCTGGTGCTGCTGCGAACCGACCTCCCGGCCCTGGGCGTGGTGAACGGCATGCAGCTGGGCGAGAGCGATGGGCCCTTCCATCTCGCCATGGTGGCGGCACCCTCCCCGGCCACGGATGAGGAAATCTTCTCCCACATCGATAGCCGTCGGCTTGCTCCGGGGAGGACCTACCTCACCCAACTGGAGGCCATCGAGCGGGGCCTGGTGTTCTCCAGGGTCAGTGGGGTGGCCCTTGGTGACACCTACCAGGCCAGCCTCAGCCATGACCTGGAGCGCAAAGGCCCCCTGCATGTGCCGCTCACCAGAACGGTGCGACAGAGCTTCGGTATCGGGAAGATCCTGGTGAACCGCCCGGTGGCGCGGATGCTGGATTGTGCCCTGGAAAACGTGGGCACCTACGGCGTGCGCTTCGACCCGCTGCAGCGGCAGACGCCAACCCCGCGCGGGGGCGCCGCCCCGGAATGGCCTCTGCATCAGGCCAGCGGGCTCTGATCGTGGCACCGCCACTCCTGCGTCCTTCATCGCGCCAGCCGTTGACCCTGCCCACCACCTTGAGTGATCGCTACCGTCAGGCTCTGGAAGCCCAGGAGCGTTTGATGCGCAGCTGGCTGAAACCATGACCCCACCAACAGGCAAGGAGGACCGGCGTCGCCTGACCTTGGAGCTCTCCCGCACCCGGATCGAGCACCTCGATGCGCTCAAGCGGGAATGGGGCCTGCGGAACAGGGGGGATGTGCTGGAGCGGCTGTTCGATGGCCTCTTTCCGTCCATCAAGGCGGAGGGCGATGCCATGGCCATGGCCCAGGGTGACGAGCGGGGTGAAGCCGAGAGCGATCTCGATGAGCAGGCGGCTCTGGTGCTGGTGGGTTCCGGTGCCCTGGAACGAATCCCTAGAGAAGCCGGCGATGGGTCCAGCGGCTCCTCGCAGGCTGATGGAGGGTCACAACACCGCTCCAGCGCCGGCATCGATCTTCCTGGGTTTGTGCGTAAGCGATCGAGGGACTTGCGCCACAGTCTTCAGGCCCCTCCGGAGCCCAGCCCCGGCATCGCTCCCATGCCCCGACTGGCTGCCGATCTTGCCGAGCAGGCCCTCTCCCAGGCCAAGGACCACTGGCTGGGCCTTTACGGAAGCACGGCCAATGAGGCCGTGCTTGAGGCGGCGATGACCTGGCTGGCGCAAGACGTTTGGCCCCAGGCCGAACCCGTGGAGGGCAGGGCCTTCACCTGGACCGCCGCCTGTGCCCTGATGCAGCAGTTAGTCGATGGCTGGAGTCTGGATGCGGCGAGCTTCGAGCGGGTGGTGGTCACGGCGGGGGTTCTCGAGGATCCCTTCAGCGCGACAACCCTGCCGATGAGGATCCCGACCCTGATCCATCGCTTCGTTCAGCGATTCCGGCGTCGGCCGAAGGGGACCTCATTCCAGACCTTGGAGCACACGATGACTCTCCAGGGCGCCCTGCGTTTGCTGGAGTTGCCAACCCAGCTCGGTCAGCGGGTCACCCTTGCGGACATCCGCGAGGCCTATCGGGAGATGGCACTGCGCCACCACCCGGATTCCGGTGGCTCCGTGGAGGCCATGCGGCGAGTCAACGAGGCCTACCAACTGCTTAAGGAGCTCTACCGCCATCCAGCAGCAGAACCCGCCGGACCACGTTTGCGCTAGCAGGGGAACTCAGAACGCACTCACCGCGCCGATTCGGAGATGCCTTTTTGCGGACCCTGACTCATTTGAGACGCAAAACTGG
This sequence comes from Cyanobium sp., assembly GCA_014191755.1. Classification (GTDB taxonomy): domain Bacteria; phylum Cyanobacteriota; class Cyanobacteriia; order PCC-6307; family Cyanobiaceae; genus Cyanobium. The sequence goes on from BJHE01000001.1 coordinate 46,754, forward strand.
TCTTATCGCAAGACATATCTGGTAGGCCTGCAGCACCTTCGGTCGTCTCATTCTGGACTTTTACTTGGTCTAGTTACGTTTCCCGCCTGAGATGCTCGGGATTGATTGATTTGCCTGGAAGCAGCCGCGCTACCTTGCCGTGTGCGTCTCAGGAATCTTGACTGAGTCGATTCATGCGTCACGCAACGGGACTCTTTCAAGACTTATCGGATTGCCTTTTCGTGTTGATTTCAGCTGACAGGCCCTTGGGCTTTCCATGCCGTGCACGACGAGAATCGAGTTGGAGGATCGCTCCGTCCCAGCACGGGCCAAGTAGCCGCTCCAGGCGGCTCATGGAACGGCCCGAAGGTTTTGGACTGGGCTTCCTTTCAGTGCCCAACTTGAGTTTTGGCCTGTTCGGCGTGCTTGCGTACCTGTCTAAGACACAGGTACGCAAGCGTTCCCTGGCTCTTCTGGCTTTGAGTCGCCCAGCATCCCGCTAACGATGACCGCTGATCTCAGATAAGACCCGTAATGCTTCCAGTGAGGTGTCCAAGATAAGACTCAAGAGGCTGCATGATCCTTTGCGGTTGTTTCGCGGGTCTTGTTGTTCTGCCATGGCGCCAGCCCGCATGCCATCGTCGGCTCGCCAAAGGATCAAGCCAGTTTGATCTGATAATCCGCATCCCGGTCTTGTCATAAGACCTGTTTCGAGTCTTATATGGGATCCATAGAACAAGATCCAGGCCAATAAAAAACCCCGCAGGTGCGGGGTTGGAGCAATGGTCATCAAAGCGATGCGAGCCAGTCAGGGTCCGCTCAGGTGCTGGTCTGCATCCCCTGGATCAGGAAGTCGAAATAGGGGTTGACCAGGGCCGCCTGTTCGCCGTTGACCAAGGCCACCGAAGCCTCCTTCAGGCAGCGGATAGCCTCCACCATGCCGGGCATCGGCACACCGAGACTGTTGTACATCTCGCGCGCACCGATCAGGCCGATCTCCTGGATCCGCTCCGTGCTTCCGGCCAGAACCCCGTAGGTCACCAGGCGTAGATACCAGCTGAAATCCCGCAGGCATTGGGCTCGCTGCTTCTGGCCAAAAGCATTGCCACCGGGGGCCACATATTCAGGCTTGCGGCTGAACAGCTGACGGGCCGCTTCGTCCACGATCTTCTTCTCGTTGTCGGTGAGCACCCGCACCACCGAGAGGCGTGCATTGCCACCGCTGAGAAACTCCACGATTGATCGAAGCTCGCCTCCGGTGGGATACCGAAGCTGATCGTCAGCCTGGATGATCAGATCGCGAACGACGCTCATTGCAGCGAACTCGGATTGCCCCATCCTATCGACCCCGCCAGGCGGATCCGTCGTTCACCGCCAACGTGTAACGCCCCTTTGCAAGCGATAGGGTCAGGGTCCGGGGGGCGAACGGGGCTATGTGCAGGGCTGGAGAGCTTGGCGAGATCAGCGTGGACGACCTCTCCCATCAGGGCGAGGGCATCGGCCGCCTAGGCACGGAGGTGGTATTCGTGCCGGGCGGACTGCCTGGCGATCGGTTGCGCATCCGCCTGGTGCGCCGCCATAAGGGCCACTGGTCCGGTGAGATCGCCGGAATTATCAGCCCCTCCCCTGACCGGCGCCGCTCCCCGTGCATCCTGGCCGACCACTGCGGAGGCTGCAGCCTCCAGCCCCTGGACGATCGAGCCCAGACCCGCTGGAAGGCCCAGCAGGTGCTCCAGACCCTGCAGCGCATTGCGGGCCTTGAGGCCCCCGTGCGGCCCATCCTCGCGGCGTCCGCGCCCCTGGGCTACCGGAACCGGGCAATCATCCCCTTGGAACGCAATGCTGACGGGATCCTGCGGGCGGGCTACTACCGACGTGGGTCCCACAGGATCGTCAATCTCAACCGCTGTCCCGTCCTCGATGCCCGCATCGACGACCTGATCCAGCCCCTCAAGCAGGAACTCGAAGCCAGCGACTGGCCGATCGATCGCCACGGGGGCGGCGGACTTCGCCATCTGGCGTTAAGGGTCGGGCAGGCCACCGGCGAGGTGCTGATCACCCTGGTGTCCGCCGACCGCGACCTGCCGGGCCTGGAGGCCATGGCCAACGCCTGGATAGCCCGCTGGCCCGAGGTGGTGGGTGTGTGCCTCAACCTTCAGGATCAGCCCACCAACCGCCTGCTGGGAGAGCACACCCTCACTGTTGCGGGGCGCCCATGGCTAGAGGAGGGATTCGCCGGTCTGCGGTACCGCATCGGCGCCGACACCTTTTTTCAGGTGAACACCGGCCAGGCCGAAGCCGTGCTGCCCTCGCTGCTGGAGGCCCTCGCCGATGGGAGCGACCATGGGCCCAGGGAGCTCGTCGATGCCTACTGCGGCATCGGCACCTTCTCCCTGCCGCTCGCCCAGCGTGGCTGGCGGATCCACGGGCTGGAACAGCATGCACCCTCCGTGGAGCTGGCCCGAAGCAACGCAGCCCTCAATGGACTGGAGGGGATGGCCCAGTTCGAATGCACCACCGTGGCTCACGTATTGGGCGAGCGGCTCCAACCCCACGTGGAGGCGGTCGCCGCCCCCTACCTGTTTGTGGATCCCCCCCGCCGGGGCCTGGAGCCGAACGCCCTGGCCGCGATCGAGACGGCTCGCCCGGCCCGGATCGCCTACCTCAGCTGTGACCCCGCCACCCTCGCCAGGGACCTGGGCCACTTGACAGGCACAGGAACCTACGAGCTGCTCTGGCTCCAGCCGATCGACTTCTTCCCGAACACCAGTCACGTGGAGTGCTTGGCCGCACTTCGCCGCCGCTGAGGGTTCGCTCAGGGGATAGAACCGACTGAACGACCAGATCGACGGACGACTCTGCTAGGTGCAGCTTGCTTAGATGAAGCTAACTGCGCAGCTCGGCAGCGAACTGACGTTCCAGGCTCTGGCGCACCCTGCCGTGGGCCTCCTCCACCTCCGCTTCGGTGAGGGTGCGGCTGGCGTCGCGGTAGCGGAGCCTGAAGGCCTGGCTGCAGAAGCCCGCTTTCACCGGCTCACCCTCGTAGCGGTCGATCAGCTCGGCCTGCTCCAGCAGGGGTTTGCCCGCCTTGCGGATCGCCTGAAGCAGATCCGATGCCGTGATGCCGCCTTCGACCACCAGGGCCAGATCCCGCTCGGAAGCTGGCACCGTTGCATACGGGCGGAAGGCTGGCTGCAACCGCACCGGACGGTTCGCCGCAGTGATCAGCCCCCGAAGCTTCAGCTCGAACACATAGGTGGCTTCAGGAAGATCCAGCTCCTGGGCCCGGGCAGGATGCAACTGTCCAAACCAGCCAACGGGCTGGCCCTCCACCACCAGCGTGGCGCTGCGGCCAGGGTGCAGCAAATTGCCTGGAGCCTCACCAGCTGCCAAGGGTCTGTCCTGCACGGGCACCAGCAGGGGATCAAGGCCGGCCTGAAGAACACCCCGGGCGAGGTAGTAGTCGGCAGGTCGTGTTTTTCCGCTGCTGCTCCAAAGCTCGCTGCGCCGTTCGCCGGCGATGAGCCCCGCCAGCAGGTCCCGCTCAACGATCACGCCCTCGGCCTCGCTGAACACCCGGCCGATCTCGAAGGCCCAGAAGCCCGGGCGGGAGGCCTGAAGATTGCGGCGGGCCGCCTGCAGCAGTTCCGTATGGAGGTCGTCACGAAGATGGCCGTAGTCGGTCAGCAGGGGGTTGGCCAGGGAAACCCGGCCGGCTCCCGCCGCCACCAGCGAGAAGCCACAGGTTTCCTGGAGCCCGGCAGCGCACAGGGCCTGGCGCAGTCGGCGCTCGAGGCGCTGGGCAGGCGCCGGACCGCCCGGTTCCAGGGGGTCGGGCAGATGGGCTGAGAATTGGTCGTACCCCACCAGACGCGCCACCTCCTCGATCAGATCAACCTCGCGGCGTAGATCCAGGGCCCGCTCCGGAGGCACCGCCACGGCCCAGCCCCATTCCTCGGGGCTGAGGGTGCAGCCCAGGGCCTGCAGGGTGCCCTCGATGCGGCCATCGTCGAGGTCCTCTGCCTCGCCATCGACCAGCACCGGACCCAGCAGGTTGTGGAGGGCATCGCGGCGCAGCAGCACCTCCTCAGGCCCACTGGAGGGGCGCCGATGCAGCCAGCGGCCCTCCAGGGTTGCGCCTGTCAACTGTTGGAGCAGCGCCACGGCTCGATCACTGGCGGGGAGGGTGCCATCGGGAGGCAGCCCCTTCTCGAAGCGGCTGCTCGCCTCGGTGCGCAGTCCCACGCTGCGGGCCGAACGCCGCACCGCCTGGGGCTCGAACACGGCAGCCTCCAGCCAGATGGATGAGGTGGTGGTGGTGACGGCCTCTTCAAGGCCCCCCATCACGCCGGCCAGGGCGATCGGTCGATTGGCGAGCGTCACCAGCAGGGCTTCCGAATCAAGGGTTCGCTCCACCCCGTCGAGGGTAACGAGCCGTTCTTGCGGTTCGGCCTGGCGAACCCCGATCGCAGCCGGATCGGCCGGAGAGCCCACCGCCTGGTCCAGGCGATCCCGATCGAAGCCATGGAGTGGCTGGCCCGTTTCCAGCATCACCAGGTTGGTGATGTCCACCACGTTGTTGATCGGACGCACGCCCGCCTTCTCCAGCCGCTGTTGTAGCCAGGCCGGGGAGGGCTCAACCTTGACGTTGCTCAGGGCGGTGATGCTGAACAACCCCCCGGCCTCGATGCGCCGGCAATTCTCCGGATCGGTGGGGAGCTGGGCGGCTTCGATGCTTGGACCCGTTGCCGGAAAGCGGGTCTGGCCGCCGCTCAGGGCCGCCACCTCTCGGGCAATTCCTCGCATCGAGAGGCCATCGGGTCGGTTGGCGGTAATCGCCAGCTCCAACACCTGATCATCAAGCCCAAGGGCCGGCCCGATCGAGGCCCCGAGGGGCGGCACCGTCTCGAGCAGATCCTCAAGGATCGCAATGCCGTCCACGCCACTGGGAAGGCCGAGCTCCTGCAGGGAGCAGATCATGCCGTTGCTGGCCACGCCCCGCAGCTCTGCAGGCTTGATGGTGAGGTTCACCGCCGGGAGCGTGGTCCCCACGAGTGCCACAGGCACATGGATCCCCGCCCTCACGTTCGCGGCGCCGCAGACGATCTGCAGCGGCTCGGCTGCCCCCACCCGCACGCGGCAGACACTCAGCTTGTCGGCGGCCGGGTGGGGATCCCGAGCCTCCACCAGCCCCACCACCACCCCGGCGGCCCGGGCGGCCAGATCATCCACCGACTCCACTTCAAAGCCGGCGATCGATAGCCGTTCTGCAAGGTGCTCCGGATCGAGGGCCTCCGGCTCCACCTGCACGAGCTCCCGGAGCCACTGGAGCGAAACCCGCATGCTTCTGGTATCCACCTGTGTGGACGGGATCCTAGGCAGCGGCTGTTGGCGTCTCCTCCTGCAGTGGCTTCTGAGGCATCCCCGCCGTCCGTCGCGTAGCTCGACGCGAACAACCCAGGACTGGAGGTAACGGCGCGGAGGTATGGTTAACCGTTGTCACATCGCTTCGCTCAGCGGCGCAACGTCCTTCCATGGCAAAAAACAAGGGCGTCCGGCTCGTGATCACCCTCGAGTGCACCGAGTGCCGGTCCAACCCCGCCAAGCGGTCCCCTGGCGTGTCCCGTTACACAACCCAGAAGAACCGCCGCAACACCACTGAACGGCTGGAGCTGAAGAAGTTCTGTCCGCACTGCAATTCCTCCACGGTGCACAAGGAAATCAAGTGAGGTCAGCGACGCGCCGGAATCCTTCCTAAGTCGCGGCCCAACCACCTGCCTGGAGCTGATCGCCATCCCAACTGCTTGCCGTTGGGACAGTCCTTCAGTCGCCCGGCAGAGCAGAGCATTTTCCCTTCTTCTTCCGTTCCTCCGATCCCATGTCCAGCTCCTTCTTCAAGAAGCGTCTTTCCCCGATCAAGCCCGGTGATCCAATTGATTACAAGGATGTTGATCTGCTCAAGAAATTCATCACCGAGCGCGGCAAGATCCTTCCCCGCCGCCTCACCGGTCTCACCGCCAAGCAGCAGCGCGACCTCACCAACGCCGTGAAGCGTGCCCGTATCGTGGCGCTCCTGCCCTTTGTGAATCCAGAGGGTTGATTTAGGGGACAGCCTCGGCGTGGGCCAGCCTTCCAGCATCCAAAGCGGAGATCTCGTTGGTGTCGATGACGCCCGCGGATTCCAGTTGGCTGTAGTTCAGACGGTGCGCGGTTCTCGGGTTGAGCTTCGCAGCGGCTTTGATGCCAGGCTCCAACAGGTGCCGCTGCGGGATGTCGAGCGTCTTGCCGCCCTGCCGCCAACGGCGGCGGGCACCCCTGGCCGACTCGGAGATCCCCCCTGGAGCCTCAGCCCTGCCGGCCTGGCGGCCAGCCGACCCAGCTGCCGTGCCTTCGGGGAAGCCTGGGTGGTGCTGGTGGAGGAACCCGACCCCTGGGAAGGCTGCCTCAGCGATCTAGCTGATCTGCTCGGATCAGCGGCGGATCCTTCCCTGCTAGCGGCATGCTGGCTCTGGTTGCACGGCGATCAAACCCTCTTTCGCCTCCGCCAGGCCAGGATCACTCCCCGCCGCGCCGACGAACTTCGGCCGCTGCGTCAGGAGCGGCGCCGCCAGGCCCTGCTCCGCTTGCGCCGAGACCAATGGCTGCAGCAGCTGCAGGCCAGGAAGCCCATAGAAGCCGACGGGCTCAACGCGGAGCAACGGAACGACCTGATCCAACTCCGCGGCTGGGCCGGCGGCGCAACGGAGCAGCCCCTCTCCGACGACCTGCAGCGCCTTCTGCGGGAGATCCATTGCCCCCTCGAGCCCGGCCCGATTCGCCACCTGCTGGTCGATCTCGGCCAATGGGAGCGCCACCACCTGCCTTCTCTGGAGGCCACCACCTGGCAGCAGGGCTTCACCAGCCAGCTGCTCCAGGAGGCGGATGAGCTTGTGGCCCGTGCTCACCTGCCCTTCCCCGGCGATGGGGAGCGTGTCGATCGCTGTGAGCAGCGGGTCATCACCATCGACGACGACGACACCCTTGACATCGACGACGGCCTTGCCCTCGAAACCTCTGCGGAGGGGCACCAGCGGCTGTGGATTCACATCGCCGATCCAGGGAGGCTCGTGGCGGCGGGCACCCCCCTCGATCTGGAGGCTCGCCGCCGCGCCAGCAGCCTTTACCTGGCCCGCGGCAACCTTCCGATGTTTCCGCCCCAACTCGCCCATGGCCCCATGAGCCTGCGCCGCGGGGAGCGCAGCGCGGCCTGGAGCCTCTGGGTGGAGCTCGATGGCAGCGGCGCCGTGCTGGCTGATGGATTCGAGCGCAGCTGGGTCCGGCCCACCTATCGCCTGTCCTATGCGGATGCCGATGAGTTGATCGAACTGGCGCCACCGCAGGAGGCCGATCTGGTGGCGATTCACGACCTACTCAGCTTGCGCCGCAGTTGGCGTACGGCCCGGGGCGCCCTCCAACTGGAGGATCCCGAGGGCAGGATCCGCTGCCGCGGCGAGCAGGCCGAGCTTGAGGTGGTGGAGGCTTCGCCGTCCCGCCGTCTGGTGGCCGAGGCCATGGTGCTCGCCGGCAGCCTGGTGGCGGAGCGCGGAATTCACGAGGGCCTGGCCCTTCCCTTCCGCAGCCAGCCCACCTGTGAGCTGCCTTCAGCGGCGGAGCTGGCCCAGCTTCCCTGCGGGCCTGTGCGCCATGCGGCGATCAAACGCTGCCTCAGCCGCGGCCTGGTGGGAACCTCCCCGGCACCGCACTTCAGCCTCGGACTGCCCGCCTACGTGCAGGCCACATCTCCGATCCGGCGCTATGGCGATCTGCTGGTGCAGCGCCAGCTCCTGGCCCTGCGGGCGGGTGAGCCACCCCTGGCGGAACAAGACCTCGCCGCCCTGCTCACGGAGTTGGAAGGTCCTCTGCGCCAGGGCATCCAGATCGGCCGCGAGGACCAGCGCCACTGGCTGCAGGTGTGGTTCGAAGAGCAGGAGCGAAGGCCGTGGTCTGGGCTTTTCCTGCGCTGGCTGCGGCAGGACCATCAGCTCGGCCTGGTGTGGCTGGAGGATCTGGCCCAGTCGCTCCCCTGCAGTTGTCCATCCCGCAGTGAACCTGGAAGCACCCTGCTGGTGCGGGTCAGCGCGGTGGATTCCCTCCAAGACCTACTCCGCCTGGAGGCCACGGCCTGAGCGGGCCCGAGGCTCCGCGGACCGCCCAGATCAGGAGCTGGCCAACCGGCTGACCCTCAGCCAGCGGCCCCAGGGATTGGCACAGCCCACCAGTCGCACCGGGGTGGACCGCTCCAGTTGCGCGAGCCAACCATGGAGAGCCGGTTCCAGGGTGATCACGGGCCAGGGGCCCTCGGCGGTGTTGAGCACGAAACCGCCGGCACCATCCGGCACCAGATCTCCCTGCCACAGGCGCTCGCCGGCCTCCGGGGGGGCCTGGTGAGGATCGGCGGCCTGCCCATTCCAGGGCGGCTTCAGCAGGTCGCCGCGGCTATCAAGACGGCTGGGCTCGCTCAGCACCGCTCGCTGCCCCTCGGCCCACTGGGGGTGATGCCACGGCAGGGACCAGACGGGAAATGGTCCGGCCGGGGCCAGGGGATCGTTGATCAGGGCTTCCTGAAGCCGCTGCACGGGAAGCTCGGCGGGAAGGAAGCCTTCCAGCACACACAGGGCGGCCGCCAGACCGGCCGCCTGTCCGAGGTTGAGCACCAGGGGCTGGAGGCGGGTGGCGCCGTTGGCCATATGACTCACGCTGATGCACTTGTCGGCGGCGAGCAGATTCTCCACATCGCGGCTCACCAAGGCGCCGTAGGGAATGGTGAAGGGTGTACCGCTCCAGCGCCCACCCCAGCGGCAGCTTTTCGGCGCCAGCGGCCAGTCCGCGCCCGGGTAGTGGTGATCGTTGGCGTAATTGCCCACCGCGATGGCGCTGCAGACACCGCGCTCGTCGCTGGGGAGGGCGGCGATGCTGGCCCCCTGGGATACCGGCAGCAGCTGCTGCTCGAGCACCAGGTCATGTCCAAGCAGGCGCCTGCCTTCGCGCCAGTAGGGCATCAGGGCAAGCGCCTCGCCGCCCTCCAGTGACCCGGCCCTGGCTTGCTCATGCGTGGGGAACAGCCCGCCGGGCCGCAACGCTCCGCCGCTCGCCTGCTCCAGCACCCGGGCGAAGTGGAGGCTGTGCTGGCGCATCGAATCAGCCAATTCCTGCTCAGGGACTGTGGCGGGAAAACCGGCGGCCTCGACGGCCAGGAATGCCCGCCCGAGGCCCTCGTGCCAGTCATTGCCCTCCAGGGGCCAGTTGAGCATCACCGCGCCGCCCGGCAGACGGCCGTAGCTGAGGGTGCAGGCGACCCCGAAGGCATCACAGGCGCCGCGGAAGGGCGCAGGCAGCGAGGGCGGCGCGTCGCTCTTCAGTGTCAAGTCTGTTGTGGGCGGCGGGGCCTGCCCAGAAGCCAGCTGGCCCATCACCACCCAGGTGGGGGACTGCACCGGCTGGGCAGCAAAGAAAGGCGCCGCCAGATCAGCGGCGGCCGGTGCGCTGGGCTCGCCCCAGAGCTCCCGAGCTTCCCATCCGAGGCGGAAGGGGGCTGACGCCAGGGGAAAGAGGTCGCCCCGATCGCTACCGTCGATCACCAGCTCCGGGTTGATCCCGATCAGCTGCTCCGTGGCGCTGGAGGGTGCAGCCGAGCGGGTCACGATCACCTCGCTAATCCGGGAACCCCGGCGCATGATCTCCAGCACCCGACAGCCGGGCCACCACGAGAGCCTTGATTCTGCGGCTACCCAGCGCCTCAGGATCCTCTCCGCCGTGGCGGGTCGGTAGCCGAAGCAGCTCACCCAGTTTTGATCGAGCCCCCCCAGCTCCTCGGCGGCCAGGCTGCGCAACAGGGCTCCCCAGAGTCCGGTCTGCCAGGGTGTGAGTTCATTGCCATCTGGGCAACACACCCCCGCGGCGCTCACCATCCCGCCGAGCCAGGGGCCCGGGGTGAGCAGCAGGGTGTGGGCTCCCGAGCGGGCCGCCTGCAGCGCCGCCGCCACGCCACCGCTGCCACCGCCCCAAACCAGAACGGCCACGGGCTGGGAGGTGGGACCGACCATCGAACAAGCGCTGCCGATCAACACCATGCCAGCTCAGGGGGGCGTCCCACCACCCGGCGGAGGCACGGCCGGAGAGCCGGCCACACCGTCTCAGTAAGATTCTTGCACCGCGAGTGTGTTCACCCCCGCCGGTCGATTTCCCGCATCCCGCCCAATCCGTTCGAGCATCCGCCGGGCCCGGGCCGCAGCAGGCGAATTGTTCGCGGGCCAGATCGGCTCATGCTCCTGATCCTTCCAGGCCAGAGAGGGCCGGCCAGGCCCTTGTCCACCAGCGCTGCCGCCCCTTCTGATGCCCACCTACACGCTCACCACCCCTCTTTACTACGTCAACGATCGGGCTCACCTCGGCAGCACCTACACCACCCTGGCCTGTGATGCGATCGCACGCTTCCAGCGGCTGCAGGGTCAGAGCGTGTGTTTCATCACCGGCTGCGATGAACATGGCTTGAAAATCCAGAGAACCGCCGAAGCGGCGGGCCTGCTGCCCCAAGCCCATTGCGATGCCGTGAGCGAGGGCTACCGGGATCTGTGGCGCCGCTGGCAGATCAGCAACGACCGCTTCATCCGCACCACCGATCCACGCCATCGCCAGCTGGTGGAGGCCTTTTTCGCCCGGGTCGAGGCCAGCGGCGATGTGGTGGAGGGTCGCCAGCAGGGCTGGTACTGCGTGGCCTGTGAAGAGTTCAAGGACCCCTCTGCCAGCGACCCGGAGCCGAGCTGCGCCATCCACCTCCGTCCCCTGGAATGGCGTGATGAGGTGAATCTCTTTTTTCGGCTTTCGCGCTACCAGCAGGCGATCGAATCCCTGATCGCCCGCCCAGGCTTCGTGGCTCCCCCATCCCGCCGGCGCGAGGTGGAGAATTTCGTGGCGGGCGGTCTTAAGGATTTTTCGATTTCCCGCCAGAACCTTACTTGGGGTATACCTGTGCCTGGCCATCCCGGCCATACTTTCTATGTGTGGTTTGATGCCCTGCTCGGTTATCTTTCCGCCCTGCTCGATCCCTCCGACCCGATCGATCTCGACCTCCTTGCCAGTCGGGGCTGGCCGGCCCGGGTGCATGTGATCGGTAAGGACATCTTGCGTTTCCACGCCGTGTTCTGGCCCGCCATGCTGCTCTCGGCCGGTATGGAAGTGCCCGGTTCGGTGTTCGGCCACGGATTTCTTACCCGGGAGGGCCAGAAGATGGGCAAATCCCTGGGCAACGTGCTGGATCCCGAACAGCTGCTCGAACGCTGCGGAACCGATGCGGTGCGCTGGTATCTGCTGCGGGACATCCCCTTCGGAGAGGACGGAGATTTCCAGCAGCAGCGCTTCACGGACCTCGTGAACAACGACCTAGCCAACACGATCGGAAACCTGCTGAATCGCACCTCCTCCATGGCGCGCAAGTGGTTTGCTGGATGCGTGCCTCCCTCCCAGGAGGGCCTGTCCATGGAGCATCCGCTCGCCCAGGCCGCAGAGCGGGCCCGTGAGGTGGCAATCGCTTCCCTTGAAGTGTTCGATTTCCGACGTGGGGCCGAGGCGATTCTGCAACTGGCGATCGAGGCCAATGGCCATCTCAATGATCGGGCGCCCTGGAAACTGATGAAACAGGAGGAGAATCGCGACTCCGTGGCGGCTGACCTTTACGCGGTGCTGGAAACCTGCCGCCTGGTGGCGGTGCTACTCACCCCGCTGCTGCCCGATTTGGCCACCAGGATCCTCGCCCAGCTTGGGCTGGAGCCGATCCCGTGCGGTGCTTCCGGCACCGCCGCGATTCCGCCCCCCTGGTCCGAGCCACTCCGCTGGGGAGGGTTGCGGGGGGGCAGCCCCCTGCCTGAGCCGGTACCGGTGATGCAAAGGCTTGAGCTGGAATCCCCCCTGTGAGACGTCTTCTGCCAGGCGCTGCCGTTGTGGCGGTGGGCCTGCTCCCCCTGGCCGCCTGCCGTGGCTCCCGACCGCCGAGCGCCGATGTCCAGACCCCTCCCTTTGTCTTCCGCTCCCTCGACCTCAAGCAGCAGGATGCAGGCGGGCGCCCCGCCTGGCAACTCACCAGCCCCGAGGCCCGTTACGACCTTCGTCGTCGGCTCGCCCGGGCCGAAAAGCCCAAGGGATTGATTTATGCCAAGGGCCAGCCTCTCTACCGGCTCCAGGCCGACAGCGGCACGGTGATCGGTGATGGCCAGGCGATTCTGCTGGAGGGGAACCTGCGGGTTGAGCGCCTCTCGAAACCGGAGGTGCTGATCCAGGCGGCACGTGCGCGCTGGCTCCCCCAGCAGAAGTTACTGCTGGTGGACCGCCGTCCCGAGGCCTATGACCAACACGGAAGGCTGCGGGCTGAGCGCGCCCGTTTCCGCCTCGATGACGACACGCTGGAACTTAGCGGCGCGCCCCGGCTCGATCGCTGGGCACAACGCTTCAATCCATTTGCGGCACTGCCGACGAGCCCGCCGGAAACCACGGTTCAGGTTGCCAGCCTGAGCTGGCAACCTGGCACGGGAGCGCTGGTGGCCCCCGGCCCCGTGGTCGGAGAGCGGCGCATGGGCGGCCTGCCGGCCGGCGCCCAACCTCAGAAGCTCCTGGCGGAACGCCTGGAGGGAAATACCCAGCTGCAGACCTTCTCGCTGCTAGGGGCGGTGCAACTGGAGGATTCCACGCGGGGCCAGCGGTTCGTAGGGCGTGATCTGCGCCTCGATCTTTCGGCCCAGTCGGGAACCACGAACCTGCCGTTCCAGCTCTCCGAAGGCTCCCGTCGGGTCAAGGGCACCGGTCTCACAGTTCAGGCACTGGAGGGTGTGGCTTCGATCGCAAGCCAGTGCCATGTCGAACAACCAGGAGATCAGCTCAATGCTGATCGCTGTCAATGGAACTGGCGCAGCGGGGTCGTGTCGGCCGAGGGTTCGGTGTTGCTTCAGCGGGCGGCGAATCGCCAGACCAGCCGCGCCACCCTTCTCCAGGGCAACCTCGGAGAAAGGGGCAGCTTCGCGATTAGCGCGCCCGGTGGTCGAGTGATCAGCCAATTTCAGGTCTCGGGCCGTTCCCGCTGACCGCAGGAATCGACGCCAGGGCCACAGCCAGCCTGGAAGCCCAACCCTCGATCCAGAGCAGGTCGCCCCGGCCGAAGCAGCGTGGCGACCACCCCCCCACGAGGAGCAGGCCGTCCCGACCGATCGGCTGCACCACCACGGCCGGAAGATCAGCCAGAAGGGTATGGAATTCGTCTCTGCCCGGATACAAGGCCAGGTCCACGAGGGAGATCGAGCGCTGCCTCTCAAGGGCCTGAGCGCAGATCACGCCCGGCACGAAGCTGGTATCCGCCAGAAGTCCCCGCCGCAGAAGCATCTGGTCACCGCGCTGCACCGCCACTACGGCAGCCGGAGTGGCCTTCAACAGCATCGCGCTGCCCCAGGCGAGCTCCTGGCGCAGGGGCTCGGGAAGGGCCTCGGCCAGCTTCAGGCCCTCCCGGCCCACCAGAGCCACACGGGTGCTCTCTGCCGGCAGCACCCTCTCGCCAAGAAGCCCGCTCAGCATGAGCAACACTGCCAAGATCCCCGCCAGCACCGAGGCCCTTTCCAGGGGAGGTTCCAGGGCCGGTGCGGTGGCCTGGTTGATCACCGCCAGGGTCAGACCCGCCACGCCCACCAGCACGGCGGATCGGGCGGCAGTGGAGAGGGCCATGGCGCACGGCCTGAAGGGCCCTTGATCCTCTCCGATCCTGAAGCCGCGACAGGTGGACCAGCTGGCGGCAAACTGGGAAAGCTTTGCCGGTGTGTGGCCCTGCTGTGACAAACCCCCTTCCGTCGGACGCACCCGGCTCCCTGGCTCCCCTCTCAACCCGGGGCTGCATCGTCAGCAGGGCCTGGCTCCGACTCGTGGCCCCTCTCCTGCTCACCTTGCTGGCCCTGACGCCGATCGATGCGGCCATGGCCGTGTCGTTGAAGGATCTCCCGAGCTCGCCGCCCGCCGCAGCGTTGCTCGATGCTGCTGATGTGTTCAGCCGCGCCTCCCGCGGCGAGATCGAGAAGCAGCTTGAAGCGTTCCGGGCCGAGCGGGTCGACGCCCGATTGATCACAGTTCCCCGCCTCGACTACGGATTGAGCCTTGAGCAGCTGGGCCAGGAGTTGGTGCAGCGCTGGTCTGCCCCCGCCACCGACCCCGACACCGCTGCCGTCACGAACCTGGACCCGCTGCTGCTCGTGCTGGTTGATGCCCAGACCAAGGCGGCCGCCGTAGTGGCCTCGGAACCTCTGGAGCGCCAACTTCCCCCTGAGCTGCTCCGCAGCACCGCCCGCACCACCATGGCGCTCCCCTTGCGCGAGGGAAATCGCTATCGCCAGGCAAGTATCGATGGGCTCACACGGCTTGCCACGGTGCTGCGGGGCGGGGAAGATCCCGGTGAACCCGAGGTTGCTTCCGAAGCGGTGATCACCACCAACATTCCCAGCCACGAAGAAACCGAACGCAGCAACGGCTTCACCTGGGTTGTGGTTTTGCTGGTGGTGGGTTCAGTGGTTCCGATGCTCACTTGGTGGGTTTTCTCCCGCTGATCGCCCTTCTCCCACACCGTCGCGAAATCCATGGGTCTCACCGATTGGATCGGAGCTTTCGGCCAGGCCAACTCTCGTGACCTGAGTAGTGACCTGGAGCGCGGCTACGAGGCAGCCCTGCAGATCCAGAACATTGAGCTGGAGCATTACAACGATCGTCCGATCCGGCCGGAACTTGAACTCCCCGTTCCAAAGTATGTTCAGGCCCAGTTGCTCCGCCGCTTCCGAGCGGCCTCCCAGGTCTGTCAGCAGGCCCTCAACACGGTGGAGCCCTATCGTCTCGAGCTCTCCGGGCAGGAACTAAGGCAGCTTCAGTTGATCGAGTCGGTGATGAACCGTTATGACTCCCGCCGGGCGCCGCTCCCCGCCCTCAGCCGGAGCCCTGAGGTGTTACCCCGCAGCCTGCTCGGGGTCGTCGATCAGGTGCGCCGACAGCTGGATCCCGATGCCGAGGCCAGCGTGGTTGCCGGGTTTCGGCGGCGGCGCGATTCCACCCTGGTCTCCCTGCGGATTCTTTTGCTTCTGATCCTGGTGCCGATCCTGCTGCAACAGGTGAGCCGCACCTATGTGGTGTCACCACTTGTTGATCATTTTGCCCCCAGATCTAGCCTGCTGAGTTATCCAAGACCCCATCTCCAGGAGCGGGCAGTTCGCGAACTGCGCGCCTACAAGGATGAATTGGAGTTTGAAGCGCTGCTCAGCAATCAGCCCGAACCAAGTTCGGAGGAGCTTCAGAAACGCCTCAGCGAAAAGGCGAGGGAACTCCAAGATCAATCCAAGCAGGAAAGCACCCATGCCATCAAAAATGTCTTTGCCGACATCGCAAGCTTGATCGGGTTTGTACTGGTCTGCCTGCTAGGTCAGAGGGATATTCAGATCCTGCGCGGCTTCATCGATGAAGTCGTCTACGGATTGAGTGATAGCGCTAAGGCTTTTACGATCATTCTCGCTACCGACATTTTCGTGGGTTTCCATAGTCCTGAAGGTTGGACTGTGCTGCTTGATGGGGTCGCCCGCCACCTCGGTCTGCCGGCCAAGGAAAACTTCATCATGCTCTTCATCGCCACCTTCCCGGTGGTGCTGGCCACGATCTTCAAATACTGGATCTTCCGCTACCTCAATCGCGTCTCCCCTTCTTCGGTGGCCACCTTGCGCACCATGAATGGCGGTGGTTGATTCCAATCTTCCCCGTTTCACCTTGATCAGTGGTCCTGCCGGTTCAGGCAAGAGCCGCTGGGCTGAACATCTCGCCGCGCAAAGTGGTCTCGAGGTGATTTACATCGCCACCGGTCCCATCCTTGAGGATGATGCCAGCTGGCAGGAGAGGCTGCGACGTCACCGAGATCGTCGTCCGCCGGACTGGGACCTCTGGGAAGTGGCTGGCGATCTCTCGCCTGCTTTAGGGCGATTGGTTTCGGGGCAGCTCGCCCTGATCGATTCCCTAGGCACCTGGGTGGCGGCCCACCTTGAGGCCGATCAGGGCGAATGGTCGGGTTGTTGTCAGGCCCTGCTGGAGCAGGTGCGAATCGGAGCGGGCCATCTGCTGATGGTGGGCGAGGAATGTGGCTGGGGGGTGGTTCCCCCCACGGCGGTGGGAGGACGTTTCCGGGAGCGGCTCGCTGTCCTGCAACAGCAGCTGGCCGCCGAAGCAGATGCATCCTGGCTGGTGATTCACGGTCGTGCTCTCAATCTCATGAGCCTGAGCCTTCCGGTGCCGGGTGTCCCCTGATTCCCCCACCAACCGCCCCATCCACCATGCCCAGGGTCGTTCTCTACCAGCCCCAGATTCCTCCCAACACAGGCAATGTGGCCCGCACCTGCGCCGCCACCGCTACCCAATTGCACCTGATTGAACCGCTGGGATTTCAGATTGATGACCGTCAGCTGCGCCGAGCCGGCCTCGACTACTGGCCCTTGGTGCCGCTTACGCTGCATCCTGATCTCCTGGCCTTCCTGGCCCACCAACGAGGCCGGGGCGGCCGCCTGATCGCCCTCAGCAGCCATGCCGCCCAGAGTTACATCGGTTTCAGCTTCCGCCCCGACGACTGGCTGCTCTTCGGCCGGGAAACGGATGGCCTGCCCTCGGATCTCCAGCAGGAGGCCGACGCCCGCCTGACGATTCCTCTCGCTCGCCCGTCCCTGATGGGGGCTCCCGGCGTGCGCAGCCTCAATCTCTCAGTTGCCGTGGGTGTGGTTCTGTTTGAAGCCATCCGGCAGCTGAACAGCGGCACAGCCCCTTGGAGTCCCCCCAGCGGCAGTGGGTTCTGAGCTGATCGCACTAGATCTGGTGCCCAGCGAGGGCCCGATTTGTCGCAGGGAACACTTGATCCCCAGGAGGCTGGGCGCTACTGTCTGCGCGGCCCGGGGATGTTGGCTTCTCCAACGGGTCTTGTCCAACGGGTGAATCCTGCATGAAGCCTTACCGATTGATGCTCCCTCTGCTGCTTGCCACACCGGCATTGGTGCCTGTGGTTGGCGCAGTTGCAAGCAATCCCGCCTTCAAGGCCCTGGAGCCTGAGGGTTTCCAGATTCTTGATGAGGTTGTGGTGGAGCCCTCTCCACCCCTGTCCCGCCCATCCACAGACACCTTGATCGCCCAGGAGATCGAGATTCCACGCCGGCCCTCGCTGCCGCCGCCACCGCCGGCCACCACAGTCTCCACAGTCGTTCGCCTGGGTGACACCCTGCTCAAGATCGCTCAGCGGTACGGCCTCACCATGGGAGAGCTGTTGCAGCTGAATCCCGGCCTGGAAACCGCCCGTCTCGTGGTCGGCAGTCAGATTCAGGTGGTGAGGTCGGCACCTGGCCGCAGCCGCATGCTGCTCGGCCTGGCTCCGGTAGGAAGTGGAGGGCTGAGCTGGCCAGAACTTCCCTCCTTCGGCAACGACCAGCGCCCAACGTCCCCCTATCTGCGGGGCAACAGCGCGTTGATCTGGCCAGCCCAGGGAACCTTCACCTCTGGCTACGGCTGGCGTTGGGGGCGCATGCACAGAGGCATCGACATCGCCAACAACGTCGGTACACCGATCGTGGCAGCGGCTCGTGGTCGGGTGAGCTTCGCTGGCTGGCACGAAGGCGGCTATGGGTATTTCGTTGAGATCACCCACGAGGATGGAAGCAGAACCCGCTACGGCCACAACAGCAACCTGCTGGTGAGGGAAGGGCAGCAGGTTGACCAGGGACAGGTGATCAGCCAGATGGGAAGCACAGGACGCAGCACCGGTCCCCATCTTCATTTCGAGGTCCTCCCCCCCGGAGAGGGGGCGATGAATCCGCTCCAGTTCCTGCCCCCCAGGGCCTGAGCAGGGCCAACGCCCTTGCTCCCCTCATGAAGGGTGTCAGTCCATCCCCTAAGATCAAAGCGTTGGGGCTCGGTAGCTCAGCTGGTTAGAGCGTGGGATTCATAACCCCAAGGTCGGGAGTTCAAGTCTCCCCCGAGCCATGGGCAGTGCTTTTCGAAGGTGCTGCCAATTAGGGCAACCTCGCGCTGATCAGCGAAGGTCGATTGCCCGCAGTCTTGTGCGGAAGCCGCCGGATTCCGACTCCCCATCTCCATTCTCCGTTTCCTCGGCAGCCAGGTTGAAGGGGTTCACGGCTGAGCCTTCGTCACCATTGCCTGCCCACGGCACAGAGCCCTGAATGAAGACTGAATCCTGGCGGCGTGGATCTGCCGCAACCACCACGACCTCCTGGGCGTTCTGCGCCCGACGGCTCCGGCCGTAACCACTTGTGGCCCGATTTTCCAAGGCCCTCGTGAGACTGCGGCTGCGGTTCGCAGCCCCCACCGTTTCGCCGTCCTTGGGGCGGATCAGGGGATTGCCCTTGAGTTCCGAACGAACCTGATTGAGAAGCCGGAAGTGACCGGTGGTGTTGTACTTGCGAAGCACGGCGGGATCCCAGGCCATCAGGCTCAATCAACAGGACGATCTGCTGAGCCTATGGCGGCGCGGCACACCAGGGGCTTAGCAATTGTGATAGGTTGTTAAGGAGCCAACTGGTAGTCGGTCCGACTTCGCCTGAGTCCCTCGGGCCCGAGTCACTCCGTCAACGCCAAGGCCTCGGACCTCCACTAAGACACCACCACCTCCCCTCCCATGACCAGGCTCGTCGGTTTGCCGGCTCCCGAATTCACGGCCACGGCTGTTGTGGATCAGGAGTTCAAAGAGATCAATCTTTCCGACTACCGCGGCAAGTACGTGGTGCTCTTCTTCTATCCGCTCGATTTCACCTTCGTCTGTCCCACGGAGATTACGGCCTTCAGTGATCGCTACGCTGATTTCACCAGCCGTAACACCGAGGTGCTTGGTGTTTCGGTGGACAGTCAGTTCAGCCACCTGGCCTGGGTGCAGACCGATCGCAAGGACGGCGGTCTTGGCGATATCGCCTACCCCCTAGTGGCCGATCTGAAGAAGGAGATCGCCGCATCCTACGAGGTTCTTGATGAATCCGCAGGCATCGCTCTGAGAGGCTTATTCATCATCGACCCCGATGGGGTCATCATGCACAGCACGATCAATAACCTGCCCGTGGGTCGCAGTGTGGATGAAACCCTGCGGGTACTGCAGGCCTTCCAGTATGTGCAGTCCCATCCCGATGAGGTCTGCCCCGCCAACTGGCAGCCCGGCGACAAGACGATGAATCCCGATCCCGTCAAGAGCAAAGATTTCTTTGCCGCTGTAAACTGATCTTCGATCTTCGCTTATTTCGTCCGTTTCGGTAATCGATTCGATGGTCGGGGTCCCTGTTGGGGCCCCTTTTTTTGGCCACCATCGCTTCGGCGACGCCCCTGATTCACAGCAGGGTCAGCCGGCCCCGCGATCCATCCAGACCCGCCAGCCGACCCAGAGACCGGCACCCCGAGATCGCCCGGGCGCTAGCGGAGCACCTCCTCCAGGACGAGGTCGCCTGGAAAGCACGTCGTCGAGGCCTTCAGCTGAAGCGGCCTACACCGATGCCAGCCACCTGCTGCAACAGGCCGGCGTTGCGCCACTGGGTGAGATCATTCAGTCGACTCGGTAGTGAGCCTCCGCTTACATCCTCCAGGGCGCTGCCCCAAGCCTCCCGCCACGCTGAGCAATGCGGTCCGTGGCCCGATCCCGCCCCGGCCCTCTCCCACTGGGCTCGCCGGGACGCATCGGTGATCCGGGTTCTTTCACCAGGAGCCCGGGGCCACCGCCACCAGCCGGCTGCCACGGCGATGGACGGATCAGCCCAGGGCGGCCGCCAGAAGCCGCCGGCCGTCGATGCCGCCGGTAGCCGGGTCGCAGGCCCGCTCCGGGTGGGGCATCAGGCCGAGCACATTGCCTGCCGCATTGGTCAGGCCGGCCACATCGCCCACCGAGCCATTGGGATTGTCGGCATAGCGGAGCACCACCCGCCCCTCCTGCTCCAGCTGATCGAGGTGTTCGGCATCGAGCTGGTAGCGGCCCTCACCGTGGGCGATCGGCAGCGTGATCGTTTCGCCGAGCCCATAGGCTTGAAGCCAAGGACTGGAGGGATTGCTGACCACGAGGTCCACGGGTTGGCAGAGGAAATGAAGGTCTCGGTTGCGGGTGAGGGCACCGGGCAGCAGGCCCATCTCCGTGAGCACCTGAAATCCGTTGCAGATACCCAAAACCGGCCCACCATTGGCGGCGAAGTCACGCACGGCCTGCAGCAGCGGCGCAAAGCGGGCAATTGCCCCGCAGCGTAGGTAATCGCCATAGCTGAACCCGCCCGGCAGCACCACGGCATCGATCCCACTGAGTTCCCGTTCCTCATGCCAGAGAAAACGGGTCGTCAGTCCCAGACAGCCCTCCAGGGCCCAGCGCACATCCCGGTCGCAATTGGAGCCGGGAAAGACCACCACGCCGATGGTCATGGCTCGACTCCGCCGGCGATCTCGGCCAGATCCACGCTCCAGTTTTCGATCACGGGATTGGCAAGCAGCCGGTCACCGAGCAGGTCCAGCCTTGCCTGGGCCTCCGCCCGGTCCGGTGCCTCCAGATCCACCTCAATGGCCTTACCGATCCGGAGACGTTTCACACCTTCCACCCCAAGCCGTTGGGCAGCGGCTCGAGTTGCCTCCCCAGCCGGATCAAGCACCGAAGGGCGGAGGGAAACCAGAACACGGGCTTTGAAGAGCGGCACCGGCGGAGGGCAGGTTTGTTAAATCTTGGCAGGCCGGCCCCCCCACCCCTCAGGCATCAGAGCAGGTTGAAGAAGGCTTCATCTCATGCTTTCGTGGGCTCCTCGCCAGTCTGGGTCAACCAACCGCTCCGGAGGTCACTGCTGCTGCTGTTGCTGATGGCCGCTGTTCAGCTCAATGCCGGAGCAGAGGTCAGGGCGGCGGTTCCGACCCCAACCCCCCAGGCCATACCCCTGGAATGCCGGCTGGAGAGAGGACTATGGCAGCCCTGCTGGATGGAGGTGGTGACGATCGGAAGCCAGTGGGCCCTCGTGGTGGGTGCTCAACGCTGGGAATTCCGCCACGACGGCCGCGGCCGCGTGACCATGCAGCACGGAGCCGGTTCCTGGCGGCCGGTGAGCAGCCGCTGGGAGGACCGCAACAGCCTCTGTTGGGATGGGGTCTGCGCCCGCGGTGACATCCCCCTGGATTGAGAATCAGGCTGTCGTTCGCGAGCCGATGCTGGCCCAGAGGGAGGCGAAGGCCCGCTCCAGCCGAGGCGCGTCGGCGGCGGCCCCCAGCACCACCAACTCCAGGGAGGGCTCGGCGGGCACCGAGCCCGGGATTTCCTGGGCTTCATACCAGCAATCCAGGCGGGCTCCCACGGCTTGGATCTGCAGGGGAAGGCGGCGACCTTCCTGGTGGAGTCGTCCCTTAAGTCGCAAAACCGGTTCCGTGCGGATCAGATGCAGGAGCTGTTGCTCAAGGGCTTCCCGCTCCCACAGACCGGTGCGGCGGATCACTACGGCCTCCATGGCGACATGGGTGTGGTGGTGCTCATGGTCATGGTCATGATCGTGCTCATGGTCATGCTCATGGTCGGATCCGACCGCGCCCTGCTCCGCGGCGTTCCGGAGGTGGGGATCGTCGCTCGGATCAGCGCCCCTGGAGGCCAGCAGCAGGAACGGATCCACCCTGCCCCGGGCCATTGGGAGCACGGAGGTGCCCGGCCGGAGACGGGGGCGAATCTGGCCAACAACCTGCTCCAACCGTGTTCCGTCCAAGCGGTCAGCCCGGCTGACGAGAACGAGATCAGCGGCCTCAAGCTGATCCTGGAAGAGGTCCTCGATCGCTCGCAGGTGATCAAGGCTGGGGTCCGCCCGGCGCTGGGCATCCACCGCCTCGGCATCACCAACCACATGTCCCGCCGCAAGAGCCTCGCCATCCACCACTGTGACCACGGCATGCACGCGGGTCCGGGTGCGGATGGATGGCCAGCCGAAGGCCGCTACGAGGGGTTCGGGTAGGGCGAGTCCGCTTGTTTCCACCACGATCCCGTCGAGGTCGTCGGAGCGCTCCAGCAGGCTCAACATGGTGGGCAGAAACTCATCTTGAACCGTGCAGCAGAGGCAGCCGTTGGCCAGTTCCACCAGGCGACCATCCAGTTCCTGGGCATCACAGAAGCCACAGGCAGCCAGCAGGTCGCCATCGATGCCGATCTCACCGAACTCATTGACCAGAACGGCGAGTTTCAGCCCGCTTTCCAGCAAGAGGTGACGCAACAGGGTGGTTTTGCCGGAGCCGAGGAAACCGGTCACCACGGTGACCGGCAACCGGCTGGACGGGGAGACGGCCATGCTCAACCCACCAGAGCGGACCAGGTCCAGGCGGCGCCGAGGCCGAGCAACACTGCCGCCATGGTGTGGCGGGTGGTGGCGGAGCAAGCGGCGGCGCTGTGGCGCAGAACACCGAGGGCCACCAGGAGCAACGCACCCTGGCTGATCAGCAACCCGATCAGGTAGGTGGCGATTGGCGCTGCAGTCCAGCCCAGCACCATTCCGCTGAGCACATAGCCATGCAAAGCGATCGCCGGGAGCAGGAGGCGGCGGTCCCAGCCCGCCAGGAGAATCAGGGCCACCAATACCAAGCTGAAAGACACCAGGGCTTCGGCCGCTGGCAGGCCTGGCAGCAGCAGCCCGAGGAAACTGCCACCCAGACCGGTGGCCAGCAGCGCGAGCATCCAGCTGCTGCGGTGACGCAGTCCCACCAGGGAGAGCGCCAGCAAAAAGAGCAGATGGTCGGGGCCCAGCACCGGGTGGGCCAGGCCGCTCAGCAGGCCGGTGAAGGGGTTGGGCTTGAGATGCAGCAGATGCATCAGGTGGTGGGCGTGGGCCGCCTCTGGAAGCAACGCCAGGATCGCCAGGGCAGCGGGCAGCAGGGTTGCCAGGAAGCCGGGGCCCCGGCGCCCGGGAAGAGCTGAAGTCATAGAAACCGGTCCGCGCCGAATTGTGGGTTTAAAACCGGCGGGCGTTCTGACTGGGCCAAAGAGTGGCCTTCACAGCTGCGGGACAGTGCCGGATTCGGGATCGGAATCCCCCACCGTGCTTTCCCCGTTTCCTTCGCAGGCTGATCCCCTACGAAACCGGTTGAATAAACTCTAGGTGCAGGTTGGATGGGTCTCCCCGATACCGCTCCAACCTTGAAGCGAACCCACAGAGCGGAAGCGAACCCACAGAGCGGAGGCGAGCCCTCAGAGGGGGATCAGCGGCACCGAAGGCTGTCGCGCGTTGTCACGCCGGTGCGGCTGTTCACACCGCTGGCTCGGGCACAAAGAGCCTTCTGTTCGGGGAGATCCAGGACGGCCTCGCTGAAGTCGGCTCCCTCAATCTGGGCATCGCGGAAATGGCTCTGCATCAGCATGGCGTTGCTGAACACCGCGCCCCTCAGATCCGCCCCATCAAAGCGGGTGGCGAAGGCCACCACATCAGCGAGAGAGGCATTGCTCAGGTTTGCCTGCCGCAGGTTGCTGGAGTTGAACACGGCCCCACGCAGGTCGGCATCGTGCAGATCGAAACCCTCCATGCTGGCCTTTAGAAACTCCTGTTGCTTGAGATCCCGGCCGTGCATGTCGGGCTGAAGATCCTGGAGACTGCGCTGGCTCCGCAGTTCCGGTGCCGTGATCGCCAGGGCGGGCTGGGCCAGGGGCGCCAGGGGGATCAGCACCAGCAGCAGTGCCAGGAGGGGAGCCATAGCGGCGCGAAGGATGCCCGCCAGAGCCCCAACCAATGCCAAGCTCTCACCGGGGCTGATCGAAAGAATCTCCTCTTCCGCCCTGACGGGTGGCCTGCGATTGCCCATAACCATGCTTGTACGCTTCTGGTCCAAGTTATGGCAGGCATGGCGATGTCCCTGCGGGTGGTGGTTCCCCCCCATCCCCTGATCGCACACTGGCTCACGGTGCTTCGAGATGGCGGCACACCGCCGCCGTTGTTTGGCACCGCCATGCTCGAACTGGGCCGCTGGCTCACCTATGAGGCCTTGAGGGACTGGTTGCCCCAGAGGGTCGTGGCGGTGCAGACCCAGCTGGCCACCACGGAGGGCCAGGTGGTGGATGCCACCATCCCTCTGCTGGCTCTTCCCCTGCTCCCGGCAGGCCTGGGTTTATGGGAAGGGGCCCGCACCGTTTTGCCGGCTTCCGCGCTGGCGCCTCTGTGGATCGAGGAGAAGGGGCGGATCATCGGCCTGCCCGATGCCATCGGCGATCGGGTTGGCGTTCTGCTCTTCGTTCCCGAGATCACCGCCGCCGATGGTCTGATGCTTGTGCTTGAGCGGCTCGCCCAGCAAGGGGTGCAGGGTGAACGGCTTCGGATCATCTCCCTGCTGGCGGCGGCACCGGGGCTGAAGGTCCTTGGCGAGCGATGGAGTGATCTGACGCTCTACTGCGCCTGCATAGACGCCGATGTGGATGGCCACGGCCGAATTGTGCCTGGATTCGGGGATGCCGACCTCCGCTTCCGTGGGATCGAGGGCCTGGCTTCCCTAGGGTGAAGAAGATGCTCCGATCCAGTCATGGCTGATCCACGGCAACGCCCAGCCAGCTCCGGTAGCGGCCTGTTGCTGAGCGCCCTCGGTGGAGCCGTGCTCGGGGCAGCTGGCCTGGGTTGGTGGCTGCTCAGCGAGGCGGATCGTCGCCGGCAGAGTCGCCTGCCCCAGCCCCTGCGGCTAAAAGCGCCTCGCCAGCCGGCCGCTCCTGCTGATCTTCAGCCCCGGGCTGCCTTCCAGCCCACCCCGGCCGCCACGTCGGTCGATCCCCTGCTGCAGGAGCGGGTGCAACAGCTCAACAAGGCCATCGATGAGGTGCGCCGCCAGCTGGAGCAGCTCCAGCCCTTGCCCTGATCCTGTGCCGGGTCTCATCGGTCGGTAGCTTTCCTCACAACCCGACCGCCGTCGCCATGTTGCGCTCCGCCGCCATCACCCAGGGGATCCAGAGGTCTCCAAACCGCGCCATGCTGCGGGCCGTGGGTTTCGGCGACGACGATTTCAATAAGCCGATCATCGGCATTGCCAATAGCTACAGCACCATCACCCCCTGCAACATGGGGCTCAACGACCTGGCCCGCCGCGCCGAGCAGGCGGCCCTGCTGGCCGGTGCGATGCCGCAGATGTTCGGCACGATCACCGTGAGCGATGGCATCTCGATGGGCACCGAGGGAATGAAGTATTCGCTAGTGAGCCGCGAGGTGATCGCCGATTCGATCGAGACCGCCTGCAACGCGCAGAGCATGGACGGATTGCTGGCGGTGGGCGGCTGCGACAAGAACATGCCCGGCGCCATGTTGGCGATGGCCCGCATGAACATCCCCTCGGTGTTCGTGTACGGCGGCACGATCAAGCCCGGCAAGCTCGGCGCCTGCGATCTCACTGTGGTAAGCGCCTTTGAGGCGGTGGGTCAGTACAGCGGCGGCCGGATCGATGAGGCCCAGCTCACCGCGATCGAGAAGAACGCCTGTCCCGGTGCCGGCAGCTGCGGCGGCATGTTCACCGCCAACACGATGAGCGCTGCCTTCGAGGCGATGGGCCTCAGCCTGCCCTACAGCTCCACCATGGCGGCCGAAGATCCGGAGAAGGCCGACAGCGCCGCCCGTAGCGCCGAGGTGCTGGTCGAGGCGATCGCCAAGGGCATCCGCCCCCGCGACCTGATGACCCGCGAAGCGTTTGAGAACGCCATCAGCGTGATCATGGCGGTGGGGGGCTCCACCAATTCCGTGCTGCACCTGTTGGCGGTGGCCCGCACCGCCGGCGTGCCGCTCAACATCGACGATTTCGAGGCCATCCGCCAGCGGGTGCCGGTGATCTGCGACCTCAAGCCCAGCGGCCGTTACGTGACCGTGGATCTGCACCGGGCCGGCGGCATCCCCCAGGTGATGAGGCTGCTGCTCGATGCCGGCCTGCTCCACGGCGACTGCCGCACCGTGGAAGGCCGCAGCCTGCGGGAGGTGCTGGCGGAGGTGCCCTCCGAACCACCCGCCGGCCAGGACGTGATTCGGCAGCTGAGTAACCCGCTCTACACCAAGGGACACTTGGCGATCCTCAAGGGCAACCTCGCCAGCGAGGGCAGCGTGGCGAAGATCAGTGGTGTGAAAACGCCGGTGCTCACCGGCCCGGCCCGGGTGTTCGAGAGCGAGGAGGAGGCCCTCGCCGCGATCCTCGCCAAACAGATCCGCGAAGGGGATGTGGTGGTGATCCGCTATGAGGGCCCGGTTGGCGGACCTGGCATGCGCGAGATGCTCGCTCCCACCGCCGCGATCATCGGCGAAGGCCTCGGCGACAAGGTGGCCCTGATCACCGATGGCCGCTTCTCTGGCGGCACCTACGGCATGGTGGTGGGCCACGTGGCGCCGGAGGCCGCTGTGGGCGGCACGATCGGCCTGGTGCAGGAGGGCGACAGCATCACCGTAGATGCCCAACAACTGGTGATTCAGCTCAATGTTGATGATGCCGAACTGGAGCGCCGCCGCGCCCTCTGGGTGAGGCCCGAACCCCGATACCGCACCGGTGTGCTCGGTAAATATGCCCGCCTGGTGAGCAGCAGCAGCCTGGGTGCGGTCACCGACCAAGGCTGAGCGGAGAAGCTGAGCGGAGCACTCAGAAGTCTGCGTCGAGCAGGGCCCGGAGCCTCCTGGCCAGGGCCTCCAGCGGCGCTCCATCGGCGGGACGCTCACAGCGGAGTCCCATAGCATCCATCCATACCGGGTGGTTGCCCTGCCAGAGCATGGGCAGGCTGTCATCCAGGCGCCAGGCCAGGGTGAGATGGAGGCGGGCGCTGGTCTCGCTGCCGCTGCGGAAGATCTCCAGTTCAAGATCGTGCTCCGGCAGGCGTTCCCCCTGGGCATTGCGCACCTCCAGCTCCAGGCTGCAATCGGGGTCATCCGGCCGGCTGGTGAGCACAACGCCATGACGTAGCGGTTTGCGGCACAGATCAGCCGCCGCCGCCACCAACTGGGCCAGATCGGCGTTCACCCCGGCCAACTCATCGGGCCAACCAGGCCCCAGGGGATCGGAATCGGCCCATTCCATTCTGCAGTCGCCGTACGGCGCTCACTCCCAACAGGCTGGCCGATCGGTGTCGATTCCGCAGCCCGAAGGTCAGTTCACCGCGTAGATGGCCCGCAGCTCCAGATCGATCGGCCCAGGTCGGAAGCCCGGGTTGAGCCCCCCCGCATCATCGAACTTGGAGTGGAGCAGTTGCAGGCGGGTGATGCGGGACGCATCAAGGCGCAGGGGCAGCCCCATCGGCAGCTTTTCGATCGGCTGGGCGCGCACCGAAGGCGTGAGCTGATCAAAGCCGATCCGCACGCTGCTGTAGCCCTCCAGCTCGGTGCCGAATTCATGCACCCAGCGCAGGCCCCCCGGAATCAGCTCGGTGAGACCCGCCACCCCATCGGCACAGGCCACCGCCAGCTTGTAGCGGCGGCCATGGCCGGCCAGATCAAGGCGAAGCGCAGCGAAACCAGAGAGATCAAGCGGTGGCGAAAACAGGGGGGAGCGCACGCTCACAAAGCCACCGCCCTGTTCGATCAGTTCCCCCGAGAAGTGCAGACCGGCCTGGCTCACGTTGCAGCTGCCGCTGCTCCGCCCCCCCATGATCGTGTCGTTGAGGGCATGCCAACCGACGAAGCCATCGCCGGCCACCACCAGCTTCCCTTCAGGCTGCATCACGGAACGGTCCCATCAGGCCCCATTGTGATATCGCTCAGGTCAGGCCTTCGGCGGCGGCCTGGTCCGTCAGGATCAGCACCTCCTCCTCTGGGCTCACCAGGCGCGCCGGGGTGCGATCGGCCGGTTCCTTGGGATCGAGCAGGCGGCCGAGGGCCTGACGCTTGCCGGCGCCGCTCACGAGGAACACAACCCGGCGGGCGGCTGAGAGCACCGGCGCCGTGAGGGTGATGCGGGGCAGCCCCTTGCCCTCTCCGATCGTCACCGGTCGATCCCGCACGGCAGGGGCGGCAGTTCCGGGGAACAGGGAGGCGGTGTGGCCATCGTCGCCGAGGCCCAGCAGGATCAGATCGAAGCGGGGTGGATCACCTGGACACAACGACTTGAGCAGGGCCGCGTAGGCCGTGGCACTGGCCTCAGGATCGGCCAGCTCGGTGGGCACCGGATGGAACCTGGCCCGGCTGCCCGGTTCACGGGCCAGCAACGTTTCCGCGAGCATGCGGGCGTTGCTGGAGGGATCCTCCCGGCTCACCCAGCGCTCATCACCCAGCAACACATCAACGCGATCCCAAGCCAGGTGCTCCGCTCCCAGCAGGCGATAGGCCGCCTTCGGGGTCTCGCCACCGGCCAGCGCGATCTGGGCGCGATCCCGTTCGGCCAGGGCGAGGTCGATCACGGCAGCGATCTGCTCGGCGCACTGGCGGGCCAGGTCGTCGGCACTGGAGGCCACCGAGATCCGGTAAGAGGTCATGTCAGCCATTCGGTGTGGAAACTGCCGGAGCGGTCGGTGCGCTCGTAGGTGTGGGAGCCGAAGCAATCGCGCATCGCCTGTACCAGGTTCTGGGGCAGGCGGCCACTGAAATAGCTCGTGATGTAGTCGAGGGTGCTGCTGTAGCAGGGCACGGGAATGCCCGCCGCCGCGGCACTGGCCACCACCGCCCGCAGGCCGGGCAGACGGCGGTTCACCTGATCCAGGAACCAGGGATCCACCATCA
This sequence comes from Cyanobium sp., assembly GCA_014191755.1. GTDB lineage: Bacteria > Cyanobacteriota > Cyanobacteriia > PCC-6307 > Cyanobiaceae > Cyanobium. The sequence goes on from BJHE01000001.1 coordinate 75,439, forward strand.
GGTTGGGAAGATCGGCCTTTGAGGTGTAGGCGTTCTGGATGCGTTGCAGGAGGCGGGCCCGGATGATGCAGCCCCCCTTCCAGATCTGGCCGATCGCGGCCATGTCGAGCTTGTAGTCGTGCAGGTTGGAGGCCTCCTGGAGCAGGGCCATCCCTTGGGCATAGCTGGCGATGCAGGCCAGCACCGTGGCATCCATCAGGGGGCCGCTGGCGGGATCGCCCAGATCCCAGGAGCCACTGGCCGTGGCGGTGAGCAGAGGCTCGGCCGCCAGCCGCTGCGGGCGCAGGGAACTGAGCACGCGTGCGTTGAGGGCCGCGTAGATCGTGGGCACGGGCACGCCCATGTTCAGGGCGCTCTCCACGGTCCACAGGCCCGTACCCTTCTGTCCGGCGGCATCCACGATGAACTCCACCAGATCACTGCCTGATTCGGGGTCCTTGGTGCGCAGACACACCTCAGTGATCTCCACCAGGAAGGAGGCGAGCTCCTCGGTGCCATTCCAAGCGGCCAGCACGTCGGCCATGGCGGTGCCATCGAGGCCCGCCAGGCGCTTCATCAGGTCGTAGGCCTCGGCCAGGATCTGCTCGATGCCGTATTCGATGCCGTTGTGCACGGTCTTCACGAAGTGGCCGGCACCGCCAGGGCCGATGTAGGTCACGCAGGGGCCGTCCTCCACCTGGGCCGCCATCTTGCGGACCAGGGACTCGATCGCGTCGTAGGCGGCCTTGGTGCCCCCGGGCATCATGCTCGGCCCCTCCAGGGCCCCCTTGGCGCCACCGGAAACCCCCATGCCGATGAAACCGAAGCTCTTGCTCTCGAGCTCCTTGACGCGACGCTCGGTGTCGGTGTAGAGAGAATTTCCGCCATCGATGAGCAGATCGCCCTCCTCTAGCAGAGGCGACAGGGTGGCGATCATGTCGTCCACCGGCTGACCTGCCTTCACCATCACCAGGATGCGGCGCGGACGATCAAGAGCCGCCACGAATTCGGGTAGCGTTTCGGCTCCGATGATCTGCTTACCGGCCCCTCGGCCGGCAAGAAACTCCTGGGTTTTGGCGTAGGTGCGGTTGAACACCACACTTGAAAAGCCGTTTCGCTCCGCGTTGAGGACGAGGTTCTCCCCCATCACACCGAGACCGATCAGGCCGAAATGCGCCTTGCTCATGGGGCTGGGCAGAAATCCGTACACCCCAGTGTGGACAGGGTGGCCGGATCGTGCCGGGTGGAAGGGATCCCTGTCAGGATCAGATCACACTGCCATCGGGAATGGTTCCGTTTTTCACCACGACAACGATGCCGTTACGGATGTAGACATTGAGTTCGGGGCGATCAGCTTCTTCAACACGATCTTTGTTGATAATCGTGACATTGTCTCCAATCCTCACGTTCTTATCGAGAATCGCCCGCTTTACCGTGGTACCCCGTCCCACTCCGATCGGTATACCACCGCGTTCTCGTAGCAACAAGCGCTCTTCCATTGACTCGAAATAATCGGCCCCCATCACCAGGCTGTCCTGCAGCACCACCTCATCTTCAACTCGGGTCCGAACCCCCAGCACGCAGTGGTGAATGCTGCAGGCCTTGAGCAGAGACCCCTCGCCGATGATCGATTGGGTGACCTGGGCATCCTGCAGCTTGCTGGGGGGCAGGTAACGGGGGCGGGTATAAATGGGAAACTTTTCGTCGTAGAAGGAGAAGGCAGGATTTGGCTGTTCGGTGAGGGCCAGATTGGCCTCAAAGAAAGCACCGATGGTGCCGATGTCTTCCCAATAATCGTTGAATAGAAAACTCTGGAGATTATCACCGCGCTCCAAGGAGGCGGGAATAATTTCCTTGCCGAAATCGGTGGCGCCTGGATTGGAGTTCAGCAGATCAAACAGGGTATCGCGGCTGAACACATAGATGCCCATTGAGGCAAGGAAGGGTCGGCGGCTGGCTTCATCAGCCGACAGCCCCAGACTCTGGGTATCCACCCGCATCGCCTCAAGTGATTGGCCCTTGGGCTTTTCCCGGAATTCCCGGATGCGGCCGTCGGCCGTGGTTCGCATCAGTCCGAATTCCTCGGCCTGGGCGGCATCGACCGGCAGGGCTCCCACGGACAGCTGGGCGCCGGTTTCGACGTGATGCTGCACGAACTTGCTGTAATCCATTCGGTACAGCTGATCGCCGGAGAGGATCAGGTAGTGGTCGACATCCCACTCCTGAAACAGCCATTGATATTTGCGCACCGCATCGGCCGTGCCCTCGAACCAGCTCGGGCTGTCCGGGGTTTGCTGGGCGGCAAGCACCTCCACAAAACCCTGACCGAAGCCGGCGGAGAGGTTGTAGCTCATCGTCAGATGACGGTTGAGCGAGGCGCTGTTGAACTGGGTTAAGACATAGATTTTATTAATCTCAGAGTTGATGCAGTTGCTGATCGGGATATCAATCAGCCTGTATTTACCTGCCAAAGGCACTGCGGGCTTCGCCCTCGTCTTGGTAAGGGGATAAAGGCGGGTTCCCGCGCCTCCTCCAAGGATGATCGCCAGTACTCTTTTCATCAATGTTCTCCTCTCACAGGCGCAGGGCAGACCGTACAGGAATGGGGTGGAATGCGGCGAGTGTCGGCGACACTTCGTAGCCGGGGGTTAGTCATCGATGGCTGGGGGAGATCAGAGGAGAGAATCGCTGTCGGAGAGCTCGAAGAGCTCCCGCAGCACCTTCATGGCCAGGTGGCGCTGCTGGCGTGGCTGGGGTGCACGCAGATGGGTCACCGGGGTGTGGAGGATCTTGTTGATGATCCCCTTACTAAGGGCCTCGACCACCTTGCGCTCCCTGGCTGAGAGGTCGGGTCCCATGCGGCTTAGGGCCTTCTGGAGCTCCTGCTCTCGGATCTCCTCGAGCTGCAGGCGGAGTTTGTTGACCAGGGGAACGGCCTCCAGACCGTCCCACCATTCGAGAAACAGGCGGGATTCCTCCCGCAGCAGCCCCTCGGCCTCGGCGGCCATCTCGCGCCGGGCCTCCTGGTTGCGGGCCACCACCTCCTGCAGGTCATCGACATCGAAGGATTCGACCCCAGCCAACTGGCTCACGTCGGAGCTGATGTTCCGGGGAACGCCGATGTCGATCAGCATCAGGCTGGACCTGCGGTTGAGGTGCTCCAGCCGGGAGGCCGTGATCACCGCCTCCTCGGCGGCGGTGCTGGTGAACACCAGGGAGCAGGTGCTGAGACAGTGGTCGAGATCCGTGAGCGGGCGGCACTGCACCGGGAGTTCGGGGAAATCGGCGGCCAGAGCCTCAGCACGGGCCACGGTGCGGTTGAGCAGCACCAAACCCCGACAGCCCTTCGACTGAAGATGCTGCAGCAGCAGCCGGGCCATGCGGCCTGCTCCGACCACGGCCACCTGCTGGTGCTCCAGGCTCACCAGCTCATCGAGGCCACGGGCCTGGCCCACCTTCAGTTGGGCCAGTTCCACGGCGGCCGAGGAGATCGACACCGCACCGGTTCCCAGGTTGGTTTCCGTGCGAACCCGCTTGCCGGTGCTGACGGCCTGGTTCAGCAGGCGATTCAGGATGGGCCCTACAGAGCGGTATTCCTGGCCGAGGCGCACCATCTTCTTCACCTGGGAGAGGATTTGCCCCTCCCCGAGCACCAAGCTGTCGAGGCCGGCCGCCACTCGCAGCAGGTGAGCCACGGCCTCCTCGTGGTGGTAGGTGAACAGATGGGGGCCGAGCTCTTCAAGGCTGAGACCGGAGACCTGGGTGAGAAAAGATCCCACGGCTTCGATCCCATCATCGGGATGGCGCAGCAGTGTGTAGATCTCAAGCCGGTTGCAGGTGCTGAGGATGGAGGCCTCCAGCACCTGTTCGTCGGAGCGGAGCCGCAGAAGCGAGGCTTCTAGGCTTTGCTCGGGGATGCTCAACCGCTCGCGGATCTCCACTGGAGCCGTTCGATGACTGAGGCCGACAACGGCTATGTGCATGGAGGCGAGCTCACGTGCAGGTGCGGAGGCATCGGAGCTGGCGATCAGCGCAGCGCGATGGTCTGGGCACCGGGTTTGATATGCACCGTATCGGTGAAGCGCGCTGTTCCGTCGAGGGTGCTGATCACCAGGGAGCTGGTGCGGATGAAATCCTTCTCAAACTTCACACCATCGAAGAGCAGGCCATCGGTGATGCCACTACCGGCAAACACCACGTTCTCCCCGGAAGCGAGTTCCTCGGCCTCATAGATCTTGTCGGGATCGCTGATTCCCATCTCCGCCAGCCGGGCGAGGTTCCCCTCACGGGTGAGCCCCTCCCATTCCTTGGTCTGGGCCACGGCCGGGTCGTAGACGAGCTGACCCTGGAAGTGACCGCCGAGGGCCCGCATGGCTGCCGCTGAGATCACGCCTTCCGGGGCGGCACCGATGCCCATCAGGCAGTGGGTGCCGGTGCCAGCAAAACCGCAGGCGATGGCGGCCTGCACATCACCATCGGAAATCGGCTGCACCCGGGCTCCTGTGGAGCGGATCTCGGCGATCAGGTCCTTGTGGCGGGCACGGTCCATCACCACGATCACCAGGTCGCTGGCGGGTATTCCGAGTGCCTCGCTGAGAATGGCGATGTTTTCGGTGGCTGATTTGCGGATGTCCACCTTGCCCTTGGCGGCCGGAGGCGCCGCCAGCTTTTTCATGTAGAAGTCAGGGGCGTTGAACAGACCGCCGCGGTCCGAGGCGGCGAGCACGGCCATGGAGCCACGCTGATTGTTGGCGCAGAGGTTGGTGCCTTCACAGGGATCGACAGCGAAGTCGACTCCGGGTCCGGTGCCGCTACCCACTTCTTCGCCGATGTAAAGCATCGGGGCCTCATCCCGCTCACCTTCACCGATTACGATCCGCCCCTGCATCTGGATCTGGCCCATGCGCTTCCGCATGGCCTCCACGGCGGCGGCATCGGCCTCATCCTTCTGGCCCAGACCGGTGAGTTCGGCGGAGGCGATGGCGGCCTGTTCAACGACCTCAAGAATTTCCTGGATGAGAGTGCGATCCACAGCGGTCCGGCGGTTGGTTAGTGGGTAGGGGCGCAGGGCGAACCAGGCGAGAAGGCGACTGGTTGGATGCCCGGTCGGTGGTTCCTTGGTGGAGCGGGGCCAAGGGCCGCCGAATCCGCTCAGGTCCCTGACAACTGCAGGACCTCCCGGTCCCAGAGCGGCGTCATCGTATCAGCGAGCACGGTGCGACCAGCCCGTACAATCGCGCCACCTGTAACCCCGCGGCCATCATGAGCACCAAGCCTCTGGTGATTTCCCCCTCGATTCTCTCGGCCGATTTCTCCCGGCTGGGCGAGGACGTGCGGGCTGTGGATGCCGCTGGGGCTGATTGGATCCATGTGGACGTGATGGACGGACGCTTCGTGCCCAACATCACGATCGGGCCTTTGATCGTAGAGGCCCTGCGCCCGGTGACCACCAAGCCATTGGACGTACATCTGATGATCGTGGAACCGGAGAGGTATGTGGCGGATTTCGCCAAGGCCGGCGCCGATATCATCTCGGTGCAAGTGGAAGCTTGCCCGCATCTGCACCGCAATCTCAGCCAGATCAAGGACCTGGGCAAGCTTGCCGGGGCTGTGCTCAACCCCAGCACATCGCTGAGCAGCCTGGAGTACTGCCTGGAACTTTGCGATCTGGTGCTGATCATGAGCGTGAACCCCGGCTTTGGAGGCCAGAGTTTTATCCCCTCCCAGGTGGACAAGATCCGCGACCTGCGCCGGATGTGTGATGAGCGGGGCTTGGATCCCTGGATCGAAGTGGATGGTGGTATTAAAGGAGGCAATGCTTGGCAGGTGATCGAGGCCGGTGCGAACGCCATTGTGAGCGGTTCGGGGGTTTTCGGTCAGGCTGATTATGCCGCCGCCATTGAAGGGATCCGCAAAAGCAAGCGTCCTGACTGATGGTTCGCTATCAAATTGAAGGCATCTTCTCTGTTTAACAAGAGTCTTACCAATTAAAAATCCCCGCATGTTGACGGGGCTTTTTCATTCTCTGAAGAAATTAAGAAAAGACTCAAGTGGATCGGTTGATCCTGCGGCGAATTTTCCGACTCCATCCGAAAGCTGCGGCAGCGCCTATCAAGGGAAGTGGAGCAGGGGTTTGAAGAGTAGGTGAAGTTTCAAATGAAAGATTCAAGGTAATGAAGCCTTTTTCTAGCAGAAATGAACTTTCTGTTGGTATAAAATCTGGATTATTAAGATCAACAAGTAAGCTTGGGCCTGGCACTGCACCTTGCTGGGTAGAGGCTGTTGTATTCAACTTAAAGCCTGAAATGAGAACATCAACGTCATCCATTGGCATCCTAACGGGAGAAGGCTCATCGCCCCATGTTGCTGCCGCAACATAATCAAGATTTTGCTTTAGCTTGGGTCCGTCAGCGATATCATACCAGCAGAAATATGGCAAAGAGTCGTCACATGATAAACTTTTTGATAGGTCTTGGCTCCAAACAAGCTTGGGACTGAGAGAATCAGAAAAATTCCAAATTCCCACAGAGTGATCATCTTCAAATTTCCGATGAACTCCACCTTGCTTTGGTTTGTATATTCCTAAACGTACAAGCTTTCGATCGAAATCAGTAGTGAAATGATAACCTAGAACATAGGGGGGGCTGTCTACTTTACCTTCGGTTGCTGGCTTATTGAACCCGATAGCCGGACCCGTTTCAGGCAATGCCTTAGCAGAAGGGACTTGAGAGAAAACGAGCACCGAGGCAGATCCTGCAACACCCAATGCCACATTCTTAAGGGAACGGGAAAATCTTGGAGTGATGAAAGTCTTTAAGTTAACCACTTTAAACTAGAGCAAGATCAGTCCTAAAGGTACCTCGAAAATTCGAGTTCCAGCGGGATGCAGCAATTGAGGCTCATTCCCGCATCAGCCCTAGCTTGGGAAATAAGTCTTTAGATAGCTGATTTTTCGAGGTGCCCTCAAGCACTCATATGAAGGATGACCGAGGAGCCGGAGGTATATCCGCAATCCCAGACATTATTGGCAAACTCAGGCGTCTCCGAAGAACCAGCCATAGCTATGGAGACCGATCCCTAGCAAATTCACTCCGATGTAGCACACGGCGATGACCACCAAGCCAATCGCCGCCACCACCGCCGGGCGGCGTCCCTGCCAACCGCGGATCAGGCGGGTGTGAAGATAGGCGGCATACACCAGCCAGCAGATCAGGGCCCAGGTCTCCTTGGGATCCCAGCTCCACCAGCTGCCCCAGGCTTCATTGGCCCACACGGCTCCACTCACCAGGCCCACGGAGAGCAGCAGAAAACCCACCGTGATCGTGCGATAGCTAAGACTGTCGAGCTGTTCGCTGAGACGGAAGTGGCCGGTGGTCAGTTCAAGCTCGCCCCCCCCCGCGGCGGCCGCAGTCGCCTGCCGATAACCGCCGCTGCCGATCGAACTGCTGCGTAACTCCAGCTCGCCCTCGCGGTCGACGAGCAGAACGGCCACCGACAACAGCGAACCCACCAACAGGGCCGCATAGCTGAGCATGATCACACTCACGTGCATCACCAGCCAACTGGATCGTAGGGCCGGCACCAGGGGTGAGGCCTCCTGCAGCCGTTCCGGCAGGGCAAAACTGGCAAAAGCCACACAGCCCAGGGCCATCGGTGTGGCCGCCGCCGGCACGAGGGGACTGGGCCAACTGCGCTCCACCAGCAGTTGCACCAGCGTGCAGCCCCAGGCCAGGAAACAGAGGGATTCGTAGAGGTTGCTGATCGGGAAATGGCCTGACTCCCACCAGCGCAGCACCAACTGGGCCGTCAGGCAGAGATTGGCAGCCGCCACCAGCAGGCGCACCCAGGGGCTGTTGCGGTCGCCACTCAGGGCCCAGAAGGAGAGGGGCAGCACCAAGAGCAGCAGAACAAAGGCGAGGAGCCCAAGGGCCAGGACCGGATCGTTCACCACATAAACTCAACTGTTGCTCACTCTGCCGCGTGACCGAGGCTGCGGCGAAGCTCCGCAGGGCGGGTCACCGGCTGGCCACCCGCAGCAGATGGAGGCCTCCCGCCATGCCGATCAGCACGGGGGACCAGGCGGCCAGAAGCGGAACCAGGGTTCCGGAAATGCCGAGCGAGCTGAAGATGAAGGACATCAGGTAATAGCCAAAAATCAGCAGCACACTGATCCCGAATCCCTGGCTGCGGCTGGTTCGGTTGTAGGGTCTCACCCCAAGGCTGCTGCCGATTAGGCCGAACACCAGGCAGATCGCCGGAAAAGCAAACTTCTCTTGGATCCGCACCCGCATGCGGCGGGCCTCTTTGGCGTTGCCGGCTTCCTCGTAGAGCCTCTCTGCCCGGCGAGCCTGGCCCACGGTCATGGCACCGGGATCGGTGGGAATCTTGGCCACATCCACGGGATTGCGGCTCAGTGGATAGAGATAGCGGTCAAACTGAGCCGAGGTGGTGGTGCCCGAAGCATCATCGAGATTCACGATATGTCCGTTACTGAATTCCCACATTCCCTGGGATTCATTCCAGCGCCCACTTTCAGCTGTGAGCATCTGCCGCTGGCCTCCTCTGGAAAAATCAATCACGGTGACATCCAGCATCTGTCCCTGTAAATACTTACGCGAATAGAAGAGATGGGTGAGCTGCTTGATGCTCTCTCCTTCGAGTTGCTTGATGCGTCCAAAGCGAGAATACAGAACATTGTTGCCTGTTTCGGTGGTGAGAGCCTTGCCGAGGGCCACCTCCAATGTGTTGGTGGCGGCGAGATTGGCCTTCGGCACGATCAGGTCGTTGAACAGGAAGGTGAGCAGGCTCATCAGCAGCGATAACACGAGGGCCGGCAGCACCATGCGGCTGGTGGAAACTCCCACGCTGCGTAGGGCCGTGAGTTCACTGTTTCCAGAAAGACTGCTGTAGGCCAACAGGGTGGCCATCAAGGTGGCCATCGGAAAGGCGAGCACCAAAAAACCCGGCAAGCGCAGGAGCAGCACCTGCATGGCCGCCAACAGAGGCAGACCCGACTCGGCAACCCGTCGCACAAGCTCGAACACCACCCCCACCGAAAGAGAAACGGCGGTGAAGGCGGCGATCCCGAACAGCAACGGGCCCAGCAACTCGTTGACCAACCAGCGATCCATCAAGGGAATCCGGTTCCATCGAACCTGAGAGGCCAACCGCTCCATGGGAATGGAGCGTTGCAGTTTCTGGAGACGGGTGAAGGCAGTCAAAGCTGGAAAGCCTCGCCGAGATAATGGCGCCGCACCAGCGGATCCCTGGCCATGGCTTCGGAGCTACCGGAGGCCAGGATCCTGCCCTCGGTGAGGATGTAAGCGCGATCGGTAATGGCCAGAGTCTCCCGCACGTTGTGGTCGGTGATCAGCACACCCATGCCCCGGGTGCGCAGACCATCGATGAGGGCCTGAAGATCGGCCACCGCCAGGGGATCGACACCAGCAAAGGGTTCATCGAGCAGCAGATAGCGGGGGCCCCTCTCTCCCACGGCCAGGGCACGGGCAACCTCACAGCGGCGGCGTTCTCCGCCGGATAACTGATAACCCTTGCGGTGCTGAAAAGGCATCAGGTGGAAATCCTGGATGAGGCTGTCCAGCCGCTCTCGCCTCAAGGAGGTGGGCGTGCCGCTTTCTTGCAGGGCCAGCTGGAGGTTCTCACGCACCGTCAGGGAGCGGAACACACTGGCCTCCTGGGGGAGATAGCCGATTCCGAGACGGGCTCGCTTCGGCATCGGCAATCGGGTGACCGAGAGACCATCGAGGCGAACATCACCTCGGTCGGGCCGCAACAGACCGGTGGTGATGTTGAAGGTGGTGGTCTTGCCGGCGCCATTGGGCCCGAGCAGGCCTACGACTTCACCTGGATGAAGCACCACACTCACCCCATTCACGAGGGTGCGGCCCCCGAGGGTGATCCCCACCTGATCCAGATTCAGGCTCATGGCATCGGCGGGCGGGCTGCCGGAGCGGAGGGCGATTGAAGCCGGATCTTGCTGAGCACTTGCCGGCCCGAAGCTGGTTCAGCCTGGAGCCGCTCGCTGCTGAGCAAATACACCAGACGTTCGGCCCTGATTCGCTGACCGTCGGCATCCACCACCTCCACATCACCACTAAGCACCAGGCGCTCTTCCCTTGAGAAGAACTGGGCCTGGCGTGCGGTGGCCACCATCCCCTTCTCTGGATAAACGATCCGCACATTGCCAGTGGCCGTGACGATGCCCGTGCGGTTGTCAGCCTGCTGGCGATCCGACTCGATCGTGACCATGCCAGCCCCCGCAGCAGGGACAGCGGTATCGGCCGACTGGATTGCTGCTCCGGCGCGGGTTGCTGGCGGGCTTGCCTCACCGGCCGGCGCACCCTGGGGCCTGGGCAGGAGGGGGGCTGCAGGGGTGGAGAGACCACCCGACTGGGCCTGGGCCCGAGAAAGCCTGGATGGAGAGGGCCAGACCAGGAGACCCAGGGCCAGCAGCAAAGCGCCAGCCCTTGGCCCCGGAACCGCTGTTATGGCGCGCTTGGGTGACGGCAAGGGGATGAAAATCGAAAACTCGACCAGGCGAGTCAATCTACCGGTGGCCCCTGCGGGGAGGCTGGCCGCAACTTGGGAGCGGGAAGGTCGTCCAGCTGTCGTTGCTGCTGGAGGGCATCTAGGAATCGGGCGCTGTTGCTGCGGAGCTCGTCAAGGTCGAAGCCGAGGGCGCCATCACCGCAGGGTGATAACCGCCCTAGCCCTTCCCCGAGCAGCACGGTGGCCCCGCGGAGGTTGCCCCGCTCGCGATGCAGATGAGAAACAGCAATCTGGAGAATGCCCTGGAGCTCCGTGCGCTCGGGCTCCAGGGTTTCGTGCCAGAGGGCTTCGAAGCCATCGTGGCATGCATACCAATCGCCTTGGTTGAATTGCTGCACAGCTTCCAGCAGGCGGGGGTCGCCGGCCAGACCAGGCTCGCCGACCAAGTCGTTCAAGGGATTCAGCGCTTGGCGGGTTTGCGGGCCGGCAGCTTTCGCAACCGAATCGATTCGGGGGTGACCTCCAGCATTTCGTCGGGGCCGATGTACTCCAGGGCCCGCTCAAGGGTCATCTGGACAGGGGCTTGGAGGGTGTCGAGTTCCTCAGCACCGGCTGAGCGGATGTTGGTGAGCTGCTTGGCCTTGCAAACGTTGATCTCCATATCCTGAGGGCGGTTGTTTTCGCCGATGATCATCCCCTTGTACACCTTGGTGGTGGGGGTGATGAAGAATTGGCCGCGATCCTCGGCATTCTTGAGGGCATAGAAGGTGGCGGTTCCCTCCTCGAAGGCAATCAGAACCCCATTACGGCGGGTGTCGAAGTGACCCTGCATTGGGCGGTAATCGAGGAAAGAGTGGCTCATGATTCCCTCACCGCGGGTGGCACGGATGAAGTCGCCGCGGAAGCCAATCAGGCCCCTGGAAGGAACAACGAATTCCAGCTGGGTACGGCCGTCGTTGGTGTTTTCCATGTTCTGCATCTCGCCTTTACGGATGCCGAGCTTTTCAATGCAGGTGCCCACTGACTCTTCCGGCACATCCAGAACAAGGGTTTCAAAGGGTTCGTTAGGGCTGCCATCGATGGTGCGGTAGATCACCTGAGGCTGGCTGACCTGGAACTCGAAGCCCTCCCGGCGCATGGTTTCAATCAAGATGCCGAGGTGTAGCTCGCCCCGGCCGCTGACAGCCCAACGGTCCGGCGAATCGGTGTCTTCCACCCGCAGGGCCACATTGGTGAGCAATTCCTTCTGGAGGCGATCGCGGATCTGGCGGCTGGTCACAAACTTCCCTTCCTTGCCGGCGAAGGGGGAGTCGTTGACCACGAAGGTCATCTGCAACGTGGGTTCATCCACCTTGATCAGGGGCAGGGCTTCGGGGTGGTCAGGACAGGCAATGGTCTCGCCGATGTTGACCTCATCAAATCCAGCCACGGCCACCAAATCGCCGGCACTCGCCTGCTCAATCTCGACCCGCGCCAGACCCTGGAAGCCCAGCAGCTTGGAAATGCGACCCCGCTTGATAGAGCCATCATCGCGAATCAAAGCAGCAGGCTGGCCGGCCCGAATGGTGCCGTTGTGGATGCGGCCGATCATGATGCGACCGAGAAAATCGCTGTAATCGAGCGTGGTGACCTGCAGTTGCAGGGGCTTGTTGGGATCGCCGACCGGGGGCGGCACATGGCGAAGGATGGCATCGAAGAGAGGCTTCATCGTGTCGCTCTCGGTCTTCATGTCGGGCTTTGCATAACCACCCATGCCGCTACCGAAAAGGTAGGTGAAGTCGCACTGGTCGTCGTCGGCTCCGAGCTCGATGAAGAGATCGAGAACTTTGTCGACAGCCTGCTCAGGATCAACTCGGGCGCGGTCGATCTTGTTCACGAACACGATCGGACGCAGACCTTTCTCTAGGGCTTTCTTGAGCACGAAGCGGGTCTGGGGCATGGGCCCTTCATTGGCATCCACGATCAGCAGACAGCCATCCACCATGCCCAGCACCCGTTCCACTTCGCCACCGAAATCGGCGTGGCCGGGGGTATCAACGATATTGATGCGAATTCCGTTGTAATCAACGGCGGTATTCTTTGAAAGAATTGTGATGCCGCGCTCCCGCTCTAGGTCATTGGAATCGAGGATGCAGGTCGGCACCGCCTCACCTTCGCGGAAGATTCCCGACTGGGTCAGCAGGGCATCCACCAATGTGGTCTTGCCGTGGTCGACGTGGGCAATGATCGCGATATTGCGAATCTGGGCGCCTTTGGCTTCGCCGCTCATGGGGCCTGGGTCCTCAAGTGTTGGGGGTGATGGCGTCTGACCGAGTGACGCCGCGTTCGCGCGCTCCTAATCCATGGGCAGGTGGCAGCGGGAGAAAATGCTGCGCTTGCTGGATCGAGACCTGAGCTCCTGTCGTCACCCCGGTTTGAAGATCCCAGAGATGGGCACTGCAAGGAGGAAGCTGGAGTTCTGAAGCGATTCTTGATTCTATAGCAGTCTGAGCCCGTCCCGGTTAAGGGAGGGTCGGGCTTAGGCGATGGGCTGGTTCAAACAGGCGCAAGGCCTCGGTGGACCCCACAAAACGCCAGTGCCAGGGCTCGTAGCTCACCCCCTGGCGGTTGTTGGCAGGAAAGGAGAGCAGGAAATGGAATCGCACGGCGTTGGCCTGGAGCCAGGCGAAGGCATCGGTGGTTTCGAAGCTTGTTGAGAGGTTGGTCTGGGGGCTGCGGCCATCGGCGAGATCCACGGCGAACCCCGTGCTGTGCTCGGAGAACCCTGGCGGAGCACTGACTCGGGCGCGCTCCTCGGGGCTCTGGCTGCGTTCGGCGCCCACCTCAAAAAAGAGATGACGCTGCAGGGCCAGGCTGCGGAAGGCACTGATCACTGTGAGTTGAACCCCATCAGCCGCAGCGGCGCGCTGCATGGCAAGCAACTGGCGGGCCGCCTCCTTTCTCAACTCGAGCCCAGGCGCGAAGGTAACCAGGCTGGCGGCCGGGGCTTCGGGATAAGGAAAGTGACCGAGTAACCGTCCATCGGCGGCCAATCTCGCGTTCAGGCCCGCCACCGGGGGCGGGACCAACCAGGGCCGCAGGGGCCCCAGAACCAGCACGACGGCCAAGGAGCCCACCACCAGGCTGCCGAGCAGGCTCCAGCGAAAACGGCTGGCGAGGCTCGATTGACTGCCGACCGGCGGGCGACTTCGGCGGGCTAAAGGGATATCCGCTGCGCTGCCCCCCCGGCCCCCGGGCTCCCGCCCGCTTGAACTGGCTGGGCGGCGCCCTTCCCGGGCCTGGGCGCCGGGGACCGGGCCGCGCGGGCGGGAATCTCGGCCGGTGGCTCGCGGGGACACGCCGGGGATGAGAGACAGACTTGATGCTATGACGCTGCTGCCGAACATCAGGCAACACGAGGGTTAGCGGTGTTAGCTTCTGGGCGAGAACCCTTGTCTGGAGTTAGTTTCAAGATGTTGCGCGTTGCGGTTGTCGGGGGCGGCCCCAGCGGATCCTGTGCTGCGGAAGTTCTGGCTAAGGCCGGCATCGAAACTTGGCTTTTTGAGCGGAAGCTGGATAACGCCAAGCCCTGTGGTGGGGCGATCCCCCTTTGCATGGTGTCGGAATTCGACCTTCCCGAGTCGATCATCGACCGCAAGGTGCGGAACATGAAGATGATTTCCCCCTCCAATCGGGAAGTGGACATCAATCTGGATAACAATGACGAATACATCGGTATGTGCCGGCGTGAGGTGATGGATGCCTTCCTGCGCGATCGGGCCGCTTCCTTTGGGACCCATCTGATCAATGGCCTGGTCACGAAGATCGACACCGGCGCGAACCGGCAAGGCCCTTACACCCTCACCTATTCCGACTATGCCGCTGGTGAAGCGACCGGTGAAACCAGGATGTTGGAAGTGGATTTGATCGTGGGTGCCGATGGTGCCAACAGTCGCGTGGCCAAGGCGATGGATGCGGGCGACTACAACGTGGCCATCGCTTTCCAAGAGCGCATCAAGCTGCCGCCGGAAGAGATGAAATACTACGAAAACTTAGCTGAAATGTATGTAGGAACGGATGTATCCCCCGATTTTTACGCCTGGGTTTTCCCGAAATACGACCATGTGGCAGTGGGAACCGGCACCATGCAGAAGAACCAGTCTCTGATTAAGGGTCTGCAGCAGGGCATCCGCGAGCGAGCCAGCAATCGACTTCTCAAGGGCGAAGTGATCAAGGTGGAAGCCCATCCGATTCCCGAACATCCCCGGCCGCGCCGCGTTGTAGGGCGGATGGCACTGGTCGGAGATGCTGCCGGCTATGTGACAAAAAGTTCCGGCGAGGGCATTTATTTCGCCGCGAAGAGTGGTCGCATGTGTGCCGAGGAGATCGTGGCAGCCAGCCAGGGCGGGCAGCGCATTCCCACGGAAGCCGATCTGAAGGTATATATCAAAAAGTGGGACAAAAAATATGGTCCCACTTATAAGGTTCTTGAGATTTTGCAGAACATATTTTACAGCAATGACGCCGCCCGCGAAGCTTTCGTCGAGATGTGCGACGACAAGGATGTGCAACGTCTCACCTTCGACAGCTACCTCTACAAGCGGGTGGTTGCGATGAATCCCTGGCAGCAGCTCAAGCTGACCTTCCTCACCCTCGCCGCCGTGCTGCGGGGCCAAGCTCTGGCGCCTTCCTCCTACAGCCCGGTAGCCAGTGCCGTGCGCAGCCCCGAACAAGTTGAGGCGATGGAGGCTGTGAGCGCGATCAAGGGCGGAATTCGAGTGAAACGGCCCGAAGCCAAGACCCACCCTTCCACTACAACCCCGGGAAAAGCGGACTCCCAGGACAGTCGCGAGCCGGCGCTGGCGGGCAAGCCGTGAGGGTTCAAAGGCCAATCCGCCGCTGGTGGGGACAACTTCAGCTCAATGCCCAAGCCACTGATGCTTCAAGCGAGAATTTTTACTCAGCTAACCGGCTCAGCTCGAAGCTGAAGTGTAGTGGCGCAGGGCCAGCCTCCAGAGGGCTCGGCTACCCACCACACTCAACCCCGCTAAAACCAGTCCTGCAAGCAATGAACCGCCACTGGCCAGTCCCAGAATCGCCTCAGCTGGCACGGTAGTGAGAAAGGCCACCGGCAAAATGGTGCTGAACACCACCCGAAGCGCTGGGGGATAGGCACTGACGGGGAATTGCCCAGCGGCCAGCAGGCTGCGGAGCACTTCGGTGGCATTCCAGATCTTCACGAACCAGATGCTGGTGGCCGCCAGCACGAACCAGAGGCTGTACAGAATGGTGATGCCAGCCAGAACCATCAGGCCTCCGGTGAGCAAGGCGGTGGTTTCGGGTTTGGCGCCGGAGCGGATCGTTCCCACCACCACCAGCGCAAGACCGAGAACCATCTCCGGCAGGCCCCAGGGAGAAAGGGTGCGCAACGACAACCAGACCTGGGAATCCATCGGCTTGAGCAACACAAAGTCGAGGCCACCGCTCTGAACCTGTTTCACCAGGTTGCCGAGGTTGGGCCGTAGCAAGGTGCTCGAAAATCCATTCAGCAGCGTGTAGATGCCCAGCACCACCAGGGCCGCATTCCAGCTCCATCCCCCCAGCTGTTGGCCGCGACCGAAGAACAGCGACAGCGTGAACAGGCTGCCCGCCAGGGTGATCAGCGTGGCCGCCACCTCAATCAGCAGATTGAACTGATACTCCATCTCGGCCGCCAGGGAGGACGACCAGAAGCGGGCGATGCTGCGAGCATGGCGACGGATGGTGGAGGCCGGTTCCATCAGCCACCCATGGCCGCATAGCGGCGGACGCCTGCGCGCCACAGCAGCAGGTTGAGTGGAATCAATACCGCCAGCCAGAGGGCTACGGTCCGAAAGGCTGCCAGCGCATCGATCGCACCTCCGGAGGCGAGCTGGGCCGGAACGTAAAGCATCGAAGGGAACGGGGTCAGCAGGGCGAATCGACGCACCGCTTCGGGATAGAGATCCAGAGGAGCGAGCATGCCCGAAAGAAAGAGATACGGCATGAACAGAAAGCGTTCCAGGGCACTGGCCCGCTCACTCCAGAAACAGAGCATCGTGATGGCGTGCTGCAGCAGGAAATTCAGCCAGAAGCCCAGGTGGGCGGCAAGCAGGGCCAGCAGCAGGCGAGCGGGCGAGGGGATCCATACCGCCTCTGGGACCGCCAGGAAAAAGAGCGCCACCATCGCCATCACGAAGGGCAGCCGGGTGGCCTGCTCAGCAAGGTGGGCAGCGGCATAGCGCCAGACCAGTGGCAGCGGTTGCAGCAACAGGGGAGAGAGCCGCCCCAGCAGATTGTCCTCCTCGAAGGCATATACCACCCACACCACCGTGAACTGGCGCACCACGAATGCCGCTAGGAAGTATCGGGCGAAGGCCTGGGGGCTGATGCCGGCCGCGGCACCGGCCGGAGCACTGCTCCAGAGCGAGAACATCAACAGGGGCATGACTCCGGAGAGGGCCCAGAGCAGAATCTCGGCCCGGAATTCGAGCATCAGCGCGTACTGACTGATGAACAGGGCTCGGGCAATGCGCAGGGCGGAGGCCAGGGCCGAGCGCCCACTCTGGCGACCACGAGGGAAGGGCCGGAAAAGACGCTGGTTCATGGCTGCTCGATGCTTCCCTGCCGGAAAAGCCGGCCGATGATGTCCTCGATCGGGGGATCACGAACCTCAAGATCCAGAACCGGCAAGTCCGCCAGCAGACGTCCCACCACCGTGGTCAGGCGGTCGCGATCGACCAGCAACCGCACATCGCGTCCGCTGCATGATTCGAGCTCCCCGTAGCCGCTGAAGGCTGAGTCCGGCAGGGTGTCGGCCAGCTCCAGGCGCACCTCGCGGCGGGGAGCCAGGCGCTGGGTGAGCTGCTCGAGGCTGCCGTCATGGAACAGGGAACCGGCGTGGATCAGCAGGACGCGGGGGCACAGGGCTGTGATGTCAGCCATGTAATGGCTGGTGAGCAGCACCGTGGCGCCATGGCGGCGGTTGTAATCGGCCAAGAAGCGGCGCATGGCCGCCTGGGCATTCACATCCAGACCAAGGGTGGGCTCATCAAGGAAGAGCACCTGCGGCCGATGCAACAGGGCCGCCATCAGTTCGGCTTTCATCCTCTGGCCCAGGGACAGCTTGCGCACGGGGCGGTGCAGTTCCTCCCCCAGCTCCAACATCTCCGCCAGTTCGCTAATGCGCCGGGCGGCCTCCCGGTCGTCGAGGCCGTAGACGGCCGCATTAACCCGCAGGGAATCCAGGGGAGGCAAATCCCAGATCAGCTGCTGCTTTTGACCCATCACCAGGGTGATGCGGCGCAGGAATGCCGCCTCGCGGCGGGCTGGAACATGGCCGGCCACCTCCACTCGCCCGCCGCTGGGATGGAGCAGCCCGCTCAGCATCTTGAGGGTGGTGGTCTTGCCGGCGCCGTTGGGGCCTAGAAATCCCACCATCTCGCCAGGCTCGATCGTGAATTCAAGATCCCGCACGGCCACAACCGTGCGGACCCTGCGCTTCAGAAAATGCCGCACGGTACCGGCTAAGCCGGGATCCTTCTCCGACACCCGGAAGGATCGGGAAAGGCCGCGAGCGCTCACGATTGGCATAGTTTCACCCTAAGGGGCCATGACCGGCTTCGGACAAGAAATTAAGAGGCTCTTTGGCGGGGGGAAGGGCGAAGGCGCAGTCATGGGGAGAACCAAGCTGGTTGAGTGGTCTGGTGTTGACTGATCTAGTTGACAACCTTTTCTAGCTTTCGTCTGGTTTCTTTCGGTCAAGCTTTTTTAAGTTTCTCTTTAAAATCCAACATTTTCGTTGAATCCTTTGGAGGAGAAGATTCGCGACTCCTCAAGCGCGTGAAATCGGCTAGTACCGAGGCCTGGTTGCGCAGCACTGCCAAAAGATTGAGGCGGTTGGCCCGCACCGCCGGGTCGTCGGCCATCACCAGCACGCTGTCGGAGCCGTCAAAGAAGCGCTCCAGGATGGGGGCGTTCACAGCCAAACCTTCTGCCAGCTGTGAGTAGCGGTTTGGTTCGCAGCCGGTGGCGAATTCTGCTAGCGCCTGAACCGCCTTGAGCATCTCGGCCTCACTGTTTTTTTCAAACAGGGCCGCATCCACCACGCCCTCCGGGCTGCGCACTGATTCGGGCAGATTGCCTTTTTCGGCCAGCCGGGAAGCCCGCTGCACCACGGCCTGCACTGCTGCAAGCTCGCCGTTTTCAATTAGGGAACACAGCAGTTCGACGCGGCGGCGGGCATCGGCCGGATCGGCTAGTACCCGCTCCAGGGCCAACCCCTCCCCGGCGACCGCCTGCACCACATCCACCGCAAACCCCTCCTCCTCGAGCAGGCTCACGAGGCGCTGGCGCAGGAATTCCGCAAGTTCGGCGGCAAGGGCGGCGCTGTTCACCTCAAAAGCGGGGAAAAGCGCAGCCCACTGGCTGCTGCAGCGCTGCAGCAGGTCGGGCAGATCCAGCCGCCAGCCCCGCTCCCAGAGGATCTGGAGCAGGCCATTGCCGGCCCGGCGAAGGGCATAGGGATCCGAGGAGCCCGTCGGGCGTTCCCCTTTGGCATAGATGCTCAGCAGCAGTTCGAGCCGCTCCGCCAAGGCCACCACGGCCCCGGCATCGCTGCCAGGCAGGGCATCGCCGGCTCCGCGGGGGAGGTAATGCTCGAGCACGGCCAGAGCCACGGCCCGAGGCTCCCCCTCGGCCAGCAGATATTTGCCCCCCATCACTCCCTGGAGCTCAGGGAACTCCCCCACCATCTGGCTCACCAGATCGTGCTTGCAGAGGTGGGCTGCGCGGCGGGCATGGTCAGCGGTCGGGGGGTTGAGAGGCAGCCGCTCCAGCAGAACATCGGTGCACCACTCCAGCCGCTCAACGCGGTCGCGCAGGCTGCCGAGGCCTTCCGCGAAGGTGACCCGCGCCAGTTGCTCGCGGCGGTCGATGCTGGCGGTGGATCGATCGGCCGCCAGGAAGAACTCGGCATCGGCCAGCCGCGCCCGCAGCACCCGCTCGTTGCCGCGGCGAATCGTGGCGGCCGCCGCATCCAGTCCGTTGCCGATGCAAAGGAAGCGGGGGAGCAGCTGGGAGCCCGCCTCCAGCGCCAGGGGATCAGCCGGAGCGTCTTGACGCTGCAGGGGCACGTAGCGCTGATGGGCGCGCATCACCGTGCTGAGCACCTCGGGGGGGAGGTCCAGGAAGCGCTCCTCGATGGCACCCTCGATCAGGCGGGGCGATTCGACCAGATCCACCAGCTCCTCGAACAGGGCGTCAGGGAGATCGGGCCGGGCCGTGGAGGCTTCGGCGGCGGCGGTGATCGCCTGCCGGATGGCGGAGGCACGGGCCTGGCGATCGACCTGGACATCGGCGGCGGCCAGGGCGCCGACATAAGCAGTGGCGGTGTCAATCACCACGGGATCGGCGTGGAGTCGGTGGCCCCGGCTGATGCGATCGCTGTGCAGGGGGGGATCGCAATCGGCCAGGGTGATCGGCACTACCGCTCCATCGAGCAGGGCCACCAGCCAGCGGAGCGGACGGCTGAAGCGGCTTTCGCCATTGCCCCAGCGCATGAAGCGGCGGCCCTGCAGGTTCCAGATCCAGGCGGGCGCCAGCTCGGCCAGCACCTCGGCGGTGGCCCGGCCCGGCTCGATGCTGCGGGCAAAGACGAAAGCCCCCTTTTCGGTGTCCCGCACCTCCAGGGCCTCGGGTTCCACGCCGCAGCGGCGGGCAAATCCCACGGCGGCGGGAGTCGGAAGGCCATCGCGGAAGGCCTGCTGGGCCGGAGGGCCCTTGCGTTCCTCGCTGCGATCCTCCTGCCGCTCCGCCAGATCCTCGAGCCGCAGGGCGAGCCGGCGCGGGGTGCCATCCACCCTGATGGCGCCGCTGTTGATCCGGGCCTCGGCCAGATCCCGCCGAACCCGCAGCATCAGCTGTTCGAGGGCCGAGCCTGCGAAATCGGCGGGTAACTCCTCGGTGCCGATCTCCAACAGGAACGTGGCCATGGGAAATGGACAGGGGAGGTGTTGGCGAACTGTATTGAAACGGTGGGTTGAGTTTCGGCGGCTAGAGATCGGCGGCCTGAGCGGTCGCAGTTCGCTAGCTTCGGTGCACAAGCGCAAGGAATCAGGAATGGCCCCATCGAGGGTTGCCTCCCGTGCCACCGCCGATGGATCCTCCAAACGGCCAGCCCAGTCGGCTCCATCCCAGTCTGAGGCCAACGAAGCGAAGGCTGAGGCCAACGAAGCGAAGGCTGAGGCCAACGAAGCGAAGGCTGAGGCCAACGGAGCGAAGGCTGAGGCCAACGGAGCGAAGGCTGAGGCCAACGGAGCGAAGGCTGAGGCCAACGGAGTGAAGGCTGCGACACCGACCAAGTTCGAGCAGCTCAAGGCGAGCAGCACTCACCTGCACGAACCGCTGGGCAGCGAGCTTTCCAACGAACTGAAGAATTTCAGTGAGGGCGCCGTCCAGATCCTTAAGTTTCACGGCAGTTATCAGCAGGACAATCGCGATAATCGCCGCAAGGGAGAGGAGAAGGACTGGCAGATGATGCTGCGTCTCCGCAGTCCGGCGGGCCGCATCCCGGTGCCGCTTTACCTCGCCCTCGATGGGCTGGCCGACCGTTTGGGCAACGGCACCCTTCGGGCCACCACCCGCCAGGCCTTCCAGATGCATGGGGTGGCCAAGACCGACCTGAAGGAGGTGATCGGCACGATCGTGCGCTCGATGGGCTCCACCCTTTCGGCCTGCGGGGACATCAACCGCAACGTGATGGCACCAGCGGCCCCGTTCAGCGGCGGCGGGTACCCTGCAGCGCGGCTTCTTGCCGATCAGATCGCCGATCTGCTGACGCCGGAGGCCGCCGAGGGCTCCTATCTCGACCTCTGGGTGGATGGCGACCTCACCTACCGCATCCGTCCCAGCGCGGCGGTGAAGCGTGCCAAGGCCCGCCAGAAGGAGGGGGCCGTGTTCAGCGGTGACTCCGAGGAACCGCTCTACGGCTCCACCTACCTGCCACGGAAATTCAAGGTGGCCGTCACCGTGCCCGGTGACAACGCCGTTGACCTGCTCACCCAGGACATCGGCCTGGTGCTCTTCACGGATCCGAACGGGCGGCCAAGGGGTTGCAATGTCTACGTAGGTGGGGGCATGGGCCGGACCCACAACAAGGAGGAGACCTTCGCCCGCACCGCTGACCCACTGGGTTACGTGGCTGCAGACGACGTGCTGGATCTGATCCAGGCGATCCTGGCCTTGCAACGCGACCACGGTGATCGCCAGCAGCGGCGCCACGCCCGGATGAAGTACTTGATCCACGACCGAGGCATCGGCTGGTTCAAGCAGGAACTGACGCGCTACTTTTCCCAGCCCATCCGCCCCCTGCGGGACGAACCGAAGCGCAAGCTTCTCGACTACCTCGGCTGGCACCGCCAAGGCGATGGCCTCTGGTTCGTTGGTCTGCCCCTGCTGTGTGGCCGGCTGGAGGGGGAAACCAAGCTGGCCCTGCGGCGGCTGGTGGAGTTTTACCAGCTGGAGGTGAGACTGACGCCGAACCAGGATTTGCTGCTCTGCAACATCGGGGCCCCGCAGCGCAGTTCCCTGAAGCGGGAATTAACGGCGATCGGCTTCGCTGCCCCCGAGGACACCACACCCCTGGCCCGCCATGCGATTGCCTGTCCGGCCTTGCCCACCTGCGGTCTGGCGATCACCGAAGCCGAGCGGATCCTGCCGATGGTGGTGGCCAGACTGGAGACCCAGCTGGCAGGGCTCGGTATCGAGCGGCCGGTGCTGGTGCGGATGACGGGCTGCCCGAACGGCTGCGCCCGCCCTTACATGGCCGAAATCGGTCTGGTGGGAAGCGGCGTGGACGAATACCAACTCTGGCTGGGAGGCACCCCAGGCCTGACCCAGCTGGCCAGGCCCTTCCTGCAACGGCTGCCGCTTGAGCAGCTTGAGAACACCCTGGAGCCGCTGCTCCTGGCTTGGCGCGACCAGGGTGGCCGCACGAGTTTCGGGGCCTTCGTGGGGCAGATCGGCGACGCCAGGGTGGCAGAACTATTAGCCATCGCCGGCTGAACCGCCGGCCGGCCAGGCTTTTCCCCCGCCCTGGCACCCGCTGGTCAGACTCCAACGAGTTTTAGCCAGGCGGCCTTCAGGCGGGCGCCCGGCCGTAGTGGGCCTTGGTCTCACCCCGCCTCCAGGCCCAGAGCTGATCGCCATGGCTGAAGTGCCACCACTCGTTGGGATGGCGGGCAAAACCGGCGGCCGCCATCACCGCCGCGAGGCGATCGCGCCGATGGTGCCAATGGGCCGCCTCGGAAGCAGGATTAGCCGCTGCCGCCGCAGCGAAATGGTCGGGTTCGGAGACCGGACCGATGGCATCGATGGCGCCCCCCATGGCCAGAGGCCGCCCATTGGCGTCAGCCAGGGTGAGATCCACGGCGCCGCCGGTGCTGTGGGGGGGCGGGGTTGCCGGATTAAGGCTGGGCTCGGCCCAGAAGCGGGCCACGGCCTCCACCACGGCCTGCTGGGCCGCTGGATCGGCGTGCTTTGGATCCAGGTCCCGGGCCCGACATTCCGCGGCGATGCTGTGCTCCACCATGAACCGCTGCACCGCAACGGGTCTCCAGGCATCGAAGATCGCCAGACGCCAGCCCTCCGGCCCCGCGGCCAGGGCGGCATCGGCCGCGAGCAACCGCGCGACCACGCCGGTCCTCAGCCGGAAGGGGCTGGCCCCGGGCCCGTAGGGAGCGCCCAGGCACACGTAGGGGTGGGGCTCCAGCCGCCACAGGCTGGGGGGCAGCGGCTCCAGAGATTCGCCGCTCTCCTCGATCGGGATCGGGCTCCAGGGGCGAGTCGCGGCCATGGTGGGGGACGGGTGCTGGAGCCAGCCTGCTACGACGGCCCCCCCAAAACGATGGCTCTGAAGCGATCGGCGGCCAGAGAGACCGCCTGGGCCGATGGCTTGTCCGGTCGTCCCGCTGAGGTATTGCCGCAGCGGCAACCAGGGGAAAGGAACCTCGAAGCCCTGCCGGTTCGCGGGATCGAACTAATTGAGACGGGCAGCCTCCAGCTGACGTTGGCGCTGATCGAGCAAGGCCTGGCTCAGGCCGGGGTGGGCCTCCAGGTCCGGATCGGCGGCTACCAACTCCTGGGCCAGCGCACGGGCCTGCTCGAGCAGGTCCACATCGTCGGCGAGGCTGGCCAAGGCCAGATCCGGCAGGCCCGACTGGCGAGTTCCCAGCACCTGGCCCGGCCCCCGAAGCCGCAAATCCATCTCAGCGATCTCGAAGCCATCGGTGCTTCTCACCAGCACCTCAAGACGCTGACGAGCATCGGCATTGTTGCCTTCATGCAGCAACAGGCAATGGGAAGCCGCCGCTCCCCGGCCCACCCGACCTCGCAACTGGTGCAACTGGGCCAGGCCGAAACGCTCGGCATGCTCGATCACCATCACGCTTGCCTCCGGCACATCCACCCCCACCTCCACCACCGTGGTGCTTACCAGCACCTGGCTTTCACCGCGGGCAAAGGCCCCGATCGCCGCCTGCTTCGCCTCGCTGGAAAGGCGGCCATGCAGCAGGCCCACCCGTAGATCGAGGAACACCTCCTCGGCTAGGTGGCGGTGCACCTCCACCGCCGAGCGCAAATCGAGCTTCTCGCTCTCCTCCACCAGGGGCAGCACCACGTAGGCCCGCTGGCCCAGGGCCACCTGCTCGCGCACCAGCTCCCAGGCTTCCTGGCGCTCGCCGGATCGCAGCAGGCGGGTGCGGATCGGAGTGCGGCCAGGGGGAAGCTCATCGATCTGGCTCACATCCAGATCGCCGTGGATCGAGAGGGCCAGGGTGCGGGGGATGGGTGTGGCGGTCATCGTGAGCAGGTGCGGCTGCAATCCCTTGGCCATCAGACGGTTTCGCTGCCGGACGCCGAAGCGGTGCTGCTCATCCACCACCACCAGCCCCAGCCTGGCAAATTGAACTGGATCCTCCAGGAGGGCATGGGTGCCCACCAGGATCTGAAGCTGGCCGTTGATCAGGTCCTGCAGCAGTTCCCGCCTTCTTCGGGCCGGGGTGGAGCCGGTGAGCAGGGCACAGCTCACGTGCAACTGGGGCAGCCAGTGGGCGAGCTTGGCAAGATGCTGCTCGGCCAGCACCTCGGTGGGGGCCATCAGGGCACCCTGGCAGCCTGCCTCGATGGCGCAGAGCAGGGCAGCGAGGGCCACCACGGTCTTGCCGCTGCCCACATCCCCCTGGAGCAGTCGTGCCATCGGCTGGGGACGGGCCAGGTCATGGCGGATCTCGGCCAGCACGCGATCCTGGGCGCCGGTGAGGGGAAACGGCAGGATCGTGCGCAGCTGGCCCACCAGGTCGGCACCCCCGGGAGGCGGATCCAGGGCAAGGGCGGGGCGTTGGCGGAGCTTCTGGCGCCGCTGGGCCAGACCCAACTGCAGCAGCAGGAATTCATCGAAGACCAGGCGCCGCCGGCTGGCCTGCAGATCCGCCTGGTCGGTGGGCTGGTGAATGCCCTGCAGGGCCCGCTGACGGGGCAATAGGGCCAGCCGTTGGCGCAGGGCCTCCGGCAGGGGATCGCTCCAGCGATCGAGATGGGGTAGCACGGCCTGAATGGCCCTGCGGAGGGTCTCGGCGCGCAGGCCCTCCGTGAGGCCATAGACCGGCACCAGACGGCCGATCAGGGGGGAACGGACCGGTGACCCGGTGCTCTCCAACACCTCAAGCAGGGGATCGGAAAAAGAAGGTCCGTAGGGACTCTCCTTCACCAGCCCGCTCACAGCCACCGTGGTGCCAGGAAGAAACTGACGCTGCTGGGCCTTCAGCCAGCCTGGGCTACTGAAGCGACGGCCGGCGAAGAAGCGGCTGACCCGCAGACGACCCGTGCTGTCCTGCAGATGGAGCTCGAGAATCGAGAGATTGGGGTTGCGGGGACTGCTGAAGGCGTGGCAACGCCGCACCGTCGCCACCACCGTGGCGGTCCGACCGGGAACCAAAGCGCTGATGCGCACCAGGTTGGCGTAATCGAGGTAGTCGCGGGGGTAATGGGTGATCAGATCCCCAACCAGCAGCAGCCCGAGTCCGGCCAGCTGGGTGGCGGTCCGAGGACCGATGCCCGGCACCTCGGCTAGGGGTGTGCCGGCAAGCAGCGGGCGACTGGTGCGCTCAGTTGTACCTCCGGAAGGGGATGGAGTGGCGTAGGGACTGGAGGGCGGCAGGCTGGAGCCTCTTCCCCGCTGCGATGGGTCCCCCCCGGCCGCGCCCACCCCTGGGGAGCTGAGCAGCCGCAGGCGAGGAGGCGCCACCGGCAGCGCTGGTCGACTCTGGACCCTGACCTGGTGGAGCCCCTGGCGCAGCTGGCGGACCAGCATCTGCCGGCGGCCTAGATCCTCCAGCCGGTAGCGGCGGAACGCCGTGGCAAGAAGCGCGAGGGTTCGCACCGCGTCCGGGGTGAGATCTGGAGGGGGAGAATCAAGGTTGCGGGTCACGAAACTGGCGAAGGTTTCGTGGCGTCCCATCAGATCGCCGAAGCCGCGCTCGGCCTCGAGCCGGCAGGACTGCTGCAGGGAAGAAAGCCAGGCTTCCAGGGCCTGTGGGGGAGGGAGGGCCAGCTCAGGTTCACCGGAACCGGGCAGCATCGATGATGCTTGTACTGCTGGCGACTCCCCTTTCAGGGTTTTCAGCAGGGGTGCTCCGGACCCGGGCGCATCGAGCGGATGTCCTGCAGCCACAGTGCTTCGGCCTCGTGCGCCTGGATTCGCCGTTGAAGACGGCGGTACTGCTGAGCCATTCTGCGTCCCTCCTGACGGAGCTGCTGCAGCCGGCTCCGCACCGTGCGCAACCGGGGTTGCACCAGCTCGAGATCGGCGCGGCGCAGAAGGATGGACTGGGCCCTGAGAATCCGGCCAGAGCGGCCGCTGGGAAGGGGCAGGGGCAGCTGCAGGAGATTGGGATGGCTGGACTGGACCTCGATCTGCCCCCTGAGAACACCCTCCAGCAGGTTGAGGGGTAGCAGGATCCGGATCAACCCGCACTGCAGCAGTTCCGTGTTGAGGGCATGGGAGAGATCCCGCAGCTGGCGAGTCAGGGCGAGTTCCACGCCCTCCAGCCAGGCCAGCAGCGCCACCGGATCGCGGGGCAGCAGTCCCCCCCCTTCCGGCGGGCGGTAGAGAGCACCGGGGTCCTCCACCCTGAAGCGGTCTGGCAAGAAACGCTCCAGGGCATCGAACTCCAGCGACAGGGCACGGAAGCGGAACGGGAAGGTCACATCCTCCGGCCGTTCTCCGAACGGCCCCGGTTCCTCCCCTTCTGCCGAGGGCTGATCGCTGACGTCATCACCACCCAGATCATCCCGGGCGGAGAACTCCGCCATGCCTTGCTCGTAGGGGTGCTCCAGCCCCCTGATGCCCCTGTCCATCCCGGCAGCGGCAGCGAGGGCGGAGAATAGGCTGAACAGATCCGAGGCGGTGTCATCCTCATCCGGGTCTGCCTGTTCGGGGGGCAGGGCATCGGAATCCTCCGGCTCCAGGCCAGAT
The DNA here is from genome assembly GCA_014191755.1 of Cyanobium sp. Classification (GTDB taxonomy): domain Bacteria; phylum Cyanobacteriota; class Cyanobacteriia; order PCC-6307; family Cyanobiaceae; genus Cyanobium. Next base: position 102,455 of record BJHE01000001.1, read on the forward strand.
GATTCCGAAGCAGAGAATTCCGGTGCCGTGAATTCAGCGGCTGGGGATTCAGCGGCTGAATCATTAGCGTCTAGTCCAGGGGCATCACCCCAGCCGAGCCAGCCACCCTCAATGGGGAGATCCAGCCCGAGATGGACCGATCCCTCGTGCTGCAAGCGGATGGACGCGCCACCCAGCGGAGCGAGGGGAGAAGCGAGATCCGAGCGAGGGTCCGCAGGAGGACCGTCCGTCATGGAGGGTTGTTGGAGGTCCCCGGCGGCATCTGAATCGCGATGAATGCGATCGGCCCGCAGGGCTTGCTCACGCGCGATCCTGCCGGCTAGGCAAGCCAGCTGCTCCACAGTGAGAAGGGTGGTGCAGCGTGTCACTAGGGCAGTGACGTTGGCGTGGAAGCGGCGGCGCTGGGCCTCAGAAAGGGTGGTGTAGCGATCGGGTTGCACCTGGGTTGCCAGGTGAAAGCACGCCTGATCCACACTCTGGGGCAGGATCTGGCGCAGCACCTGCAAGTAAAGCGCCAGCTGCCGATAAAGCTCCGGATTGGTGCTCGCCAGCTCACGCTGAATCCGCAGCAGATCGGCTTGCGTGGCAGATGGCCTGGAGACGGGGGTCATGGCAGCGGAGCCATGGGGAAGGATCAGGCCTTGCCCATGGCCGCCACTTCAGCAGCGAAATCGCTCTTTTCCACATCGATGCCTTCTCCGAGAGTGAAGCGGCTGAAGCGGCGAACCTGGATGTTCTCGCCGGTTTTACCGGCGGCCTGCTTCACCATCTCTCCTACCGTGATGGTGTTGTCACGGATGAAAGGCTGCTCGAGCAAGGCGAGTTCCTTAAGGCGCTTGCCAATGCGCCCTTCCACGATCTTCACCTTCATCTCCTCCTTCTTACCCGCCAGATCATCGCGGCCCATCTCGATCGCCTTTTCCCGTTCCGCAATCTCCTGGGGGATCTCCTCGGTGCTCACATAATCCACACTGGGGCAGGCGGCGATCTGCATAGCCACGTTGCGCACCAGCTCCTGGAACAGTTCACCACGGGCCACAAAGTCGGTTTCGCAGTTCACCTCCACCAGTACGCCCACGCGGGCACCGGTGTGGATGTAGCTACCGATCGACCCTTCCGCAGCGGTGCGACCCGCCTTCTTCTCGGCGGTGGCGATGCCCTTCTGGCGCAACCATTCGGCGGCCTTGGTCATGTCGCCGCCGGATTCGGCCAGGGCTTTCTTGCAATCCATCATGCCGGCGCCGGTCTTGTCGCGCAGGTCCTTGACGAGTTTGGCGGTGATCTCAGCCATGGGAGTGAAGGAATGGAAATCGGGGAAGAGGAGAAATCTGCAGGGAGAAGGTCAGAGGACCCTGCCCTGAAAGGTCGGCTACGACATCCGGGCCAGCCCGGAGCCGCCAGTGGCAGGCCTCTTTGCAGCTTTAGCTGACCGCCTGGAGGATGGTCTGTCGCCTAAATCGCCGCTGATGGTGCTCGGTCTGCGGGCTCCACACCAGGGCCAAGACCGTCAACGATCTGGCCATGGTGGAGTGGGATGGGAGCAGTCCGGAGGCTTCAGCCCTCGTCGTCGCCGCCACGGTCTTGGGCGCCATGGCGTCCTTCATTGATCGCATCGGCCAGGCGACCCAGCACTAACTGCACCGAACGCACGGCGTCGTCGTTGCAGGGGATGGGCACATCGCAAAGATCTGGATCGCAATTGGTGTCCAACATCGACACCAGCGGGATGTCGAGCTTGCGAGCCTCGAGCACGGCATTGGTCTCGCGGCGCTGATCCACCAGAATCACCACATCGGGCAGACGGCGCATGTTCTTGAGGCCGCCGAGGTACTTCTGCAGGCGATCCAGTTCACGACGCAACACCGCGGCCTCTTTTTTGGGTCGCATGGCGATGGCGCCGGACGATTCCATGCGTTCCAGATCCTTGAGGCGATCGATGCGGGCCCGCATCGTGGTCCAGTTGGTGAGCATGCCGCCCAGCCAGCGCTGGTTCACGTAGGAGGCACCACAACGGGTCGCCTCCTGGGCGATCACCTCGGAGGCCTGCTTCTTGGTGCCCACAAAAAGGAAGCGCTTGCCACTGCGGGAGGCGCTGCGGGTCCATTTGTAGGCGTTGTTCATGCAGACCGCGGTCTGCACAAGATCGATGATGTGAACACCGTTACGCGCACAATAGATGTAGCGCGACATCTTCGGGTTCCAGCGCCGAGTCTGGTGCCCGAAGTGGGCACCAGCTTCCATCATCTCGGCGAGCGTGACGACAGCCATGGGATTCGATTGGGTTTCGGGTTGGCCACCACCTGCCAGGAAAGCCGGTCGATTGTGCGGGGTTGGAGTAGCGCGGGATGCGCTGGGAACCTTGCAACCGAAGCCGGATCACCCGAAACGTGCAGGTGTGCGGTGTGACAGGACCCCAACAACCTATCAAACGGCCTGTTGGCGGCAGGTCTGGAGGAGCCGCGTCGCCAGCGGGCATCAGACACCCTGTTGCCGGGCTTCGCTGTAGAGGGCCTCAACACCGATACGGTTCAAGGGAAGACGCAGAAGCTCCATCGCCAAGCCGGGGTGGCCCCGGCGGATCAACCAGCCCAGCAGGGGCCGCAGGCTGCGTTCATTGAGGAGGCCTCCCAGGGTGAGCAGTTCCCACAGGATCCGGTGCAGCCAGGTGTACTGGATGATGAACCGCACCCGGCGAGTGGGGTGTTTGCGGTAGAAGACGAGTCCCATTTTGGCCCGCTCCCGCTCCACCTGGATCAGCCGCGGGATTTGCTCCAGGCTGAGGGCCGGATGCCAGTGGTAGCCCACGGCGCGGGGGCAGCGCACCAGATCCACCCCAAGGCGCCGAAGGCGCTCTCCGAGTTCGAGATCCTCCCAGCCGTAGAGGCGGAAGGAGGTGTCGAACAGACCGGCACGTTCGAGAACCTGCCGATCAATCGCCACATTGCCGGTGGCGAAGTAGGCGAAGGACACATCATTCAGCTTGTGGGGCTCGCTGGTGGGATTTTCGAAATTGGCGGTATTAACCACGGCGCCGTAGGTGAAGCAAAGCTTGTCCCCCCGCTCCCGCCAGCGTTGCTCAAGGGCGCGCGCGTGGTGTTGCAGGAAATCCGGCAGCACCACAAGGTCACTGTCGATGAACACGATCACATCGCCTTCGGCATGCTCCACCCCCCGGTTGCGGCCCGCCGCTGGGCCGCCATGGTCCTGGCAGATGAGGCGCACATGGGGCAAGGAGGCGGCATGCTCCCGGAGCCAGGCCACGGTGTCGTCGGTGGAGCCGTCATCGACGAGCACCACCTCAAAGCGCTCGATCGGCAGCGCCAGTTCCTGGCGTTCCAGGGCGATCAGGCACTGGCGCAGGATCGGCAGCCGGTTGTAGGTGGGGATGACGACGCTCAGGAACATGGCAGCTGAAAGGAAGGCAAATAGGCAGCGATGGATGGGTCCGCCGCTCAGCCAACAAAAAGGGGGATCCCTGGGGACCCCCCGCTGGGGCTTGCCGGCCCAAGGCGCTGCGCCAGATCAGTCGGCGGCCCCGCCATTATTGGCGGTGCCGGTCACGCCATTGCCGGCACCTTCGCCACGACCCTCATTGCGCAGCTTGCGCTTCTTGAACTTGCGGGCGTAGGAGCGGTTGCGCTCCTGCTTTTCCTTCTTGAGATTCCTGCGCTTGGCCATGCGGACGGCTGTTCCTGGGGAATTGGATGGTTTTACCCTACCGAACCGCTGAGCGCTCGGCCGCTGATGCTGGCCTCGGATAGCCGCCCATCCTCCATCTCCACCAGGCGATCCGCCACATCGAGAATGCGGGGATCGTGGGTCACCATCAGCACGCTGCACCCCTGATCACGGGCCAGACGCCGCAGCAGCTCCACCACCTCGCGGCCCGTGCGGCTATCCAGGGCCGCGGTGGGTTCATCGGCCAGCAGCAGACGCGGCTGGGCCGCGAGGGCCCGGGCGATCGCCACCCTCTGTTTCTGACCGCCGGAGAGGTCGTGGGGGAGCTTGGCCAGGTGATCGCCGAGTCCCACGGCCCGCAACCACTGCCGGGAGAGGTCTCGACGGGCCCGGTAACCCAGACCAGGAAGCAGGTCGGCCCCCATCTGCACGTTCTGCTCTGCACTCAGGCAGCGCAGCAGGTTGTGACCCTGGAAGATCATGCCAATCTGACGGCGCAGCAACTGGCGCTCCCTCCGGGCGGCACCATGGAGTTCCTGGCCGAAGAGCTGCACCGAACCCGCCATCACCTGCCGCAGGGCGCCCACCAGGGTGAGCAGGGTGGTCTTGCCACAGCCCGAGGGGCCCGTGAGCAGCACCACCTCACCGGTGCGGATGGTGAGGCCCACCCCATCAAGCACCTGACGGCGGTTGGCTCCACTGCCGAACCAGTGCTGCAGATCCCGTACCACCAGACTCGCCGGTGCTGTGTCCGGTAGCGGGAGGCCCTCGATGCTGCTGGTGGCCCCCGCCACTGGAGGGGGCTTGCCGTTGGGATGCCGGCTGACGATGCCATTGCTGGAATCGGAACCGGAAGCGGGGGGTTGGGGAGCTCTGCTCACGGGAATCGAGGGCCTCAGAAGATCTCAGCGGGATCGGCATCCCCGAGCTTGCGCATGGCCATCAGGGCCGAGCCCAGGCACATGGTGAGGATCATGCCGAACACCAGCAGCGAACGAGCACCATCCATCGCTACCGGCAACTTTGTGCCAGTGCGGATCAAGGTGTAAAGCCCCTGACCCGCCAGCCAAGCAGGCAGATAGCCCAACAGTGCCAGCAGAAGCCCCTCCCGGGCCACCACTCCAAGGAGCTGAGGGAAGGGATAGCCCATGGCCATCAGCGTGGCGTACTCGGGCAGATGGTCACTTACATCGGAGTGGAGGATCTGATACACGATCACGCATCCCACAACAAATCCCATCGCTGTGCCAAGGGTAAAGATAAAGCCAATAGCGGTGCTAGTTTGCCAGTATTTTTTCTCGAATTCTACGAATCCCTGCTTGGTGTAAATCGCCACGTCCTCCGGCAGGTGGGATTTCAGACGGGCCGCGACGGTGGCGGGATCGGCTCCTGGGATGAGGCGGATCAGGCCCAGTTCGATGCTGCCGGGGGCCAGGTCAGGCATCAGCTGGAGAAAGGTTTCACTGCTGGTCAGCAGGTTGCCGTCAGCACCGAACGAGGGGCCTAGCTCCACGAGGCCCGCCACCCGCACCCTCTTGCCGGCCACTTCGGTCTCGATCGTGCGACCCTGCTTGTACCAGTCAGCGATCGGCCCGAACTCCGGCCGGGACAGCGCATCGAAGAGAACCCGGCCCCGTTGGCTGAGCACATAAGTGCGCGCCACCAGATCGGTGTCGGTGAACAGGGGATCGCCGGGCTCAAACCCCACTACCAGAATCGAACGGGTGGTGCGGGTCTGGGGATTGCGCCAGAGCAGAAAGTTCCAGTGCACGGGCGTGGTGCCCGCCACCTCCGGATCAGCCATCACCTGCACCAGCCGCCGCCTGGGAAAACTGGCCATCGCGATCGAGCTCATCGTGCGCGGGCTGACCAGCACCAGATCGGCGGCGAAGCGCTTGTGCAGGGTCACGCTGGCGTCGAAGAGGCCATCGCGGAACCCGAGCTGCAGAAACATCAGGATTCCGGCGAAGGAGATCCCCGCCAGGGCCACCAGCAATCTGCCGGGCTGGCGAGTGAGCAACAGCCAAGCCAGGGGGATGCGGCGGTTAGGCCAGAGATGATCCAGGAGCATCACGGGTTCATGGGGCGAGCCTGGCGATCACCTTCAGCCCTGTGAGCTGGCGCACCCGTTGGGCATCGGCCGGATCCAGCTGCACCCGCACCTCCACGATGCGCGCGTCGGCATCACCGGTGGGATCGGTGGAGAGCACCTGGCGCTGCCGCACCTGGGGGCTGATGCGGCTGACGCGCCCGGCCAGCGTTCCAGTGAAGCCCCCGTTCTCGCTGGTGAGCCGCACGGCCATGCCGGGCATCACCCGGGCGATATCGCTCTCATAGACCTCCACCACGGCCTCCATGCGGTCGCTGGCGCCGAGTTCGAGAATTCCCTTGTCGCCGGGGCGTTCCCCCACCCGGGCATTGATCCGCAGCACCGTGCCAGCCATCGGGGAGCGCAGTTCGGTGTTATCGAGGTCGGCCTCCTCCTTCACCAGCTCGGCCTGAGCCTCCTGCAACTGGCCCTGCAGCAATAGGTGATCCTGCTCGCGGCGATCAAGTTCATCAGCAGCGATCGCACCGACCTTGGTGAGCTGGCGGTAGCGGGCCAGTTCCCGGTTCTCCACATCCAGTCGGCGCCGGAGATTGGCGATGCGGGCGCGGAGCAGATTCCGCTGGGCAAGTTGGGTAGGGGCGGTGTCAAAGCGGGCCAGGAGCTGGCCGGGCAGCACCCTCTGACCTTCCACCACCTCCAGGGCGGTGATCCGGGGTGTGGCACCCATACCACTGGTCGGGGCGGCCAGCACGCGGATATCGCCGGCGGGCTCGAGCCGGCCCAGGGCTGCCACGGCCTCGGGCCTGGCAGGGGCCGGTTTGGCGCGCACCTCAGCTTCCCGCTTAGCTGCCGACTGGCCCAGCCATCCGGCTTTGAATGCCAACAGTCCAGCTCCGGCTGCCAGGGCCAGCGAGCCGATCAGGACGGCGAGGAGGGGGCGGGAGGATCGTCGAACAGGAGGTTCTCGATGTATTGGTCCGCCCAGGCTGGGTTGAACGCCTTCTCCAGGACCCGGCGGGTTTTGTCGTTCTGTTTCTGTTGCTTGCAATAGCGCTGCTGACCCTCCCAGCGATTCACCGTAGCCGGATCCGTGGGGCCTTGGGCCGTGCCCTCCGACACCGCCGCGGCAAGCACTCCCAGCACGGCCGCCACATGATCGATGAAGCGCTCCTCCTCGGCCGGATCGACCGGCCGCACGAACAGCACGTGGGGGGAGAAAATCCCTCCCCAGGCCGGCAGCTCACGCTCCTGGGAGAAGGGGCCGGGATCGAGGGCTGCGAGGGCTCGGTCGATCCCCGCAGGCAGGGATCCCGTCACGGGGGAAAGGTCCACGATTGCGGCGGACACCACCCCGCGGCCGGCCACGATGTCGGCCCCAAAAACCGGCAGGTCGAAGCTGGGTTCGGGGAAGAACACGCAGTGAAGGATCTGCAGGCCCGCCCCCAGACGGGCCGTCTCGAGATGGAGCTTGCGCAGGCCTTGGCAGCGGTGCACCTCGTTGCGGATAAAGATCTCTTCACCATCGAGGCTGCCGCCGATCGCCTCCAGGGCCGGATCGATTGTCAGGGGCTCCAGGCCGGGGAGACCGTCCCGGCAGGTGCGGATCCGCCCGGCAAGGGCGTCGACCAGCGGATGGATGCCCCCGAACGTTCGAGCGGAGACTCCCTTGGGGCCAGTGACCGGCTCAGCTGCGGCACGGAGTGGGGAATCCGGTGTCATCACGGCGCCGCAGCCAGCAGAATGGCGATCTTGACACCAGCGCATGCCATCCACATCCCGTTGTTGCGGCCCGTTGCTCCCTGGGCTGGAGCAACCCAACCGCAGGGTGCTTGCCAATGGAGCCGAACTGGTGAGTCTCGATCTGGCCGAGGCCCCCTTGGTCTGTCTTGACTTCTGGTGTCGCGCCGGCAGCGTGTTCGAGGCCGGCAGCGAGAGCGGCATGGCTCATTTCCTAGAGCACATGGTGTTCAAGGGAAGCCACAGCCTGGCGGCGGGCGAATTCGACCGCAGGATTGAGGCCCTCGGCGGCAGCAGCAATGCCGCCACCGGCTTCGATGATGTGCACTACCACGTGTTGATTCCCCCCCAGGCGGCCCCGGAAGCTCTTGAGCTGCTCCTCGATCTGGTGCTGGAGCCTCGCCTTGAGGGGGATGCCTTCGCGATGGAGCGCCAGGTGGTGCTTGAGGAGCTCGCCCAGAGCGAAGACCAGCCGGAGGAGGTGGCGGTGCAGCAGCTTCTGGCGATGGCCTGCCCAGGCCATGCCTATGGCCAGCCGATCCTGGGCCGACGTGAGGCCCTGCTGGCCCACGAGCCCGAGGCCATGGCGGCCTTCCATCGGCGACTTTACGGCGGTGGCCGATGCGTGCTGGCCCTCGCCGGTGCCCTGGCCGGTACTGACCTGGAGGCGAGGGCCGTTGAAGGGGCGCTCGCCTCCGTGGCCCCCCTGGCAGGGCCGCCGCCCCTTGAGCCTTTGCGGGTGCAACCCGGGGAACAGCGGCTGGAGTTGCCCCGCTTGGAGGCGGCCCGGCTGCTGATGGCTTGGGGCCAGCCGCCGGCCCGGGATCTTCACGGGGTGATGGGGGGCGATCTGGCGACCTCCCTGCTGGCCGAGGGCCGGCGGAGTCGCCTGGTGGAGCGATTGCGGGAGCAGCTGCAGCTGGTGGAGAGCGTGGATCTGGATCTGCACCCGATGGAATGCGGCAGCCTGGCGCTGCTGGAGGCGGTGTGCGATCCAGAGGATCTGCCGGCCGTGCGGGCCGCCATCCACAGCGTCTGGGAGGAGGTGATGGCCGAGCCGGTGCAGGCGGCCGAGTGGTCGCGGGTGAGGCGGCTGGTGACGAACAGCTACCGCTTTGGGATGGAGGCCCCGGGCAACGTGGCCGGGCTGATCGGCACCGGGCATCTCTGGGGGCGCTACGAGAGTCTGGAGGCTCCCCTTGAGGCAATCGACTCCTGGGATCCGGAGACCCTGCGGGCCGAAGCTATAGCCAGCCTGGATCCCCGCCGCGCCTGCGTGCTTGAAGCGGTGCCCGCATGACCTCCGCCATCCCGTTCCCCGTGCCCAGCTTCAGCCTCAGCGGCGGCCTGCCGGTTGTCGCCCGCAGCCGTCCGGGGCCTGAGATCCTGGCGGCACGCTTGGTGATCCGAGGCGGGAGTGGCGCCGATCCGCTGCATCGGCGGGGCGCCCACCAGCTGCTTGCCGGATCCATGACCAGGGGCTGCGGCCAGTTTGATGCCGACGCCCTCGCCGATCTGGTGGAAGGGGCTGGGGCTGCTTTGCGGGCCGAAGCCCATGAGGATTCCCTAGTGCTCGGCCTCAAGTGTGCAGCCACGGACACCCTGGATCTGCTGCCGCTCCTCCTCGCCATGGCGCGGCGACCCCTCCTGGCCCCGGACCAGGTGGCTCTCGAGCGCCAGCTCAATCTCCAGACCCTGCAGCGCCAGAAGGAAGACCCCTACCAGTTGGCCCACGACCAGCTGCTGCGCCAGCTCTACGGCGAAGGCCCCTATGGCCACGATCCCCTTGGGGTTGAAGGGGATCTCAAGGGGATCTCGGCTGATCTGCTCGCTGATCTAGCGGTGGGACTGGGGCGAGAGGGCGCCGTTCTGGTACTTACCGGAACTTTGCCTGACAACCTCCACTCCTTAATGGAGGACTCCCTCGAGGGCCTTCCCTGGACCACCCACCTGCCCTTGGTCTCGGCGGCGGCTGCGCCCCCACCTGTCGAACCAGGTGGCGTGTCAGCGGCCGGAGCCAGCCTCAGGTCCCTGGAGCAGGACACAGAACAGCTCGTGCTGATGCTGGGGTGCCCCACCGTGCCGCTCGGCCATCCCGATGCCCTGCCGCTGCGGCTGCTCCAGACCCACCTGGGAATGGGCATGTCGAGCCGCCTGTTCGTGGTGATGCGGGAGGAACGGGGCTTGGCCTACGACGTGGGGGTGAGCCACCCGGCACGCTGCGGGGCCGCCCCGTTCGTGATGCACCTCTCCACCTCCGCCGACCGGGCCGAGGAAGCAACCGCCTGCCTCCTGGAGGAATGGCGGCGCCTGCTGGAGGAACCTCTGGATTTAGCGGCGCTGGAGCTGGCCCGCGCCAAGACCGTCGGCCAGGACGCCATGGGACGCCAGACCTGCTCCCAGATCGCCGAGCGCCTGGCCCTGGTGCTCAGCCACGGCCTACCCGCCGACCATGTGGAACGGTGCCTGGCTCGGGCCGCCGAGCTGGATGGCGCAGCGCTGCAGCAGGCCGCCCGCCGCTGGCTTTCGCAGGCCAGCCTCAGCCTCGTTGGGCCGGCGCCGGCGCTGGCCTCGGCAACAACCGCCTGGGAGGCTGCCGGCGGAATCGGGCTCACTCGTTCCCGGACGCCGGCCTAAGGTCCCGAACCGATAGTAGAAAGGTGCCCCGCCGGAAGCGCACGGCCAATTGGTCGAGGGGGCGGATCTCGCTCACCGCGCCCACCTCGCCGGTGGCCACCAGGTCGGGGGGACGCAGCATGGGCATCGGATCGGCCGTCTTGAGGTACGGAACGCTCTGCAGCAGGCAGACGCGATCACCCACCACAAAGCGGCGGAACGATTCGGCCGGTTCGGTTGTCTCCCCGCTCTCTCCCTGGTCGGACTGCTTCACCGGATCGCCCCTTCTCAGCCGAACCTAGCTGCAGCAGGATGGGCGCCTTGACCACTAATGGAGAAACGTTTGCGGGCCCTTGCCACCTGGAGCGGAGCGATCGCCGGTCTGCTGCTGATCGTGGCCGGGGGTCTGATCCCCGCCTTCCTGGCGCTTCCAGGCCCGGAAGGGTGGAGCCTCCGTCCCCTGGGGATCACTCTCCAGGTGCCCGCTCTGCTGCTCACAGCGTTGGTGGCCGGTCCCCGCAGCGCCCTGCTGGCCGCGGTGGGCTATCTGAGCGTGGGGCTGTTCCAGCTGCCGGTGTTCCAGCAGGGGGGTGGGATCGGCTATCTGGTGGATCCAGGATTCGGCTATCTGGCGGGCTTCATTCCAGCGGCCTGGATCACGGGGCGACTGGCCCGCCAGCGCGGCATGGACGATCCCCTCGCCCTCACCGCGGCGGCAGGGGTTGGACTTCTCGTGCTGCAGCTCTGCGGTCTGCTCAACCTGCTCATCGGCGCCCTGGCCGGCCGCTGGGGCGCCAACCTGGTGCCGCTCACGGTGGGCTATGGACTGGCGATCCTTCCCCAGGCCCTGCTGTGCTGCGCGGCCGGGGTCCTGGCCTGGGTGCTGAGGCGGGTGCTGCTGGTGTCATCTTGAGAGGCTGAGCATGCTCGATCCGATTCCAAAGATCACCACCACCTCGCCGGATTCCCCCGCCCCAGGCCCTGGCACGACCCGTTCCCGCAGTGATCGGGGCCTGCCGCTGCTCCTTGCCCTGGCGGTGCTGATTGCGGACCAATGGAGCAAGTCGTGGGTGCTCAGCAACCTGGAACCAGGAAGGTTGTATCCCTTCCTGCCTGGTCTGCTGGCGCTCCAGCGGGTGAGCAACACCGGCGCCGCCTTCAGCCTGTTTCGAGATTCGGTGCAGGTCCTCGCCGTGGTGAGTCTGGCGGTGAGTGCCGCCGTGCTGCTGTGGATCCTCTGGAAGCCGCCCCATGGCCTTTGGCCAAGTCTTGCCCTCGGTTTTTTGCTGGGTGGGGCAGCCGGCAACGGTCTGGACCGCTGGAACCATGGAGCGGTGACCGACTTTCTGGCCACCGTGCCCTTCTCCTTCCCCGTGTTCAACCTGGCGGATGTGGCCATTAATCTGGCGGTGGCCTGCTTCGCCCTCGACCAGCTGGCAGCCTTCCTGCCGCGACGTTCCGGCCCAGGCAGCTCCCGATCCCGAGGAAGACAGGGTTCCGGACGGGGCGCCGGCCCCGGCGGCAGCCATGGCTGAGCGTCCCGGCCCCACCATCTCCGTTCATCTGGACCACCAGCTAGAGCGGCGGGTTCCCCTGCACGGCAGCCTCTATCGGATCGGCCGGGATCCGAATGCCGAGGTGCTGCTTGAGCAGGCGGCTGTGAGCCGTCGCCATGCCCTGCTGGAACGGCGCGGCAACCACTGGCTGCTCAGCGATGCAGGGTCCACGAACGGGCTGTGGTGGCAGGGGCGCCGGGTGCGGGAACTGCTGCTGCGCGATGGGGATCGGGTGCGGCTGGGGCCGCCCCAGCTGCCCGATCTGCCCGAAATCAGCTTCCATGACGCCGAGTCCGGTCGGCGGCTGCGGCGGTTCCGGCTGGCGATCCTGGGTCCTGCTGCACTGGCCGGAGGAGGCCTGCTGCTCTGGCTCCTGGGGGCCGCGTTGGTGCCGATCCGGGGAAGCCTGGCGACCGTCCGAGGGCCGCTGCTGCTCTACGACCGTGCCGATCGGCCGATCGCTTCGGCCGATGACCGCCGCCACCGGGAACAGGCGAAGCTCGAGGGCTATCCGCGGGTGCTGATCGATGCCCTGCTCGCCAGTGAGGACAGCCGCTTCTGGTGGCACCCCGGCATCGACCCGATCGGCACCGGTCGCGCCCTGGTGACCAACCTGCTGGGCGGCCGGGTGCTGGAGGGCGGCAGCACCCTCACCCAGCAACTGGCCCGCAGCCTCTACCCGGCTCAGGTGGGCGAAGGCGAGACCCTGGGCCGTAAGGGGCGGGAACTGCTCGTGGCCCTTCAGCTGGAGGCGCGCTTCAGCAAAACCGAACTGCTCCTGAGCTACCTGAACCGCGCCTTTCTGGGCGCGGGCTGGGGCTTCGAGGATGCCTCCCGCCGACTGTTTGGCAAGCCTGCCGGGACTCTGTCCTTGGAGGAGGGGGCCCTGCTGGTGGGACTGCTCTCCTCTCCCTACGGCCACGATCCCTGCAGCCGCCCCCAGGAAGCCCTGGAGGCCCGCAACACCGTGCTTCACAAGATGGTGGACACCGGCCGCATCTCCGCCGACCAGGGCCGCCGCGCCCGCCGTCTGCCGATCCGCCTGAGTGTGGATGCCTGCCGGGGCAATGAACGTCGGGCCATGCCCTTCTACAGCGACCAGGTGCGGCGCGACCTCGATGCGCTGGTGGGGGCGGATGTTGCGGCGGAAGGGAACTACCTGGTGGACACCCACCTGGATCCAGCTCTGCAGGAGCTGATCGAGCGGTTGCTGCGGGAGCACATCGAGGCCAGTCGCTCCCTTGGCGTGTCGGAGGGGGCGGTGGTGGTTCTCGACAGCCGCAACGGCGGCATCCTGGCGATCGTGGGAGGCCGCGACTACCGCCGCAGCCAGTTCAACCGGGCCTCGATGGCCCTGCGTCAGCCGGGGAGCACCTTCAAACTGGTGCCCTACACGGCGGCGATCGAACGCGGGGCCAGGCCCGGCGATGGTGTGAACTGCGGGCCCCTAACTTGGCAGGGCCAGGTCTTCGAGAGCGGCTGCGGCGGCACGATCAGCCTGCGGCAGGCCCTAGCGATCAGCAGCAACACCGCTGCCCTGCGGCTGGCCCGGCGGGTAGGTCTCGATGCGGTGGTTCACAAGGCCCGAGACCTGGGCTTCAGCACACCGCTCGATCCCGTGCCGGGCCTGGCCTTGGGTCAGAGCGAGGTGACCCTGCTGGAACTCTCTGCCGCCTACGCCGCAGTGGCCGACAACGGCCTCTGGCATGCCCCGAGCACCATCCGCCATCTGACCGACGCCGAAGCCTGCCCAGCCGGGAAAGAGGAGAAGGGTTGCCGCAGCGTGCCGAAGACCGCACCATCTTCCAGGGGAGCCCGATCCAAGGATGGGAAGTTCTCAGTCGGCAAGCTCGAGCCCGGCGGCGTGGCCGGAGCGGCCGGTCGGCGAGCCATGGCCCCAGCCACGGCGAAGCTGATGCAGGAGATGCTGCGGGGTGTGGTGAACGGGGGCACCGGAACGGCCGCCTGGGTGAGCGGCGGGGTGTGGGGAAAGACGGGCACCACCAACGACGGCCGCGACCTCCTTTTCGTGGGCGCGGTGCCCGATCGCCACTGGGTGATGGGGGTGTGGCTAGGGAACGACGACAACACGCCCAGCCGTTCCACCAGCCACCTGGCCGCTGAACTCTGGGGCCGGATCGTTCGCTCCTCGGTGGCCACCCCCTAATGCTTCCCAAGCGCCTTTGGCTCTGGATTGCGCTGGCCTTGCTGCTGCTGGTGGTGGTCGCGGTGGTGCTGCAGGCCTTCAATCAGCTGCTCTGGCAACTCAGCTACTGGCTTCCTGGCTGGCTGATCGGGCCGCTGGTGTTGCTCGTGCTCGCCGCCGTCGGACTGGCCCTCGCCCAGGTGGGCCTGCCCTGGCTCCAGGCCCTGCGCCAGGGGAAAGGCATCGGTCCGGGCCGTCGCGGTGAGGCGCCGCTGAACCTGGAGCGGCCCGCCAGCCGTCGGGAGGCGGCGGAACGCAATCTCGATGCGATCGACCGCACCCTTGAACGGGTGCGCGATGCGGTGGAGCGGGAGGCCCTGCAGCAGGAGCGGATCCGCATGCAAACCGAGCTGGAGCGCGGCGATCTTCGGATCGTGGTCTTCGGTGGTGGATCCGTGGGCAAGACCTCCTTGATCCGTGCATTGCTGCAGGAGCTGGTGGGGTGCGTGGGAGCTCCGATGGGGTCCACCACCAGTTCCTCCTCCGACCGCTACCGCCTGCGGCTGCGGGGGCTTGAGCGGGCCGTGATCCTGGAGGACACCCCCGGCATCCTCGAATCGGGAGCCGAGGGCCTGCGGCGTGAGGAGCTGGCCCGGCGTCAGGCAGCCCGGGCCGATCTGCTGTTGCTCGTGGTGGATGGCGATCTGCGGGCCAGTGAACTGGCGGTGTTCGACACCCTGGCGAGCCTCGGTAAACGGCTGCTGCTGGTGCTCAACAAATGCGATCTGCGGGGCGAACGGGAGGAGGAACGGCTGCTGGAGTTGCTGCGGCAGCGCTGCGGCAAGCGGATCAGCGCCGAGGATGTGATCCCCGCCAGCGCCGCGCCCCAGAGCGTGCCCATGCCAGGCGGCAGACCCCTCCAACCCGAACCCGAAGTGGAGCCCCTCCTGCGCCGCATCGCAGCGGTGCTCCATGTCGATGGGGAGGAACTGATCGCCGACAACCTGCTGCTGCAGTGTCGCCAGCTGGGAGAGGCCAGCCGTCAGCTGCTCGATCAGCAGCGTTGCCGCGATGCCGAGGGTCTTGTGGATCGGTACATGTGGATTGGGGCCGGGGTGCTCGCGGTCACTCCCCTTCCCGGCCTCGATCTGCTGGGCACCGCGGCGGTGCAGGCCCAGATGGTGATCGAGATCGGCCGTCTCTACGGGGTGAATCTCAGTCGCAGCCATGCTCAGGATCTCGCCCTCACCGTGGGGCGCAGCCTGGCGGGCCTCGGCCTAGTCAAGGGCGGGGTGGCGCTCCTGGGCTCGGCCCTCAGCCTCAACCTGCCGGCCCTGCTGGTGAGTCGGGCGGTGCAGGCGGTGAGCGCGGCCTGGCTCACCCGCTTAGCGGGTCGCAGCTTCATTGTGTATTTCCAGCAGGGCCAGGACTGGGGCGACGGTGGTCTGCCGGAGGTGCTTCAGCGCGAATACGACCTCAACCGCCGCGAGGGCGTGCTGAGGCGATTCCTGGAGGCCGCCTATCGCCAGGTGGTGGAGCCCCTCAAACAGCAGGCCCTGCGTCTACCGCCCCAACCGGACGAGCGATCCGAGCCACTTCATCCCCAAGCGGCGGAGCCGCGGAAGCGCCCGATCCGGGAAGCGAACTCCCAGGAGTGGCCGAAACGGCCTCGGCGAAGGCCTCCGGAGGCGGGGGAAGCAGGGGACCGGAGCGATCGAGCACGCTGACCACTAGGAGGTAGAGCACCCCGATCAGGATCGAGAGTGCACCGGTGAGGATCGCCACCCAGCGGGAACGGCGATCCCGCCCGGGCTCGCGGCGCGGAGCAGGGAGCGTTTCCAGACCGGCTGGGTCGTCCATGAGGGGGCCGCAAGGCCAGCGGTCGAGCCCGAGCATGCTGGCAGACGCGGTGGGAGTGCAGTGGTCATCCGGGAGATCCGGCTGCTTCGTCGCAGCTGCCCAGCAGGATCGCGCTGAGGGACTCCAGGTGCTCGCTGCCGGTGTGGGGATTTCCCAGCACCGCCTTGAGATGGTGGAGACCTTGGTAATTCGGTCGCGACAGCATCAGTCCCTCCCGCAACAGCAGCTGGCGGGTCCGCTGGCTCCAGAGGTCACAGCCGTCACGGTCGAGACCCTCGGGCCGGAAGGCCAGCAGGTGGAAACTGCCGCCGAGCACCCGCAGCCGTCCGTCGCCAGCGAGCAGGTGCTCGAGCTGGCGACGACGGCCAATGGCCCCATCGAGCACGGCGGCGATGCCCTCCAGGCCCAGCTGGCGCAGACCCAGCCAAAGCTTGAGCACCTCCGCCGGTCGCGTGCCCTGCAATCCAGACTCGCCGCCGTGGCAGCCAACCCGGCTTGGCTCCATGTAAGGAAGGCCGGTGGCGAAGGTGGCGCCGAGGGCGGCGGGGGAGGCCAGCAGCAAGAGCGAGGAGGTCTTGGTGATCCCCAGCAGCTTCTGAGGATTCACGGTGACCGAATCCGCCAGATCGAGGCCTGCAACACGGTGGCGATGGGAATCGGCAAGGGCGAAGACCGCTCCGATCGCCCCATCCACATGGAGCCACACCCCATGCTGATGACAAAGGGCGGCGATGGCGGCTAGTGGATCCACCGCTCCCCGCACGGTGGTGCCGGCGGTGGCCACCACGGCGATCACGGGAACGCCATGGCTGTCGAGGTCGGCCAGTTCCTCGCCGAGGCGGGTGGCATCCAGGCGACCTGCGTCATCCACGGCGATCGAACGCAAGGCACCGGGGGGCAGGCCCATCACCCGCATCGCCTTGGCTAGGGAGACATGGGCGTCGGCACTGCACAGCACCACCGCCTCGCCCACGCCATCGAGGCCCCGCTGGTGGCGAGCCACCACCAGCGCCATCAGGTTGCTGAGACTGCCCCCACTGGCGGGCACCCCTCCAGAGCCGGGAGGCAGGCCGATCGCTTCGGCCAGCCAGCTGCAGAGGGCCTTCTCGAGCCGACTGAGGCTGGGGGAGAGTTCCTCGGCCAGCAAATTGTTGTTGAGGCCCGCCGCGATCAGGTCACCCACCACCGAGGCAATCAGGGGGGGCGGATCGAGATGGGCCAGAGCCCCTGGGTGGTTGGGGTTGTAGGCCCCCACCATGAGCTGCTGCAGCTCGGCCAGCAGAGCGTTGTTGCCGATGCCGCGCAAGCCGGGCGCCACGGGCGGCTGTATGGCGAGGCCGGGAAGCGGTGGCTGGTGGATGGCGGAGGAGAACCAGCTGCCCAGCAGAGCCGAGGCACCCTGAAGCAACCCCTGCAGGTCGGGATCGAGCGCCTGCGGATCAGGGAAGGGAAGGCCGGTCGTGGTAATGCCCTGCCGGGGTGACGGGGCTTGGGGCACGCTGACCAAGGGCGGCTCGTTCGGTGAAGGCATTCTGCCCTTCGCCGGTGCCGCGGCGCCTTGCACAGGGAAAGCGGATCGCGGCTCGGTAACGGCGGCTGCGAGCCAGGTGCCGGGGTGGAGCTACAACCGGACCGCAAAACAGTGAGCGGAGGCCCCGTGCGGGCGGATCCATGGGACACGTGGATGGAGAGGCTGCTGCGGCGGGCCGATCAGGTGGGACGGGAGGGGGAGGTGCCCGTGGCCGCGGTGGTGCTGGATGGGGAAGGTAAGGCCGTGGGCTGGGGGAGCAACCGACGCCATCGCCATCAGGATCCCCTCGGCCACGCGGAGCTGGTGGCCCTGGCCCGGGCGGCGCGGCTGCGGGGCAGCTGGAGGTTTCATGACTGCACCCTCGTCGTCACCCTGGAGCCATGTCCGATGTGCGCCGGAGCTCTGGTGCAAGCGCGCATGGGACAGGTGGTGTTCGGTGCCAGAGACCCCAAACGGGGGGCCCTGGGGGGAACCATCGACCTCTCCCGTCACGCCAGTGCCCATCACAGGATGAACGTGGTTGCCGGGGTTCTGGAATCAAGAGCCCGCAGCCAGCTGGAGGAGTGGTTCCATCAGCGTCGGCAACGAGCTGCCGCCGAGAAAAGGCCCGATTGAACACCGGCCCAGGCCGAGCCCCTTAGGGCAGAGTCCCGATGGGGAGGTACCGATCGGTACCTCCGTGGGCACTCAGCCCACAGCAGCGGCGACCGGAGCGCTGGGCCGGAAGGCCGGCAATTCGTTGGCGAAGAGATCGAGGAGGCGGTCCACGTTCTCGGGGGTGCTGTTGTAACCCATCAACCCGATCCGCCACACCTTGCCGGCCAGGGCTCCAAGGCCGCCGCCCACTTCAATGCCGTGGCGATCAAGCAGGTGGCGACTGAAAGCCTTGCCATCCACGCCCTCGGGAATCCGAACGGTGGTAAGGGTAGGCAGCCGCAGTTCCTCGGGCACATGCAGTGCCAGACCGAGGGATTCCAAGCCTGCCCACAGCCGTTCGGCGTTGCGCCGATGACGAGCCCAGGCATTCTCGATGCCCTCCTCGGCCAGGAGGCGCAAGGCCTCCCGCATGCCGAAGTTCATGTTCACCGGAGCGGTGTGGTGATACACCCGATCGGAGCCCCAATACTGATTGAGCAAGGAAACATCGAGATACCAATTGGGAACCTTGGTGGTGCGGGCAAGCAGCTTGGCCTCGGCGCGGGGTCCCATGGTGAAAGGGCCAAGGCCAGGGGGGCAGCTGAGGCCCTTCTGACTGCAGCTGTAAGCCAGGTCGACTTTCCAGTCATCGAGGAAGAGCGGAACACCCCCGAGGGATGTGACCGTGTCGAGGAGCAGCAGGCAGTCGTGCTGGCGGCAAAGATCACCGATGCCCTCCATCGGCTGGCACACCCCGGTCGAGGTTTCGGCATGCACCATCGCCAGGATGGTTGGCTTGTGGGTGGCGAGGGCTTCGGCGATCTCGGCCTTGCTGAAGGCCTCGCCCCAAGGGCGTTCAATCGTGACCACCTCGGCGCCGTAGCGGCCGGCCATATCAACTAAACGAAGGCCGAAGTAACCCATCACCGCCACCATCACTTTGTCGCCGCGCTCCACGGTGTTGGCCAGGGTGGCCTCCATGGCGGCGCTGCCGGTGCCGCTCATGGGAATGGTGAGGCGGTTGTCGGTCTGCCAGGCGTAACGGAGCAGTTCCTGCACCTCGCCCATCAGCTCGATATAGAGGGGATCGAGGTGGCCGATCGGGGTTCGGGCCAGGGCCTGGAGCACGGTGGGGTGGGCGTTGGAAGGGCCCGGTCCGAGCAGGAGGCGATCCGGTGTGGCGATGGGGTCCAACCCGAGCCTGTGCGCGGTAGACACGGAAGTCGGGATGGGAAGAGAAGCCAAGACCGGTACGGAACGAAACGACGATCGATGGAGATTAGGGAACCGCAAGCCCACATAGCGGGACAGGGTTCGCTGGCTTCACCCCGATGGAGCGAAGCCTCTGGGGTGCCAAGACCAAGATGGGCCTCATCCGCGATGCTCGAAGCACGTGGAAGCGAATTGCCGCTTCAGCGGGCGCGGACGTTGGTGGCTGCCAGACCGCGGCAGAGGTGGTCGAAAGGGGGCCGGACCACGGCATTCACGGAAGCCGAGTCGGCGAGACCGGTGGCGAGCAGCTTCTCCACCACTTCCTCAGCGAGCAGGGCGATGCCCCGCACGGTGGGTCCGGTCGGAACCCCCAGGCTCTTATACGTGTCGTCAAGTCCGTTGAGCACGCGCTCATCGAGAATCTGCAGATCGTCCGCGATCAGGGCGTAGCTGGCGTAGCGGAGGAAGTAATCGAGATCGCGCAGGCAGGCTGCCAGCCGGCGCGTGGTGTAGGCGTTGCCTCCGGGAAGGATCAGCTCGGGATCCTCGAGCCAGAGCCGCTGGGAGGCCTCGCGAACAATGGTGGCGGCTTCGCCGTTGATCAGTTCAACGGCAGCGAGCCGCAGCGCCGATTGGGCGTAGTAGCTGTCAATGCGATCGATCGCGGAGCGGTCGAAATAGCGGCCCAACTGATCGTAACGACCGATCAGCCCGGTGATGGCATCGCGCATGAGTGGAAATGGATCGACGCACCTGCTGCGGAAGTTAGCACTTGCAATCGCCAAGATTCCTGTCCCCTGGTGGGATCCGGGCGTTTTGACAGAAACGGTTACGCGGCTGGCTTAGCGCTCCGTGCCGAGCGACGGGCGGTCGAAGCCAGAACCGGGCAGCGCGCCCGGCGCGGTGGTTGTGCTGGCTGCCGGCCCAGCCCAGCAAGGACAGCTTCGGTCGCAACAGCTACAAATTGAGTTCGGTATCGCTCCGTACCGTCTGGCCTTGACGCGCCCAGGGCGCTCCTTCACCAGCCCCACCCCCTCATGGCTAAGACAGCGAACGACGTTCTCCGTCAGATCAAGGACGAGGGAATCGAACTAATCGATCTGAAATTCGTCGACCTGCACGGAAAATGGCAGCACCTCACGGTCTGCAACGATCTGATCGATGCAAGCGCCTTCAGCGACGGCGTGGCGTTCGACGGTTCATCGATCCGCGGTTGGAAAGCCATCAACGAGTCGGACATGGCGATGGTGCCGGATCCGAATACCGCCTGGATCGACCCCTTTTACAGCCACAAAACCCTTAGCCTGATCTGCTCGATCCAGGAGCCCCGCAGCGGCCAGCCCTACAGCCGCTGCCCTCGCGCCCTGGCCCAAAAGGCGCTCGATTACTTGGCCAGCACCGGCATCGCCACCAAGGCCTATTTCGGTCCGGAACCGGAATTCTTTGTCTTCGATGATGTGCGCTACAAGAGTAGTAATGGTGGCAGCTTCTACCAAGTGGATTCGGCCGAGGCCGCCTGGAACATCGATCGCGTCGAGGAGGGCGGCAACCTCGCTTATAAAATCCTGCTGAAGGAGGGCTATTTCCCAGTTGCTCCCAACGACACTCTGCAGGACATCCGCAGCGAGATGCTCCTCACGATGGGAGCCCTCGGGGTTCCGATCGAGAAGCAGCACCACGAAGTGGCCACGGCCCAGCACGAGCTCGGCATCAAATTTGCCGAACTGATCAGCGCAGCCGACAACGTGATGATCTATAAGTACGTGGTGCGCAACATAGCCAAGAAGTATGGCAAAACGGCCACCTTCATGCCCAAGCCGATCTTCGCCGACAACGGCAGTGGCATGCACGTGCACCAGAGCCTCTGGAACGACGACCAGCCGCTCTTCTTCGGCGAAGGCACCTACGCCAACCTTTCCCAGACTGCCCGCTGGTACATCGGTGGCTTACTGAAGCACGCCCCCAGCTTCCTCGCCTTCACCAACCCCACCACCAACAGCTACAAGCGCCTGGTGCCCGGTTTCGAAGCTCCGGTGAATCTGGTGTACTCGCAGGGCAACCGTTCGGCCGCCGTGCGAATCCCGCTCACCGGTCCGAGCCCGAAGGCGAAACGTCTTGAGTTCCGCTCCGGTGATGCCCTCGCCAATCCATACCTCGGCTTCGCCGCCATGCTGATGGCCGGCATCGACGGCATCAAGAACCAGATCGATCCCGGCGACGGCACCGATGTCGACCTGTTCGAACTCTCGGCCGAGGAGCTCGCCAAGATCTCCACCGTGCCCGCCTCACTCAATGGGGCCCTCGAAGCCCTCAAGGCCGACAAGGACTACCTGCTGGCCGGCGGTGTGTTCAGCGATGACTTCATCGACAACTGGATCGCCCTGAAGTACGAGGAGGTGCAGCAGCTGCGCCAGCGGCCGCACCCCCACGAGTTCACCATGTACTACGACGCTTGATTCCCTTGCAGCTCCATCGGGGAGGCCTGGATCGAACTCTCCCCCGCTGTCGCGGGGAAGTTCATCAACGCGGCGATCAGAACCTGGGTTGGGCAGTCCCCACACCCAGGCTTAACCTCGCCGCAGCTGGGCGATGGCGTTGGCCTGGCGCCGTTTGTCACGGGCGTGCCCTTTCGCCCAGGCGGTGATCGGACCACTGATGTCGGCGGCTTCGCTGGGGTCGGGCTGAGCCTGGAGACCTTGCAACAGGGCCAGGCGACGCCGCTCCTCCTGCTGACGACCGCGGGCCCAGGCCACGAAAAGGCTGTCGCGATCACGAACGACTGTCGTGAGGTGGTCAAAATCGGTCGTGCTCATCAGAGGGCAGCTAAAACACTTGATCATTCTGTATCAACCACTACGGATTCAGGGGTTGCCAGGGCAGCTTTGCAACGTTGCGCTGCGCACCCGCCACCAGCCCGTCATCAAGCAGCCGGATGGACGGCCCCCGTGGAGGTCCGCAACCACCAGAAGAAGAAGCTGACCTCAGCAACGTGACCGCAGCTCGGCGTCAGCCAGCCAGCAGCCTCGCGAGCAGCAGCCCGGCTCCACCCCAGCGGCAGATCCGCCAGAAGAGTTCACTCCCGGCCTGGGGCGATGCCAGAGCTTCGGGCAAGGGATCCAGCAACCGCTGAGCCATGGAGAGGTGCTGGCGGCGGCGGCGCTCGCGGGAGCCACCACTGCTTCGAGCCGCAGCCAAGCTATGAAGAGCACTGAGATGGTGGAGAAGTCTCGGGCCCTGGGGCCCGAGGGAAGTCCGCCGCAGCTCAGGCCAGCGTGGGGGAGAACGTCGGAACGCGGGGCTCATGGCGCCAGGATGGATCAGGCCCAGGCAAATCGTCCAGTGCATCACCCCTCCAAACCCTCTCAGCCCGGCCCCCCCAGCTCCGGCTCCCCTCCTGCCGCCGGAACCGGCGGCAGGGTCGAATCCTGGCCCGATGGCAGCCGGGAGCTGGCAGAACACCTGCAACGTCGGCTGGTGATCAGCGATCGCGACTGGCACGCCCTCAAGGCACAGCGATCCCGCCGGGCCGCTGAGCAACTGGCTGGTGCCCTGGTGCAGTTGCTGGGGGCGGATGATCCGGCGGCGATGAGGGGCGGGGAGGCTCGTCAGCGAGCGATCGCTCTCACCGCCAGCGCCCTCGCCTGGCTCAAGGGGGAACTCAGGGATCCAGGCTGCCCGGACCACGGCCGCTGAGCCGGCTGCGCTGAATCGCCACCTGGAGGCGATTGCCTCGGTGACTCCAGCGAACGTCATCAAAGCAATGGTGGATTAAAAAGATCCCGCGACCGCAGGGGGCTTCCAGGCAGCCCGGCAACCCCCCGGATCGCCGTTGCGACGGAACACCGTCCCCCTGGTCCTGCACCTGCCACACCAGCCAGCGCGGTGTGAGGATCCGCCGCACCCTCAGGCACTTGGCAGGATCGCAACCATTGCCGTGGCGCACGGCATTGACAAGCACTTCATGAAGACCGAGCTGGAGCTGGGCGGGGCCATCGACGCCTGCGAAGGGCTCCATCAACAGTTCCACGAAGGGCCCCAGATGAAGCGTGGAGGGGGTGATGTAGTCCGTCCAGCGCAATGGGCTGGCGGACCATCCGAATCTCAGCGGCAGCCTGGACTTGGGACCTGCTGGGAACCAGGGAGCCTCAGGCATGCGGCTCCATGGCATGGGAATTCACCACAAAGAGGCAGGGCCGAAGGAGTTTTCGGTCCCTAATGGGAAGAGGGGCCGTGGGCCTAGAGGGAGCAGGCAATTCCGCTGCCAACGATGTCTGCTGATCCGAAATTAGCCTGTGGCAGCTGGGTTGGCGATCTTGATGCGGGAGGCCAGGGCAGGGTGTTGGAGCAGGGCATCCATGAGCCGAACGCCGCGGAGTTGGTTGACCAGGGGAAGATGGCCCTCCGGTGCCTCCACCGACCACGTGAAGGATCGGGGATAACGGGTCCAGATGCCATTGGCCTTCCAGCCGAGCTTGGGCCAGAGACGCTCCCACTGACCATCGCAGGAGAGCAGCAGTCGACCCTGCACAGAAAAGCCGAAGCGCCCGCGGGAATACACCAGCCAGAGGCGGTCTAGGGCCTCGATATCGGCGGCGGGCATGGCCGCCACCTCGCTGTAATAGACATAGCCACGCCTCACGGCGTCGAGCCCGGCCAGCTGACGCAATGCCTCACTGGTGAGACGGTCGGCGGATTCATACTCCTGGAGCAGCAGGTGCCGCTGCAGCGGGCCGTACTGGAGGCCGGCGGCGCTTGGGGTGGCGAGCCAACCGGAGGGATAGCGCTCCACGAGGGCGTCCCGCCGCTCGGGATCGTCAGCGGCGAGGAGTTGAAGCAGCCAGCCACAGGCCCAGTCCTCACCGGTGGCGTCAAACCCGTCAAGACGGTCTTCGATCAGGGGAAGCAACTCCGCCAGCCGGAGCTGAACATTCGCCACGAGGCTGCGTCGCTGACGGGGCGAACCGGTGAGGAAACGCTCCAACAGCTGATCGGCGGCGAGGCTTCTGGAAACCGATGAACCGGAAAGCATCGGGATGGGTCGGCCGTAGGGCGATCTGCTGGGGGCCACTATGTCATCGGCCCCCGCTGGCCGGCAGGCGGAGTGGTGGAGCCGGGCGGACGGGGGAGAGGGCGCTGCCTAGGATCCAGCTTTGATCTTGCGCCATGGCCGCCGCCATTCAGTTCTTTCGCGGAGTGGATGAACCGGTGGTGCCCGACATCCGACTCACCCGCTCCCGGGATGGACGGACAGGCCAGGCCCTGTTCGTATTCGAGGAACCCTTGGCCCTGGCCCCGGAAACGATGGGCGACATCACCGGCATGTTTCTCGTCGATGAGGAGGGAGAACTGGTGAGTCGCGAGGTGAAGGCCCGTTTCGTGAATGGCAAAGCCAGCGCCATTGAAGCCACCTACACCTGGAAGAACAACGACGACTTCGAGCGCTTCATGCGCTTTGCCCAGCGCTATGCCGACAGCCACGACCTGGGCTTCTCGGGTCAGGAAGAAGGCGGGGATGCTTCGGAGGACGAGGACGCGTGAGCTTCGGCCAGTGGCTGGCTCTGATCACCCTGGTTGCTTCCCTGCTCCTGCTCTGGAGCCTGCGCGAGGCGATCATGCTGCTCTTCGCGGCTGTCGTGCTGGCGATGGCCCTCTGCACCCTGGTGGGTGCGGTGGAGCGGCGCCTCGCGATCAACCGTCCCATGGCTCTTCTCGTAAGCCTGCTGGCGATCGCAGTGGTTCTAGCGGTGGGAACCACCGCAATTGTGCCCCCCTTCGTGGCCCAGTTCAGCGAACTGGTGCAGAAACTGCCGGAAGCCTGGCAAGAACTGCTCTCCCTTCTCCATCAAGGCCTTGAAAGCATCTCCCGCATGCTGTACGGCCGTAGCGATGGCGGTCTGAGCTGGCTCCAGAATCTGGGAGGTTCGGTGCGAACCAGTCCAGCCATCGCCAGTGGAGTGGGTAACTGGACCTTCCGCCTGGTGGGATTGGTCGGCAACGTGGGCACCGTGCTGCTCAAGACCCTGTTCGTGGTGGCGGTGGCCCTGATGGTGGCTGCCCAGCCCACCGCCTACCGGGAAGCCCTGCTGCTGTTGGTTCCCTCCTTCTATCGGCGCCGGGCACGCCAGGTTCTGCTCCAGTGCGGTGAGGCCCTCAGCGCCTGGATGGGTGGGGTGCTGATCAGCTCCCTGTGCGTGGCAACGCTGGCCGCGATCGGTCTCTCGTTGCTGGGCGTGCGTCTGGTGGCGGCGAACGCCGTGCTGGCGGGTGTGCTCAACATCATTCCCAACGTGGGCCCCACTTTGAGCACTCTGTTCCCGATGTCCGTGGCGTTGTTGGAAAGTCCCTGGAAGGCCCTGGCGGTGCTTGCCCTCTATGTGGTGGTGCAGAACCTCGAGAGCTACCTGATCACCCCTTCGGTGATGCACCACCAACTGCGCCTGCTTCCGGGGCTCACCCTCTCGGCCCAGTTCCTGTTCACCGTGTTGTTCGGTCCCCTGGGCCTGGTCCTAGCCCTGCCGTTAGCGGTTTGCCTGCAGGTGATTCTTCGCGAGATCGTGATCCACGACATCCTGGATCGCTGGAAGGCGAAGCCGAAGTCAGCGATTTTGGAGCGGTTGAGTGAGGCCATCGAATCATGAGTGGCCGCACCCTGCTCGGTGCCCTTGCCCTGGTGGTGCTGGGGCTGCTGGCCTGGGAACTGCGGCTGGTGCTGCTGGTGTTGTTTGGAGCGGTGGTGCTGGCGGTAGCCCTCGATGTGCCGATCACCCTGCTGAGGCGTCTGCTGCCCCTCACAAGGCCCGCTGCCCTGATTCTTGAGCTGGTGGTGCTTGCCGTGGTGGGCTGGCTGCTCACGGCGCTGCTGCTGCCGGAGGTGCTGGAACAGATCCAGGTGCTCAGCAATCTCATCCCCCAGCTTCCTGCCCGGCTGCATACGCTCACCAGCCAGATTCCACAGCTGCGCTCCCTGGAGCTGCAGCTGATGGGGGGAGCCACCTTGGACCGCCTGCAGCCCCTCGGGGGGCAACTGCTGGGCTTTGCCGGTGGTGCCGCCAACAGCACCGTGCAGTTGCTGCTCATCGCCCTATTAGCCGTGCTGCTTGCCCTGGATCCCCGCAGCCACCAGAAGCTGCTGCTGGCTGCCACTCCCCTGTTTTACCGGGCTCGCATGCAACAGTTGCTCAGTGAGTGCCGTGAAGCCCTGGGGGGCTGGCTGGCCGGCATGACCCTCTCAGCCGTGGTGGTGTTCCTGGCCAGCTGGGCTGGCCTCGCCCTGCTCAAGGTGCCCCTGGCGCTGTTGAGTGCCCTGGTCTGTGCCCTGCTCACCTTTGTGCCAACCATCGGACCGACAGCCGCCACCCTGCTGCCGATGGCGGTGGCGCTTCTCCTGGTGAGTCCCGCCAAAATGTTGCAGGTGGCCGTGTTGAGACTGGTTCTTCAGAACGCTGAGGCCTTTGTGCTTACACCGGTCTTGCTCAGCCGCACTGTGAACCTATTGCCCACCGTGGCTCTGATGGCCCAACTTTGCCTCGGAGCGCTACTGGGGCTGCCGGGGCTGCTGCTGGCCCTTCCCCTGGTGGTGGTGCTGCAGGTGATCTGCCAGGAGGTCTTGGTGCACGATGTCATGGACAGCTGGACAACATCGGGCAGTACCGATCAGCGATAACAACTCACCCATAACAGCTCAGCGATAACGGCGCAACAGCGAAGGCGTAAACAGCAACACCATCACCGCCAACAGGTGGGTGCGCACAGCTTCGGTCAGACTGGTGAGCGTGAGATGGTCGAATAACAGCTGGAGTTCCACCCGCAGATCCAGCAGGGCCAGCAAAGCCAGAAGCAGGGGCACCAAGGGGATTCGCCGGCGGCTGGGCGCGCCGATCACCGCGTCAGAGGAGACGGCATTGGCTGGGGGGCCCAGGGCAAGGGAATCGGGAGCGGGGTTCATCGTCGAATCATCAGGGGAAGGAGGGTGGGCGCGATGCCGATGCTCGACCAACTGCCCACGGCGATGCCGACGGCGAGGGCCACCGAAAACCAGAACAAGGTGCTGCCCCCAAAGAACATCAAAGCCAGCAGGGGCAACAACGTGGTGAGGGAGGTGTAAAGGGATCGGGTGAGTGTGGCATCCACGGCCACATCCACCTGTTCGGTCACCGGTAGGTGGGCGAGGGCCTTCCGCTGTTCCCGGATGCGGTCGAACACCACCACGGTGTCGGTCACGGAATAGCCGGCCACCGTGATCAGTGAAACAGCAAAGAGCGAATCCACCTCAATGCCCCGCAGCAGCCCCAACCAGGCGAACAGGCCGCACGTGATCAGCACATCGTGGACCAGGCACAACAGCGCTAGAAAGGCGAAGACTCCGCTGTAGCGGAAAGAGATGTAAATGGCAATGGCGGCGAAACTCACCAGCAGCGAGATCAGGCTGCCCTGCAGCAGGCGGGAGCCCAGGGTGGGGCCGATCGTATCCACGGCGGTGCCTTCAGCCTTGAGAGGGCCGATGCTGCGGTTGAGGTCGTCGAGCACGGCCTTGGCTTGGTCGCTGTCGAGGGCAGGAAGGCGAAGGACGAGCGATCGCCCCTGGTCCAGCACCTGAGCACTGGCGCCGGAGAGATTGGGGGGCTGCTCGGCCGCGGGGGCGACCAGGCGAAGGGAAGCAAGTTGCTGGCGGATCGCGTCAGCGGAGATGGCCGGGCAGGGTTGGGGCTGGGAGCCGCCGCCACAATCGCGCACCACCTGAATCTGGGTACCGCCGGTGAAATCGAGGCCCGGTTTGAGCGGTGCCTGAATCGAAGGCTGCAGCCAGCAGAGCACCAATCCGACAACACTCAGCAGACAGGCCAGGCCGGAACCGATCCAGGCGAGCCAGCGATGGCGGTTGATGCGGAAGCGCGGGGAGGGGGAGGAAGCAACAGTCACGGGAGAGGGTGGCTCAGGCAGCGCCCGATGGCAGCTCGCGGGCAGGGAGGAAGTAGGGAAGGCGACGCAGGCTGGGGTAGCTCATCAACAACCTCAGCAGGGTGCGGGTGCAGGTGAGGGCCGTGAACAGGCTGAGCACCAGGCCGATCGCCAGGGTCACGGCAAAACCCTTGACCAAACCGGTGCCGAGGAAGAAGAGGGCAACGCAGCTGATCAATCCGGTGATGTGGCCATCGAGGATCGAGGAAAAGGCCAGAGAAAAGCCAGTGTCGATCGATCGGATCAAGGTATTGCCGGAGCGCAGCTCTTCCTTGACGCGCTCAAAGATCAGCACATTGGCATCCACCGCCATGCCCACCGAGAGGATGAAGCCAGCGATACCGGGCAGTGTGAGGGTGACAGGAATCAGGGCATAGATGGCCAGGTTGAAGAGGGAGTAAAGGCTCAAGGCCAAAACCGCCACGAATCCCGGCAGGCGGTAGGTGAACACCATGAACAGCGCCACCAGCACCAGTCCCGCCACACCGGCGATCAGACTGGAGCGAATGTTGTCGGCACCGAGCGAGGGGCCAACCGTCCGCACCTCCACGATCTTCACGGGCAGCGGCAAGGAGCCACCCCGCAGCTGCACCTCCAGGTCCCTGGCTTCTTCGGTGCTGAAGTTTCCAAAGATGGAGGCGGAACCACCGGTGATGCCGGCGGCCTTGAATTCCGGACCCACCGTGGCCTCGCTGATCGAGCGGCCATCGAGCACAATCCCAAGAACGCGACCGGTGCCGGCGATCGACTGGGTGAGGCTGGCGAACTTCTCGGCTCCTTCACGATTGAAATTGAGCGTGACCTCCCAGGCGGTGCCGGTGCGGTCCTGCTGGCGGCCAGCGCTGGTGAGCTCCTTGCCGGTGAGCAAGGGAGGGCCGTAGAGGTTGATCACCCGGCGGTTCACTTCGGCCTGCAGGATCTCGAGCTGATCAACCTCGCTACTGCCGGCCGGAATTTTCAAACCCAAAGCGCTGAAGGCCTTGGCCATATCGGCTTCGGAAATGGTGGTGGGCTTGGAGGGTTGACCTGGAGCGGGGGTGTTCGAAGCGTCAGCCTGGGCACCGGGACGGCGGGCGAACAGCACGGCCTCAACCTGACGTTTGAGGGGCAGCAGCCCGTTCATCTCCTTCTCGCTGCCAGGTTTCTGTTCCCGGAATTCGAGCAGGGCGGTACTGCCCAGCACCTTGGCGGCGCGGGTTGGATCCTGTTCGCCGGGAAGCTGGAGCACCAATTGGTCGGACCCCACGGTCTGAAGGGTGGATTCAGATACACCCAGACCATTAACCCGGCGCTCCAGCACCTCCTTCACCGCTTCGAGCTGCTCTTGTTCAACGGTCTTGATCGCCCCGGCGGGCATCACCTGGAGGGTGAGCTGGCTGCCGCCGCGCAGATCAAGGCCCAGTTGGAGGCCATAGCTTGCGAGCAGGGCGGCGGAGGCGATCGCAAGGGCCAGGATCAGGGCCAGCCATCCCTGTTGACGTGCCATCTCAGAGGGCGCCGGCGGTGATCTGGCGGGCCGCCTCCACAATCTGGTGCGGCTGGATGATCGTGAGGTTTTCCAAGTTGCCGTTATAAGGAGTGGGAATGTCCTGGGATGAGAGCCTCACCGGGCGCGCATCGAGGTCGTCGAAGCAGTTTTCGGTGATCAGAGCCAACAATTCGGCTCCGATGCCGCCGGTTTTCATGCATTCCTCCACCACCAGCACCTTATGGGTCTTCCGGATCGAGCGGGTGATCGTGTCGAGATCAAAGGGCTTGAGGCTGATCAGATCGATGAGTTCAACATCGATGCCATCGGCTTCGAGCTGTTTCACCGCCTTGAGGCAGTGATGCCGCATGCGGGAATAGGTGAGGATGGTGATATCCTTGCCTTCTCGCACCAGCTCGGCCTGATCGAGGGCACAGATGTAATCACCCTCGGGGATGTCCTCGCTGAGGTTATAGAGCAGCACATGCTCGAAGAAGAGCACGGGATTGTTGTCGCGAATCGCCGCCTTCATCAGGCCCTTGGCATTGGTGGGAGTGCTCACCGCCACAATCTTGATACCGGGCACGGCGTGGAAGTAGGCCTCGAGGCGCTGGCTGTGCTCTGCTCCCAACTGGCGGCCGACGCCCCCGGGGCCCCGCACCACGGTGGGAATCGTGAAGTTGCCGCCACTGGTGTAGCGGAGCATGCCCATGTTGTTGGAGATTTGGTTGAAGGCCAGCAGCAGGAAGCCCATGTTCATGCCCTCCACGATCGGCCGCAGGCCGGTCATGGCAGCGCCAACCGCCATGCCGGTGAAGCTGTTCTCGGCGATCGGAGTGTCGAGCACCCGCAGCTCGCCATATTTGGCATGCAAATCCTTGGTTACCTTGTAGGAACCGCCGTATTCCCCCACGTCCTCCCCCATCACGCAGACGTGCGGGTCGCGGGCCATTTCCTCGTCGATGGCCTCGCGCAGGGCGTTGAAGAGAAGGGTTTCGGCCACGGTGCGTCTGCGGGCTGCCGGCCAACCTATCTCAGCCTCCCGCAGCGAAGGTGCTGAGCAGCAGTACCGAGAGCAGCATTCCGGGCAGGAGTAGAGCAACCAACAGGCCGAGGTCGTGGGGAGTCATGGCCCGGAGCACAGATCGTGCCGAACCCTAGGCAGGGGTTTCAGGGCGCGCCGGCAGCAGCGAGCGGAGGAACACAAGGAAGAGGCCCAGGCCCACGAAGGCAAAGGAGAACGTGGCCAGGAAGGTCATGCCCACGATCATGGTCTTCAGGGCGGTGGCGATGCTCTGGGCTACCTGTGCCTCGTAGTGGGGCGGATGAAGTGCGTAGTACCCCAGCACCTTCTGGCTGAGCCCGAGACACAGCCAGGCCAACACGCCGCTGGTGAGTGCGCCTGAGAGGATGCTGATGGGGCCTTTACGGGGGCTCACGGAGCCGGCGGAAGCAGGTCCAGCAGCGGCGGCGAGCGGATCGGCGATGGACGGCAACCCAGTGCTCGATTCCACCGCGGCGACCCCATCGGCTGCGGCAATCTCAGCGCGGGGGTAGTCCGAGGGCGTCTGGTCCGCGATGGGGTCGCCATCGAGGGCAGCTTTCGGGGGCTGGGGATCGGGGCTGGCGGCGCTCATGGGTCGTTTCTGGTCGGCTCCAGGCTGGCACCGGAGGCGGTGCAGCGGCAGCACCAGACCTCGAAGCCGGCGGTGGTGAGCTCGCCCACCAATGCAGAACGGGCCGCCTCAGCGCCGGCTGCATCGGCGAAGAGGGCGAACAGGCTCGGCCCCGAACCGCTCATCGCCACCGCCAAGGCAGCCGGGGCGCGGCGCAGCAGGGCCAGCCCCACCCCCACGCTCGCCACCTCAGGCTCCACCACGGCCTGGAGGTCATTGCGCAGAGCGGGGAGCGGCCCCCCAGCCGCCAGGGAAGCCACCAGAGGCCCCTGGCGGAGGGCCTGGCGGCGCTGCTCGAAGTCGGCCTCGGTTTCGAGATAGAAATCGCCGCGCAGATCGCGGCAGCGGCCGAACGCCCAAGGAGTGGACACGCTCGCTTCGGGGTGCTTGATCAGCAATACACCGAACCGGGGCACCGCAGGAGCCGCTCCTGAAACGAGTGAAGCGGCACCAGCCGAAGCCGAGCCGGACGTTTGCCCCGCCAGGGCTGGCTCCATCACCTCCCCCCGCCCGAAGCAGAGTTGAGTGCCGCCCGCGAGGCAGAAGGGCATGTCAGAGCCGAGGGCCTGGGCCATGGCGTGCAGATCGGCCGCGGAGAAGCCGCAGCCCCAGAGAGCGTTGAGGCCCACCAGGGTGGCTGCCCCATCGCTGGAGCCCCCCGCAAGGCCTGCGCCAATCGGGATGCGCTTGCTGAGCGTGATGTGTGCCCCCAGTTCGGGCAGACCGGCGCGGGCTCGCAGCATCTCGGCGGCCTTCACGATCAGGTTGTCCGATCCGGTGCTGAGTTCCGGGCGGTCGCACTCCAGGGTGATGGCAGCGTCGGCGGTGCTGGCGAAGCTCAGGCTGTCGGCCAGATCGAGGCTCTGCATCACCATCGCCAGCTCGTGGTAGCCATCGGGCCGCAGGCCGAGCACCTCCAGGTGCAGGTTGATCTTGGCGGGGGCCTCAACGGTGAGGGTCATGGGCGCAGGGGCGGGCGGGGCGCGGTTTCGGTGGGTTCAGGTTGGAGCTCGGATTCGGAGGTCCCTGGCTGGGCAGATGTCCAGGGGTGGCATCCGATTGCCCGCGCAAGGATTCATGCTGGTGCGGTGGCCAGGGGTTCCCTTGCGGGTTTGCGCCCAGGACACCACCCGTGCCGCCATCATCCCGAGTTGTCCAGATCACGGTTGCCACGTGATCGGGCCCCCTCGAGCGGATCAAGCACCGCCGCCAGCGCCAGCCAACGCTCCGGCGCCAGCTCCTGGGGCCGTTGGTTGAGCGTGATGCCCGCCGCCTCCGCGGCCTGCTGAAGCTCCACCTCGGGCAGCAGCCCCGCCAGGGTGTTGCGCAGCATTTTGCGGCGGGCGGCGAAGCAGCGCCTCAGCAGGGCATCGGTGCGGCGGGCCAGGGCTGGTTCCAGGCGCTGTTCGGGGGAAAGGGGATCCAGGCGGATCAGCTCGGAATTCACCTTCGGCGGCGGGGAGAAGCAGCGGGGCGGCACCGGACACACCGTGCTGCAGCGGGCCAGCAACTGCATCCGCACGCTCAGGGCCGAATAGGCGCTGCTGCCGGGCCGGGCGCGGATGCGCTCACCCACCTCTTGCTGCACCAGCAGCACCAGGGCGCGGTAGGGCCTCTCAAGGGGCCGATCCAGCCGGCCCACCAGCCGCTCCAGCAGGGGACCTGTGATGTTGTAAGGAATGTTGGCCACCACCTTCTCGGGAGCGGGCCCCGCCGGCGGCAGCAGGGGCAGGGCCAGGACGTCGCCCTCCAGTAGCTGAAAGCGGGGATCGACGCCAAAGCGCTGGCGCAGGCCGGCCACCAGATCGCGATCGAGTTCGATCGCCAGCACGGAAGCGGCGGGGCTGGCCAGCAGGCGCTCGGTGAGGGCGCCGCGCCCGGGACCCACCTCCAGCAGGTGCTCGCCGGGCTCGATCGCCGCAGCGGCCACGATCCGATCCAGCACAGCGGCATCCGTGAGCCAGTGCTGGCCGAAACGCTTGCGGGCCCGGTGGCCGCTGAAGGTCATCGCGTGGGTGGTGGATGGATCTCCAGACTGCTCCGGCGCCCTCCCCAGGGACTGAGGGGTGTCTCGGCTTCCCTGCCGAGCGGCGGCTGCCGGCAGCAGCCCCCGCCTCCGACTCAACCCTCCAGGCGCAGCCACCGCACCCCACCGGCGGCCGGAGGCAGGGGCACCAAAGCCGCCACGAACTCCACCGGCCAGGTGGCGCGCTCCGGGTGGTCCACCAGCCAGCAGACCCAGGCCCGGCCCAGACGGCGCCGCTGCTGGCCCCTCAATGACACGCTGCCGGCTCCATCCCGGTGCCCCGGCCGGCGCCCCTTCACCTCCACCAGCAGCAACCGACCCGGCTTTTCGCAGACCAGATCCAGCTCGCCCCAGCGGCAGCGCCAGTTTCTCGACACCAAACGCCAGCCCTTAGCCTCCAGCAGCCGCAGGGCCCGCTGTTCGGCCCAGCGGCCCTGGCGTTGGCGGGGAGTGGGGGGCATGGAGGATGTGCTGTCGAGGCAGCAACGCATCCCCTGAGGTTTCCCGCGCTCGGACCGGCCGAAGCAGCACCTGTCCCCCGGACCCGCGCAGCGGTTTTCCACCACGGTTCAGCGGTCCGCTGTTGCGCCTGCGGCCCTCGCTCGGATGCTTGTGGTTTGGCGCCTCAATGAGGGCAGGGCGCCCCTGTTGCGTCTCCTGTTGCGACTGAGGAATCGACACTCCCCCCCACGATCAGCGCCACAGCGGCCCCCCCTAAGTTGTGCCCATTCGCCACCCCGCCATGGAAGCCCGGTTCCCGCAGCCCCGCTCCCGAACGCAGGCCGGCGCTCCTGATGCCACGAGCTGGCATCAGATCGCGCAACGGACCATCGTCCCCTTGCTGGGGCTCCTGCTGACCCTCCCGATCACGCTGCTGGCCCTGACGACCCTGATGCCGGCCCCCCCGGCCCTGGCCGCTATGGACTACGCCAAGCAGGTGCTGATCGGCGCCGATTTCCACGGGGCTGACCTGCGCGGCGTGACCTTCAACCTCACCAACCTGCGCGAGGCCAGCTTCGCCGGAGCCGACCTGCGCAACGCCAGCCTGTTCGGAGCGAAACTCCAGGATGCCGACTTCAGTGGCGCCGATCTGCGTGATGCCACCCTCGACTCGGCTGTCTTCGAAGGCACAGACCTTCGCAACGCCCGCCTCGATGATGCCTTTGCCTTTAACACCCGTTTTCTGAACGTCCGCATCGACGGTGCCGACTTCACCAACGTGCCCCTGCGCGGTGACGTCCTCAAGCGCCTCTGTGCCGTGGCCAGCGGCACCAATTCCAGCAGCGGCAGGGCCACCCGTGACACCCTCGGCTGCGCCTGATCCGTTTCCTCCCGGCTTGTCCTTCCGCCTCGCGCCCCACCCACCAGCGCCCCGCCGACCATGAGCTTCGATGCCCGCAGCCGTGAACGCCTAGAGGCCCTCGGCCGCACCCTCCCCCAGAAACTGCCGTTGCCGCCGAAGCTGGCCAGCCCGTCCCCGGCCGGGAGAAAGGCCGATACGGTTCTCCGCCACCGGGTGGAACTTGAGGAGAACCCTGAGGATCTGTTCCGAGCCCTGATCGAGGCCAGTGCCGATGGATCGGTGCCGCCCCATCACCTTGAGCGGCTGCGTGAGTTGGAAGTGGCCCAACCTGGGCGGCGCTCCGGAGCTGGTGCCGCTCTGAACATCAACCCTGGCGCCCGTCCCCCATCGGCTACCGCCGAGCGCGAAGGTCCTTCCCCTCCCCCATCGGCTCCGCCCCGGCGACGCACCCCGAAGCGCCCCACCAACCCTCCGCCACGCCGCGCCAGCGGACCCGAGCGTGACCTCTACGACGCCTTTGATGATCTCCTGCACCTTGACCACGCCGACGTGCCCGATGCCCTTGTCCAGTCCGGACGGCTGATCAACGACCGTCTCTTACCCAAGCCCAGCCTCCGTCAGGCTCGGCCAGGCTCCGATCGCGTCTGAGCCGGGGGATCCGAGCGAAAACGGGCTCAACCCCCTTCTGCCGGACGGTCCAGGGGCTCCAACTGCAGGGTGCTGTGGGCGATGCCGAGCCTGGCCAACCGTTGCTTGGCTTCGTGCAGCAAGGCCATGTCGTCGCTTAAGCCGGGATCCCGCTGCAGGTGCGCCGTGAGGGCGTTCTGAGAGGTGCTCAGGGCCCACACGTGCAGATGGTGGACCGCGGCCACACCGCTCAGGCTGCGTAGGGCCTCCTCCACCTCCTCCATGGCGATGCTGTGGGGCACCGCATCCATCGCCACAATCAGCGCCTCCTGCAACAACTGCCAGCCGCTCCAGGCCACCGCCAGTCCCACGCCGATCGCGGTGACCGCGTCGAGGCGAGCCCAGCCGGTGAGCTGCACCAGCAGGGCACTCAACAGCACCGCCGCCGACACCGCCGCATCGGTGAGCAGGTGCACCACAGCGGCGCGGCGATTGAGATCGTGGCTGTGGTCGCTGCCGAACAGGCGAGCCGAGAGCAGATTCACCACAATGCCGGCCGCCGCCGCCCAGGCCACGGGCCCGCTCACCAGCTCCACCGGCTGGCGCAGCCGCTGCAGCCCCTCCACCACCACCACCGCCGCCGCCATCATGATCAGCACCGCATTCACCAGCGACGCCAGCTGGGTGGAGCGGCC
>BJHE01000001.1:138761-140645 GCA_014191755.1 Cyanobium sp.
TCGTTCCTGGAGCGCCGGCGATCCCTTCCGGCACCTTCCTGTAGCCAACCCAGGGGCCGCCGGCAGTTCGTGATGGGCGTTGAGCGAAACCCTGCGGGGCAAACCATCCAGTGATGCCATCCAGCGATGCCATCCAGCGATGGCATCCAGCGATGCCATCCACCCAGGCCTCCATCGAATGGCGGCAGGCGCTGACCAGCCCAGTTTATGCAATACAAATGTACTATAGCGAAGATCTCTGCTGCGCCCCGTGCCGGAAGCCCTGCCCAGCCACGCCCCCCGGACGGGGGCGGCCATCGACCTGCAGCGCCTGCTCATCCCCGATCCGGCTCGCACCGTGCTGTTGCGGGTGGGCGGTGATTCGATGGTGGGTGCTGGCATCCACCACGGCGACCTGGTGGTGGTGGAACGCCACCCGACCCCCCGCGACGGCCAGCTGGTGGTGGCCCGGCTGGCTGATGGCTTCACCCTCAAACGCCTGAGGCGACAGGATCAGCGCTGGCTGCTGGTGGCGGCCCACCCGGCCTATCCGACCCTGGCCCTAGGGGAAGGGGAGCTCTGGGGCGTGGTGACCCATGCCATCCGCAGCTTCAGCCCGTGAGCACCGCCTTGGTGCTGATCGATGCCAACAACTTCTACGCCTCCTGCGAGGCGGTGCTCGATCCCGCCGTGGTTGGCCGGCCCCTGGTGGTGCTCTCTAACAACGACGGCTGCATCGTGAGCCGTAGTGCCGAGGCCCGCGCCCTCGGCATCCCCATGGGGGCGCCTGTGTTCCAGCTGCGGGCCGAGCTGGAGCGCCACGGCGTGATCGTGCGCAGCTCCAACTACGGTCTTTACGCCGACATGAGCCAGCGGCTGATGGCCACCCTCGAGACCTGGGTGGAGGAGCTGGAGATCTACTCGATCGATGAGGCCTTCGGCCTGCTGCACCGCCCCGCCGGCAGCAAGGATCTCACCGCCTGGGGCGCAGAATTGCGCTGCCAGGTTCAGCGCCAGCTGGGGCTGCCGGTGGCGGTGGGCATCGCCCCCACCAAGGTGCTGGCCAAGGTGGCCAACCGCATCGCCAAGCGGGATCCCCGCTGGCGGGAGCGCGGTGTATTCGATTTCGCCGCCATGGCCGATCCCGATCCCTGGCTGGCCGCCACCGCCATCGAGGACGTGTGGGGCATCGGCCGCCAGCTCTCGCGCTGGTGCCGGCTGCGGGGCATCGCCGATGCCCGCGCCCTGCGCGACATGCCCCCGGGCGAACTGCGCCGCCGCGCCGGCGTCGTGGGCCTGCGGCTGCAGCAGGAACTGCAGGGTCGCCGCTGCCTGCCCCTGGCCTCCGTGGCGCCCGCCAAACGCGAAACCTGCGTGAGCCGCAGCTTCAGCACCCCGATCAACACGGCGGCGGCCCTGAAGGAGGCCGTGGCCACTTATCTCTGCCGTGCTGCGGAGAAACTGCGGCGCCAGGGCCAGCGGGCCGGCACCCTCACCGTGTTCGTGCGCAGCAGCCCCTTCGATGGCACCGCCTTCTACGCCAACGCCGCCACCACCACCCTGCCCTTGCCCAGCAACGACACTGCCGTGCTTCTGGCTGCCGCCCTGCCCATGGCCGAGCGGCTGTTCCGCCCCCACAAACCCCTGCGCAAGGCCGGTGTGATCCTGCAGGATCTCCAGCCGGTGAGCCTGCTCCAGCACCACCTGCTGGTGCCCCAGACCCCCGAGCAACAGCGCCGCCGCGAAACCCTGATGGCCGCCGTGGACGGCATCAACCGGCGCTACGGCAGCGGCACGGTGCAGTGGGCCGCCTGCGGCCTGGCGCCGGCCTGGCAAATGCGGCGGGGCCACCTCTCGCGGGCCGCCACCACCCGGCTCAGCGATGTGCCGGTGGCCCGGGCCTGA
>BJHE01000002.1:0-28745 GCA_014191755.1 Cyanobium sp.
CCGTGCTCCTTGCCGCTCTCCATAACCCTGGCGACGCAAGGCTCGGACCCTAACAAGACCGCTCCGGCGCCGCGCCCCGATCAGCCGGCCCGGCCGGGTCGGCAACCCACACCGCTTCGCCAAGTTCGCCAAGCAGCACCAGCTTGATGAAATTCCCTTCACAGAAACCGCAATCTTCCGTTACAATTCGAATTGACGGAGCCGGCTGCCGGTTTTCCGGTTCTTCGCCCCAGACCTTCGGGTTTGGGTCTGCAGACTGGTTTTCCGTCCTTCCTTCCGTCCTGGTTCCTCTCGGGGAGCCCTGACACACCCCCCTCGATCTCATGACCGCCACTCTCCAGCAGCGCTCCGGCGCTTCGGCGTGGAATCAGTTCTGCGATTGGGTCACCTCCACCAACAACCGCCTCTATGTGGGCTGGTTCGGTGTGCTGATGATCCCGACGCTGCTGAGCGCCACCATCTGCTTCATCGTTGCCTTCATCGCCGCTCCCCCCGTCGACATCGACGGCATCCGTGAGCCCGTTGCCGGTTCGCTGATGTACGGCAACAACATCATTTCCGGCGCTGTGATCCCCTCCAGCAACGCCATCGGTCTTCACTTCTACCCGATCTGGGAAGCCGCATCGCTCGACGAGTGGCTCTACAACGGTGGCCCCTACCAACTGGTGGTGTTCCACTTCCTGATCGGCGTGTTCTGCTACATGGGTCGCGAGTGGGAACTCTCCTACCGCCTCGGCATGCGCCCCTGGATCTGCGTGGCCTACAGCGCCCCTGTGGCCGCTGCAACGGCTGTGTTCCTCATCTACCCCTTCGGTCAGGGTTCCTTCTCCGACGGCATGCCCCTCGGCATC
Source organism: Cyanobium sp. (assembly GCA_014191755.1). Classification (GTDB taxonomy): domain Bacteria; phylum Cyanobacteriota; class Cyanobacteriia; order PCC-6307; family Cyanobiaceae; genus Cyanobium. The sequence goes on from BJHE01000002.1 coordinate 852, forward strand.
AGCGGCACCTTCAACTACATGCTGGTGTTCCAGGCTGAGCACAACATCCTGATGCACCCCTTCCACATGCTGGGTGTGGCCGGTGTGTTCGGCGGCAGCCTGTTCTCCGCCATGCACGGCTCCCTGGTGACCTCCTCCCTGGTGCGTGAAACCACCGAGGCTGAGAGCCAGAACTACGGTTACAAGTTCGGCCAAGAAGAAGAGACCTACAACATCGTGGCTGCCCACGGTTACTTCGGTCGCCTGATCTTCCAATACGCCTCATTCAACAACAGCCGCAGCCTCCACTTCTTCCTGGCTGCCTGGCCCGTGGTCGGCATCTGGTTCACCGCCCTGGGCGTGAGCACGATGGCCTTCAACCTGAACGGTTTCAACTTCAACCAGTCGATCCTGGATTCCCAGGGCCGTGTGATCAACACCTGGGCTGATGTGCTGAACCGCGCTGGTCTGGGTATGGAAGTGATGCACGAGCGCAACGCTCACAACTTCCCGCTCGATCTGGCTGCTGCCACCGCCACCCCCGTGGCGCTGACCGCTCCTGCGATCGGCTGATCAAGACTTCAGACTCCTTCGTGTAGTCTGGTCTTTAGATCGCTTCAAAACCCCTGCTACGGCAGGGGTTTTTTGTATGCGGCGAACCAAGTGCCGCGGGTTCAGGCCTTGCTCGTGAGGATGGACCGCCGTCGGTTCGGGAACAGCTCTCGGCACAGCGGGCAGACGGTGCCATCGCAGCCGCGGGCGGTGCAGTGCTCGCGGCCATAGAAAATGATCTGCAGATGCAGCCTGTTCCAGGATTCGCGCGGGAATAGCCGCTTGAGATCGGTTTCGGTGCGCGTCACGCTGTCGCCACTGCTCAGCCCCCAGCGCTGGGCGAGGCGATGAATGTGGGTGTCCACTGGGAAGGCCGGCACGCCAAAGGCCTGGGCCATCACCACGCTGGCGGTCTTGTGACCCACGCCCGGAAGGGCCTCAAGGGCTTCAAAGCTGTCCGGCACCACCCCGCCGTGGCGCTCGATCAGGAGCTGGGCAAGGCTTTTCAGATGGCGGGCCTTGGTGCGGGCCAGCCCCAGCTGGCGGATATGCCCCAGGATCGTTGCCTCCGGCAGGGCGGCCATCGCCGCCGGATCGGGCCCGGCCGCGAACAGGGCCGGCGTGACCTCGTTCACCTTTTTATCGGTGCACTGGGCGCTCAGCAATACCGCCACCACCAAGGTGAAGGGATCGCTGTGGTCGAGGGGGATCGGCGTTTCGGGATAGAGCTCTTCCAACCGCCGCAGGATCAGGGCGGCCCGCTCCTGTTTTCGCAAGGCTGGATGCAGGATTCACAGATGCCGAAACTAGGCAGATAGCAACCCGCCTGTAGGCTCCAGCCAAGGACCGTTTTTTCATGGGCAGCAGCTTCGGCCAGCTCTTTCGGATCAGCACGTTTGGCGAATCCCACGGCGGCGGTGTGGGGGTGATTGTGGATGGCTGCCCACCGCGGCTGCCGATCGATCGAGAAGCCATCCAGGCCGAACTCGACCGCCGTCGGCCCGGCCAGAGCCGCATCACCACCCCCCGCAAAGAGGACGACCGGGTGGAGATCCTCAGCGGCCTGCTCGATGGGCTCACCCTTGGCACCCCGATCGCGATGCTGGTGCGCAACAAGGATCAGCGCCCGCAGGACTACCAGGAGATGAAGGTGGCCTTCCGTCCCTCCCACGCCGATGCCACCTACCAGGCCAAATACGGCATCCAGGCCCGCAGCGGTGGTGGCCGCGCCTCAGCCCGCGAGACGATCGGTCGCGTCGCCGCCGGCGCGATCGCCAAGCAGCTGCTCGCCCACGTGGCCGGCACCGAGGTGATCGCCTGGGTGAGGCGTATTCACACGATCGAGGCCAGCATCGATCCGGCCAGCGTGAGCCTGGAGGCGGTGGAGGCCAACATCGTGCGCTGTCCCGATGGCGCCTTGGCGGAGCGGATGATCGAGCGGATCGAGGCGATCGGCCGGGATGGCGATTCCTGCGGTGGCGTGATCGAATGCCTAGTGCGGCGGCCACCGGTGGGGCTCGGCATGCCGGTGTTCGACAAGCTGGAGGCCGATCTGGCCAAGGCGGTGATGTCGTTGCCGGCCACCAAGGGCTTCGAGATCGGCTCGGGATTCAATGGCACGCTGCTGCTCGGAAGCGAGCACAACGATGCCTTCCTGCCCACGGGCGATGGCCGCCTGCGCACTGCCACCAACAACTCCGGAGGCATCCAGGGCGGCATCAGCAACGGCGAGCCGATCACCCTGAGGGTGGCCTTCAAGCCCACCGCCACGATCCGCAAGGAGCAGCAAACGATCAATGCCGCCGGCGAGGCCACCACCCTGGAAGCGAAAGGGCGGCACGACCCCTGCGTGCTGCCGAGGGCCGTGCCGATGGTGGAGGCGATGGTGGCCCTGGTGCTCGCCGACCACCTGCTGCGGCAGCGGGGGCAGTGCAGCCTTTACTGAGGGTGCACCCTGCGGACGCCTTGCTTTAGACCAACGCCGCCGAATCAGGCCAGCTCCGCCGGCGAGGGGCTGCTGCCATTAGCGCTGACGGCCAGAGACACCGGAGGGGGCTCCGCAACTGGAGCTGGGTTGGTTGTGGCCCCAAGACGGCTGACGGCCTTCGCCATGCGAGTGGCTGCCGAAACCCGCGCCGAGCGGCTGCGGACCGCCGGGGTGGTAGTGGAAGCCGCCTTGCGGCGGTTTCTGGAGGGGGGAGCCGCCGCTGCCGTGGCGGGGATGGCGGCCCCCTCGGAGGTTGGGCTATCGCCGGTGGGCTGCGGCGTGGCCATCGCAACGGCGGAGGTGGGCTGCGATGCGCTGGCTTTGGACTGGGCGGCCTTGGGCTTGGTGACTTTGGGCTTGGTCACTTTGGGCTTGTTGGCCCTGGTCTTGGCCGACTCCTTCGCTGGAGAAGAGGATGCCTTCCGGGTTGTCCGGGCCGGTTTGCTGGGCTGGGTGGAGCGGCGCCTGGTGGTCTTGGAGGCGCTGTCGCTGGAGCTGGCGTCGGCGTCCGTTGCGATTGGCGTAACGCGGTTGGCGTTGGCACCGCGGCGCACCGCCACCGCCCGGGTGCGATGGGAGAGCACCAAGGCCCATTCTTCGTCGCTGAGGTTGGCCGGTTTGGCGCCGTGGGCATGGGCCACTCGCGCCGCCTTTTCGATGTCGGCGACCAGATTGCTCCAGGAGGTGGCGAAGCGCTTGTCCGACTGCGACTTGGCGCCACTTTCGACCAGGGTTTCGATCACGCCGGCCGCTGACACCTTTTTGCGGCGCCGGTTGAAGATCTCCTTCTGGAGCTGGGCGATCAGAGCGTCGGCCTTGTCGCTGAGCGTGATCGTGAGTTGAGACATGGTTAAGAAACGCCTATCTCATCAGTAGCACTGCAGACTCGCAACGGCAACAGTATGGGCCCAGGGGCGCTAGGCAGCTTCAGGCGGACCGTGCCGTGAGGCTTGCCACCAGAGAGCGCAGGGGCCCCTCCCCATCCAGCTCGCTCGCTTCGCTGACCCTCAGGCTGGAGCCCAGCGCCACCGCATCCACCCCGGCCTCCAGCCAGGGGAGCACATCCCCGGCGGCCAGGCCGCCGGCGGCGATACAGAAGGGAAGGGAGGTCCCCAGGGGAGGGACGAGGCGGCGCCAGTAGCTCGCTCCCAGGGGAGCGGCGGGAAAGAGCTTCACCAGCGCGCAGCCCCAGGCACGGGCCTGATGCACTTCGGTGGGGGTCATCACGCCAGGCACCAGCACCAGATCCGGCCCGGCCTGCTCCACCAGATCGCGGTCCAGAACAGGCGACACCGCATAGGAGAAGCCTGCGCTGCGGGCATCCTCCAGGGCGGCAGCGCTGCAGAGGGAGGCGGCCCCGAGCCGGAGGCCGGGGAAGGCCTGAATCAGCTCACGGCACTCGCCCACCCAGGCAGGATCGGCCCGCCAGGCCAGCTCCACATGGTGAACCCCCAGGGCCGCCAGTGCGGTGATCGCACGGACGGCCTGCTGGGGGTTCGAGGGCCGCAGCACCACCAACAGGGGCTGGTGGCGGAGCGAGGCAATCAGGTCGGCGGCGGCGTCAGACGTAGGTCGCCACCTTGACATCGCGGCTCAGGAGCAGTTCCTGGAGTTGCTCGGCATCCACCGTTTCCTTCTCGACCAGAATCTCGGCGAGTTCGTCGAGCACCGGGCGATTGGCCACCAGCACCTCGGTGGCGCGCCGGTAGGCCTCATCCACCAGCTGCGACACCTCTTCGTCGATGGCGGCGGCGGTGTCCTCGGAGAAGTCGCGCTCGGCGGCGATGTCGCGGCCGAGGAACATGCCGCCCTGGCTGCGGCCGAGGGCGACGGGGCCGAGGCGATCGCTCATGCCGAATCGGGTGACCATCTGGCGGGCTACCCGGGCCACCTGCTGAAGGTCGTTGGAGGCACCGGTGGTGACCTCATCTTCGCCGTAGACGATCTCCTCGGCGACGCGGCCACCCAGGGCAACGGCCATCTGGTTCTGCAGGTAGGAGCGGGAGTACAGGCCCGATTCCATCCGCTCCTCACTGGGGGTGAAGAAGGTGAGACCGCCGGCTTGGCCGCGGGGAATGATGCTGATCTTTTGAACCGGGTCGTAGTCGGGCATCAGGGCACCCACAAGGGCATGGCCAGACTCGTGATAAGCGACCAGGCGTTTGCGCTTCTCGCTCATCACCCGATCCTTCTTCTCGGGTCCAGCCATCACCCGCTCGATGGCGTCATTCACCTCATCCATGGCGATCTCGGTGAGTTGACGCCGGGCGGCCAGGATCGCGGCCTCGTTGAGCAGGTTGGCCAGGTCGGCGCCGGTGAAGCCAGGGGTGCGGCGCGCCACCTTGTCGAGGTCGACATCGGCGGCGAGGGTCTTGCCGCGAGCGTGCACATTGAGGATCTGCAGCCTTCCCTGATAGTCAGGGCGATCCACCACCACCTGTCGATCGAAACGACCGGGCCGCAACAGCGCCGAATCGAGCACGTCCGGCCGGTTGGTGGCGGCCACGATGATGATGCCGGTGTTGCCCTCGAAGCCGTCCATCTCGGTGAGCAGCTGGTTGAGGGTCTGCTCCCGTTCGTCATTGCCGCCACCGAGGCCTGCGCCCCGCTGCCGGCCCACGGCATCGATCTCATCGATGAACACGATGCAGGGGGCACTCTTCTTGGCCTGCTCGAACAGGTCGCGGACCCGGCTGGCGCCGACGCCCACGAACATCTCCACGAATTCCGAGCCGGAGATCGAGAAGAAGGGCACACCGGCTTCACCGGCCACGGCCTTGGCGAGCAGGGTCTTGCCGGTGCCCGGAGGGCCCACCAGCAGCACACCCTTGGGGATTTTGGCGCCGACGGCTGTGAAGCGATCGGGGTTCTTGAGGAAATCCACCACCTCGGTGAGCTCGAGCTTGGCGCCTTCGATACCGGCCACATCGCCGAAGGTGACCTGGGTTTGGGGTTCCATCTGAACCCGGGCCTTGCTCTTGCCGAAGTTCATGGCGGGATTGCCGCCGCCGCCTTGGGCCCGCCGCAGCAGGAAGAACAAACCCCCGAGCAGGATCAAGGGGAAGAGGAGGCTGCCCACCGCCTGCTGCCAGGCCGCCGGTTCGCGGTTCGGCTGCACGGCGATGTCCACGTTGTGGTCCGTGAGGATTTTGAGGAGGTCCTTGTCGGGGGCGAGGTTCACCACGGCCCGCTGGCCATCGTTCTCGACCACCTGGGCGGTGCCGCGGTCGGGGGAGATCAGCACCCGCGAGATCTCGTTCGCCTGAACGGCCTCAACGAAATCGCTATAGCGGATGGTTCGGGGTGCTCCCGCCGGATCGGGGCGTTCCAGGAAGGCGGTTCCCAGGGCGATGAAGACAATCACCAGCAGGGCATAGAGCCCCGCATTACGCCAGCGTTTCTTCAAGGCCGTGCCTCCAGGTGAGACGGTAGTTAAGGAATGTTAACCGCAGGCCTAGTGGCCCGGTTCAGTCTGGCCCACGAATGGCCCGTCGGGGCTCTCAGGCCGCGGTCCGTAGCACCTCCACCACGCTGCGGAAGGCGAACCACTCGGGAATCTCCTCGCCCCCCCGCAGCATCGCCCGGAACTGGGTACCGCTCAGCTTGCGGACATGCAGGCCCCGGGCTTCGGCGTGCTCGGCAGTCACATAGCCCTCCTCCTCGGTGTACACGAGGTTCAGGGAGGGCACGGTTTCCATGCCCAGTTCGGGGGCGTTGTCGCGGGCGAAATCCTGGGCCTCGTAGGCGCCGTAGAAGTCGTCGCCGCTGAGGCTCGACTTACAGCCGGCCATGTCGCGGCCAATGATGAAGTGGGTGCAGCCGTAGTTCTTGCGGATGATCATGTGCTGGAGCGCCTCGCGCGGACCCGCCATGTGCATCGAGTAGGGCAGGTAGGCCCAGCGGATGCGGGGGTTGTTCACCTCCGAGGCGAGCCGTTCGTAGGTCTGGAAGCGCACCTCGCCGGCAATGTCATCGTCCTGGGTGGGGCCACAGGTGGGGTGCACCAGCACCACGCCGCCCTCGCTCACGTTGGTGGCCTCGAGGGCGCGGGTGAACAGTTCGTAGTGGGCGCGGTGGATGGGATTGCGGCACTGGAAGGCCACCACGTCCTCGCCGCTGGGCAGGGTGGAGCGCACCTCGGCCGGCGTGCGGCAGGGAAAAACACGCCGGGGCAGTTCGAGGCCCTGCACGCGACCGCCGAGATAAACGCGGCCCCGCTCCGAGGCGATCATGCGCACGGCGGGGTGCTCGAGGGAGGTGGTGCCATAGCAGCCCTTGGCCTCCTTCACCTTGTCGGGTTCCCAGCGGCTCTCCACCGTGAGCACGGCCAGGTCCTGGCCCTGGTAGGTGAGCAGCAGCCGGTCGCCCACGGCGATGCTGGCGTCGTCGGTGTCGAACACGATCGGCAGGCCGAACAGCAGGCCGCTGCTGGTGCGGTGGTTGGCCACCACCGCCTCGTAGTCCTCCTGGTGCATGAAGCCGCGCAGGGGCGAGAAGCCACCCACCACCAGCAGTTCCACATCGCAGGCGTTGCGGTCGCTGCAGGCCACCACCCGATCCACCCCGGTGCGCACCGCCTCCCGCTGGTCGGCGGGCACCATCAGGTCCACCAGGGAGCCTCCGTGGGGCTGGATCAGACCGGGCGCGGCGATCGTCATGGCCGGAGAGGCAGGCAGGGACAGGTGATTCTCCCAGACGGTGGCCACTGAAGTGGGCGGCCAGGGCTGTGGCGACGCCACCGCGCGGGAATGCCGACGCGCCGTGGGAACGGCCATAAAAAAGGCCCCCCTGAGGGAGCCTGATGCTGGTTTGGAGGACGGATCGCTGAAGGGTGAAAAGATCGCTGAAGGGGGAAAAGTTCGCTGTAGCTGGCTCGCGGATCAGGCCTTCTCGAGGCGGCCGTAGAGCTCACCGGTGATCTTCACGTCCACCGCGGCCTTGGTGCCCATGTCCGTGTCGGAGGGCTGGGTTGCGGAGAACACGCCGGCAAACTCACCGGTTTCGGAGTCGATCTTGGTGATCGAAAAGCTCATCGTGCCGGTGCCGTCTACGTACTGCTTGATCGTTTCCTTGCGGAGCTTCTCGTCGTCACCGGCGGGCACCAGACCCACGGCGCTGCTGTAGCCGGTGGTGAGGCCACGGCCCTTGGGATCGAGGAAGTTGCTGGTGCGATAGCTCGGGGCGCGATAGGGGCCGCTGAAGTCGGTGCTGGTGGTGAAGGCGTTGCCATTGGCGGTGGCCACCAGCTCCTTGCTGGAGAAGGTGAAGGGCACCTCCTCACCACCAGGCAGCAGCACGGTGACGGGCTGGAAGTCGATGCCGCCCAGTTCGGTGAAGGTGAGCTGGTCGTCATTCAACTTGAGATCCCCGTACACCTGGTCGAGGCTGGAGGTGTAGCGGGTGAGGATCTTGGCGGGCACGAACTGGGCTTCCTGGCGCTTGTTCGCCGGCTCACCCTTGACGAACACCTCGGAGGGGTGCAAACAGATTTCCCGCAGCTGATAGCGGGCCGAGGGGTCGAGGCTGATGGTGCCTCGGGCCGAATCGGGAAGGGTGGGGCAAGAGTTGGCCAGACCGGTGTTGTGGATGTCGTCGTAGGTGAGGCTGGCCCGATCGACAGCCTTGGCGCCGCCGCTGCATGCGGTGACCAGGGTCAGACACAACGCCAGCACGAGAGCCAGCAGGGGACGGAAGCGCATGGGGGAAACGCCGCAGAGACGGACAAGGACTGGGCTGGCCGGGATCCTACCGGTGCAAAACGCCCACCCCTGATAGCTTGCAGCGGCTCTCAACAACCTGTATGAGAGGCGCATGACCTCCGAGCCGCCCACCTCCTGCCACGATCCGGCCGCCGCCGAGGCGCCCTCTGGTGGCTCTGGGCCTGCCACGGGTGGAAGGGCAGGCGATGAGGAGCTCAGGGTGCTGCTCGCTTTAGCTGAAAGCCTCGAAGGCGATCCGGCCGCCCTGCTCGATCTACTGCGGCGGCTCGAAAAGCTGCACCGCACCATCCAGGATGGCGCTTTCCGCAACAGCCTCCCCGAAGACCGCAACCGCCTCTTCCAGCTGCTTGAATCGATGGAAGATAGCGGTGGCTGGCCCTATATCCCCCGCCTGCAACTGCGCACCTTCCTGGATCTGTTGCAACGGGAGGCTTCCCGGGAAGCGTGTGCGCAAGGGGAGCAGCCGCTGGCGGCCTGAGCGGGACTGGGCCTTGAAACAGCCGAGCTTCGGCGCCGCTTGCGTGCTGGCGGCTGCTTCGGGATCAGGACTCCTGGGACTCGTCTAGGGCTGCCGCCAGGGCCGAGAGCAACCGGTGGGCGATGGCCAGCTTGGAGGCGGGCTCCAGCCGGGTTTCCTGGGGGCCCGGACCCAGCAGCCAGCCGGTGTTGGTAGCGCTGGCGAAGCCCGCGCCGGGCCGATCGATCGGGTTGGCGAACAGCAGATCGCAGCCCTTGCGGGCGAATTTGGCGCGAACCGTTTCCAGATCCGTGCCGCTGTAGGCCGCAAAACCAAGAATGCGTTGGCCGGGGGACCGGCGGGCCACCAGGCCGGCCAGCAGATCCGGCACCGTTTCCCAGCCGCCGCTGAGGGCCGCCTCCAGCTCCTCTTTGGCGATCTTGTCGGCCCGGGGGGCGGAGCGGCGGTGGTCGGCCACCGCCGCGGCCATGGCGATGGCGCTGGCCTGGGGCTGCAGCCGATCCAGGGCGGCCTCCAGCTCGGCGGCGGTGCTGATCGGATGGCAGCTCAGGCCCTCCCGCCAAGCATCCGGCGCCGTGAGCGGACCGTGCACTAGATCCACCTCGGCCCCCCGCAGCAGGGCGGCCTGGGCGAGGTAGAGCCCCATCAGCCCGGTGCTGGGATTGGTGAGGCAGCGGGCCGGATCGAGCGGTTCGCGGGTGGGGCCGGCGCTCACCAGCAGGCGGCGGCCGCGCCAGTCGCGCCGCCAGCCCCAAACGGCGAGGGATTCCAGGCCCAGCAGCAGCCGCTCGGGTTCCGCCATGCGGCCATCGCCGATCCGGTCGCAGGCCAGCAGGCCGCTGGCGGGGGGCAGGGTCACCACCCGCTCCCAGCTCTGCAGGGTCTGCCAGTTGGCTGCCACGCCGGGGGAGCTCCACATGGCGGTGTTCATGGCCGGCGCCACCAGCACCGGCGCCTCGCAGGCCAGCAGCACCGAGGCCACCAGGGTGTCGCCCAGCCCGTGCACCCAGCGGCCCAGGGTTGTGGCACTGAGGGGCGCCAGCAGCACCAGCTCGGCCCATTCGGCCAGCTCCACATGCAGGGGCCGGGGGGCAGCGGGGCTCCAGGGGTCGTCGTCGTCGTGGCACGGGTGGCGGCTGAGGCTGGCCAGGGCCACCGGGCTCACCAGCCGCGCAGCGGAGGGGGTGACGGCACAGCGCACCAAGGCGCCGCGCTTCACCAGGGCGCTCACCAGCTGCGGCAACTTCACCGCCGCGATGCTGCCGCTGATCATCACCAGCACCCGGCGGCCGGCCAGGGGATCGGCGGGGCCGCCGGATTCAGCAGCGGGATGCAAGGGGATCAGCCGGTGGGGGCAAGAGGATCAATCTTCGTCGAACGGTTCCTGATCCACCAGGTGCACGTAGGGGCGGGCCAGCTCGGGGCGGTGGATCGCCAGGGCCCGCAGCAGGTGCCAGTCGGCCAGACCCGCGAAAGGGGAGGGGTAGTCGTCGTCTTCCAGGCGGCGGGCCAGTTCGGCGGTGGCGGCCTCATCGAAGGCCTCCAGCCGCTCGGGCGTGATCGGCTCACCGCGACCGTCGAGGGGAGGGGGGCCGGCATCAGCCATGGAATCGCTCACGGGGGGATCCGCGCAAGGGTGTTCGCTGGTGATAATGGCTGGCGACGGGGGAATTAGCTCAGCTGGTAGAGCGCTGCGATCGCACCGCAGAGGTCAGGGGTTCGAGTCCCCTATTCTCCATTCTCGGCACAAACGCCGCTCCACCAAGGGATTGCTGAAGCGACAGGCTGCCTGTTTCGGTGCCTGCGTCGATCGGTTTCACCGCAGCACGGGGACGACGCGTGCCCCCCGGCAAGGCTGGTGTCGCCCGCGGAGTGGGCGATGCCCACCAGCACCTCGCCCCGACCGCGCTCAGCCATCATCTGCAATGCCACATTGCGCGCTTGTTCCGCAGCTGCGAGGGTGAGTGGATCGGGGCTCATTCCTTCAGGCCTTGATCACGAAGGTCTTCGTAGAGGTTGTTGTGGTTCAGGAGGATGTCGATCATGCCTTCACGTACTGCCTCTGAGTTGAGTGCCTGGGTGCTCATTAGCTGATGAGCATCGAGAGCGCCGATGATCGCATCGAGGAGCGCTTTGTTGAGATCCGGCGAATTGGAAAACTGTTTCTTGCTGTTGGCGGCCGCCTGCTGACTCAGGATGGAGGATTCCAACAGCTTGCCGCGAATCACAGAGCAGACATAAGGAAGCTTGTCGTTATCGCCGAGTTCCCCGCTGAACAGCTCATTGAGCTTGGCGATGATCTCGGCCAGCTCAACCTTGTTCTTGTCTTGCACCCCGCCACCGCCAGGGTCCATGCCTGGGATAGCAGGGCTGGCGCCCTGCTTGAGATCGAGCTTCCTGGTGCCGAGATCGCGGAGATGGTGATGGGTGAGCACCACCTTGGAAAGATCCACCGTATTGATTTCGCGCTCGAACTCCAGCAGGGGCAGCAGAGCCTTGTAGAACATCGCCCGCTTCTCCAGGCCGGTGTTGGCGTAATCAAAGATCTGCGAGAGAAACGTATAGAATCGCCCATAGGTGCCGATGTCGCTGCGGAACAGCGTCAAAGCAGCCAGTTCATCCTTGGCACGCTTGAGAGTATCGCCGTCGTTGATGTCTTCTGCCTGGCGATAGGCCAGCCTGGCTTGTTTGTAGAGGGTCATCAGTCGCTGGGCGACCGGCTCGATCGCTGCCATCAGCTGGCTCTGCCGCACCTTGTCGCTGCGGCTGTCGTCTAGGAGAACTTTCACCACCCGATCGATCTCAAACTCGTCGTAGTGGCCCTGGGCATCGAGCTTGGTCTTGAGATTGAGGATCAGGTTGGGATCGGTGGCCACGGCCAGCTTGGCCGTGGCGTAGTAAGTCTTGAAGGCCGCCAGGATGTCGTTGGGGTCGTTGACGAAATCCACCACATAGGTGGTGTCTTTGCCGGGATGGCAGCGGTTAGGGCGCGAGAGGGTTTGTACCGCCTGGATGCCATCGAGGCGCCGGTCCACATACATACCGCAAAGCAACGGCTGGTCGAAGCCGGTCTGAAACTTATTGGCCACCAGCAGGATCTGGTAACCCTCGCCCTTGAAGGCTTCGCGGATGTCGCCCTTGAGGTTGGGGTTGAGGTTGGCACTGCGCTCGCTGAAGCCATCGGGGCCGCTCTCCGCATCGTTCACCTCGCCGCTGAAGGCCACCAGGGTGCCGAGTGGGTAGCCCTGCTCCTGGATGTACTGATCGATGGCTAGCTTCCAGCGCACGGCCTCCTTGCGCGAGCCCACCACCACCATCGCCTTGGCCTTGCCATCGAGCAGGGGCCAGACGAACTGGCGGAAGTGTTCCACCACAATCTCCACCTTGCGGGCGATGTTGTGGGGGTGGAGTTTCACCCAGCCCATCAGCTTCTTGAGGGCGGCATTGCGCTCCACCTCCTCGCTGGAGAGGCTCTGGCCTTCCTGTGCGAGCTGAAAGGCCAGCTTGTATGAGGTGTAGTTCTGCAGCACATCGAGGATGAACTCCTCTTCGATTGCCTGGCGCATCGAATACACATGGAACGGCGCCGGCAGGTTGCCGGAGCCGGCGGGCACATCGGGATTGGGGCGGCGGCCGAACAGTTCCAGCGTCTTGGCCTTGGGAGTAGCGGTGAAGGCCACATAGGTGATGCCGGCACTTCCGGCGCGAGTGCTCATGTCGGCGGCGAGCAGGTCGTCGATCGACACCTCGCCACCATCAGCCAATTCGGCCAGTTCGGCGGCGGAGAGCACCTTGCGCAGCTTGAGGGCGGCATCGCCGGTCTGGGAGCTGTGGGCCTCATCGGCGATCACCGCGAAGCGCTTGCCGCTGGTGGCGCTGAGCTCCTGCATCTTCTTGATCAGAGCCGGAAAGGTCTGGATGGTGCAGACCACGATCTTCTTGTCGCCCGAAAGCGCTGCGGCAAGCTGCTCGCTCTTGATGCCCTTCTCGGTGGTGATCGAGGCCACCACCCCCTTGCGCCGCTCGAAGTTCTCCAGGGTTTCCTGCAGCTGGAAATCGATCACACTGCGGTCGCTCACCACCAGCACCGTGTCGAACAGCTTGCAGTCGTTCTCGTCGTGCAGATCAGCGAGCAGGTGGGAGCTCCAGCCGATCGAGGCAGTCTTGCCGGAGCCGGCGGAATGCTGGATCAGGTATCGCCAGCCGGGCCCCTCCTCCAGCACCGCATTGAGCAGCAATCGGGTGACAGCCAGCTGGTGGTACCGGGGAAACACGAGCCGGCGGATCTGCTTCTTCTTATCGCGCTCGGCGATGCCATAGCGGCCGAGGATCTCCAGCCAGCTGTGGCGCTTCCACACCTCCTCCCAGAGATAGGCGGTGCGATGACCTTCCATCACCGGATTGCCGGCAGCGCAGTCGGGGCCGCCGGGATCGGAGCCTTGGTTGAAGGGCAGGAACTGGGTGCGGGGCCCCTCCAGGCGGGTGGTCATCTGCACCTCACGGTTGCTGACGGCGAAGTGCACCAGGGCGCCACTGGGGAAGGAGAGCAGCGGTTCGAGGGCCTGGCCGGCGGCCTTGGGCAATCGGCCGGTCTTGTATTGCCACACCGCGTCAGCGATGTTCTGGGTGTTATCGGTCTTGAGCTCGGCGGTGGCGACCGGAATGCCGTTGAGGAACAGCACCAGATCGAGGCAGTTCTCATTGCGCGTGGAGTAACGCACCTGGCGAACCACCCGCAGGCGGTTGGCGTTGTAGCGGGCCAGGACCTGTGGATTGAGCCCGAACGCTGGCTTGAACTCCGCCAGCTTGAGGGCCTTGGGCAGCCCCAGCACCTCCACGCCGTGGCGCAGCAGATCGAGGGTGCCGACTTGATCGAGTTGCTGCCGCACCCGCTGCAAAACGTTGCTTCCGCCTTGGAACCGTGGTTCTTCTGCAGCACCTCCCAGGCCTCGGGCTGGGCCTGTTGCACCCAGGCGATCAGATCCGGCGGGTAGAGGGCAAGCTCGCGGTTGTAGGCAGCGGCGCTGCCCTCTTCGTAGAGCCAGCCGTTGGCGCCAAGGTGCTCGCAGATCTCGCGCTCGAAGGCGATCTCGTGGTGGAGGCTCATGGGCTGAGCGGCTGAGCCAACGGTGGGCTATGGCAGCAGGCTAAACGCAGGCCCCTCTCCAGGCCTGGGATTGATGCAGCCACTGCATAGCCAGGGTCGAGGGATTGCGGGGAGAGGCGCCTGGAAGGTCAGACCCAGTTCTCCAGCATCAGGCCATCCACCCGTTGGAACTCCCGCAGGTTGTTGCTCACCAGCGTCAGGCCCTCGCTGCGGGCATGGGCAGCAATGTGCAGATCGTTCACACCGATCGGCAGACCCTGGCGCTCCAGGCCAGCCTTGATCTGACCATAGTGAAGGGATGCCTTGGGGCCATAAGGCAGCACATCCAGGCGACTGCAGAAGTTCTCCACCACAGCCAAGTTCCGCTCAGGGACAGCACTTTTCTCCACACCGTGCAGCAACTCCGCAAGGGTGATGGCCGAGATCGCCATGTGACCCGCATGGCAATTGAAAAACTCCAACATCGACCGGGGTCGCTCCTTGATCACGTAGATACAGATGTTGGTGTCCAGGAGATAACGGAGCATGGCCTGGCTCAGAAGGCATCGCGATCGGCTTGCTCCTGGGAGGCACGCTCTGCAAGGAAATCCTCGCTGGCCAGGGGGCCATCGAGAAAGAAGCTGTCCCAGCTGCGCCCGAGAGGGGCGATGATCCGCTCCTGCCCGCAGGCGCGCACCTCCACCTCCTTGACGGAGTCAGGCAGGCGCAGATCGGCGGGAATACGCACCGCCTGGCTGCGGTTGCTGAGGAAGAGCTTGGTGATGGAGACCATGGCCATCTGACCGGGATATACAAGCAGTCTATCCCCGTTTCACCTGGCTCAAGCTGAGCCCATGGGCGTTCTTCCATTCGCGCCAGCCATTGGCGGTGCGACCGAGCAGGGCTGAGGCTGCACTGCTGGGGCTGCGGAAGAGATGATCCCGCGGGAAAGTAATGGTGCCGGCGGCTGAGACCTCCATGACCCCGGAGGCGATCAGGCGCTTGCGCACACGGGCGTCGTTAGTGCCCTGGATTGAAGGTACATTCTCCAGGCGGCCTACCGAACCGGCCAGCACCACAAATCCCTCTGGGGTGACAACCCCTCGGCCATCGACGCCCGCTCCTGGGCTGCGGCAGAAGAACAGCTCAGCTGGGTTCTCCGCTTCTGTGGCCGTGGCCAGGGGATCGAAAAGGGGGAAACCAAGGGTGGAGAAGAGGGTGCTGCCAGTTTCAAAGATCTCCATGCAGTCCGCTTCCAGCGGCGCGAGAGTATGGGGCCGTGAACCGCTGTTGCCGTTCTCATCCCGGAAGCGGCCCACCTGACGAAGCTGCTGCAGGGAATGCCATTCCAGAAACAAGGCATGGGTCTGGGTGAGGCTGTTGGTGCGGGAGATCAGTACCAAGGCTCGCTGCCAGAAATCCTTCTTCTGGTGGTGTTGGGCCAGGCGAGCGCGTAGATCACCGGACTGGCCGACGTACACCCTCCGATCGTCATCGCCTGCGTCTTCTCCCACCAGCACATAAAGGCCGACCTGGCTGCTTTGCTCCATTGCCAGGAAGTCGGCAAGCAAGCTGCGGGGTACTTCGATCACCTGCACGATGCGGGTGGTGATCTCGGCGATGCGGATGCCATGGGGTTCGCCGCTGGGCAGAAAGATCTGGATCGTCTTGGGGGTGCTGCTCATACAGCCTAAGCTTCGGGAACCAGGCCGCGCACATCGATCTGGCCGGTGACGGCGGCTGAGATCAGGGCGGCGCGGCGTTCCACCAATAGTCGGATTGAAGTGCATGCATTCTCCGTGAGCTTGATACATCTCTCATTGGCTTCAAACAGAGCTTGCGCAATTATTCTTTGTTCCTCCAGTGGAGGCAGGCAGATTTCGTTATCCAGAGTCTTCTGAGGTGATGTATGTCTAACTTTTTGGCCTGCTGCTGTGACTCCAACCTTTGCCTTAAGCGCAGGCGAGTTCATTAACCAGTACAAAAAGCTCGTATCAAGTTGCTCTGCTTTTAATCGGGTGACCAGGCCAAGTCGTTGGTTGTGGAGGTAATGCTCTCCTTCTGGCGCGATTAGTGCTGTTCCAACAAGGCCTGGGGCCTGCTCGGTCATGGCGATGAGCATCTCCCCTCCCTGGAGGACAAATTCGCTGGGCATGTCGCTTCCGACATAGTACTTTTCGGGATCCTTGCGTCTAAAACCTCCTGTCTCAATAAAGTTGCCGGGCGTCATTAGCGCGTATTCCCGTTCTTCAGAGAATTGGCTGCCATCGAATGCGTAACCATGTTTTAGCGCGAAGAGCGCTTTTAGTCGAAAGTTTCTCCAATGCTCCGGCACCTCCCCCAGCCACTCCACCCCCGAATCCTTCATCGGTGCATCCGGATTCAGCCCCTTGGTCACGGCCTGTGAGATCACGGCCTGGCGCTTCTCCTGAAGCAGTTCGATCAGGCGCTGCTCCTCAGCGATCAGGGCGTCGATCTTGGCGGTTTCGTGGTCGAGGACTCTTGCGATAGCCAGTTGATCTTCCTTGGGTGGAAGAATGACCGGGAAGCACATCATGTTGTCCCTACTCATTTGCAGGGAGTTAGGCCGGACTCCCGTCAGCAATCGCGTGTAGCCTTTCACGTAATGTTCAGACCTCAGCAGATAGTGCAGATATTATGTGTCCTCGTCGGTTCTTGGCCAGTAGGCCCTATAAGCAGGACTCACA
The DNA here is from genome assembly GCA_014191755.1 of Cyanobium sp. GTDB lineage: Bacteria > Cyanobacteriota > Cyanobacteriia > PCC-6307 > Cyanobiaceae > Cyanobium. Next base: position 17,362 of record BJHE01000002.1, read on the forward strand.
TGCCCATCTAATTCTGAGAATCCAAGTCCTGCGTAGTTGAGCCACATGGTATTGACAACCAGCTGTCCACTTCGGTCGACTCGATATCCAACCAGGTCTTCGTCTCTGCGGCGGCGGTTCTCGTCATCATACTGTTTGAGCTCGATACCTCTATACCCCGACACGGATAGCATGTCTCCACAGACTTCCTTCTCAATCTTCTCGCTGCTCTCTTCAAAGAGGTGTCTAAACTTCTGGATTGACCAGGTTCCCGGCACCTCCCCCAGCCATTCCACACCGCTGGGCTTGTAGGTCGGGTAACGGGGAAAGCTCATGGTTGATCCTCTGGTCGGCCATCCGCCTGCAACAGCTGGAAGACGAGGCCTTGCCGCTCAAACTGGCGAAAATACTGGTCGAGGCTGATCAAGGGAAGGCCGGCGGCGATCGCGAAGGCGGCCAGGTAGGCATCCATCCAGCGCTTCGGGGCGGCCTGCTCGATTGCACCCAGCTGGCACCAGTGGCGCCCCAGCTCTGGCGGTTCATCGATCACATCCACCTGCGGCAGCGCCAAGAACGTCTGCAGGGCGGCCCAGGAATAGCCGTTGGTCGCCTACGGCACGTCATAGGCAGTTGTGATCACCGGCGTGGAGGCCAGACGCAGAAAACTCTGCTGGGTGGCGCGGCACCACAACGCCGGCTCCTCAACGCTGGCCGTGCGCAGCACCCCGCGGGCGACAGCATGAGCCTGATGCTCGGCAAAGGCTGCGGACAGCCACACATGGCTATCAAGCAGGCAGGCCGGCACGCTGTCGGTCCTCCTGAATCAAGGCGTCCTGCTCCAGCCGCAATGCTGTGGCCAGATCAATGGAATGCCGCTTGAGCTGGGGGTCAGGGCGAAACAACGGCAGACCTTCCTCGTCCACCTCCAGCACTCCGCTGTTGGTGGTGAGCGGCAGGGCAGCGGGGCCATGCAATCCCTGGCGGATGTAGACGGCCATCAGCGCCTTGATCGGACGCCCCTGCTGCAGGGCCCGCTGTTTCACCTGTTGCATCAGGTGATCCGGAAGGTCAAGCGTTGTCTTCATCGCTTGCCTCCAAGGCCCTGTCGAGCTCCGCGCCCTGAAGGATGCGCAACTCGCCATCAATCTGCACGGCAATGCCGGTGCCAGTCTGATGAGCCAGCTCCCGGGCACGCTGGCCAGCTCGCAGCAGGGCAGCGGAAACCCGATCGAGATCGGGATCATTGAGTTGGCTTGTAAAACCCAGGCTCATCGGTTTCTCCCCTCTGCAAGCAGGACAGGCGCGTCGTCTCCATTGTCGATCAACTGCCAACCGTCGACGGCTGAGCGGTAGTGCTGATCAAAATTCGCCAGACCTGCGGTGAATCGTCGCTGGATCACGGGTTCAGGAATGGAATGGCCTCCTTGGCTGACGCGGAGCCGCACTCTCTGAATCGCAGCGTCTGCGCTGGTGAGCTTGAGAAAAATCAGCTTGATCGATAGCCAGTGCGCCGCCAGTATTCAATCCTTTTCAAATACCCCTTCCCCGCCAGAGTTATTTCAAACGCATAATCCATGCCCGCTGCCCCGCAGCGATCAATCTCCTCCAACATCAGCCGCCCCGCCCGCCTCGCGGCCAGTTCCGGCGCAAATGGCGACAGGCCAGCCGCAATCAGATCGGCATTGATGAAGGTCGTGATGCCAACTTCAATGGGCAGATACTCCCAGGCGAAGGTGGTTTTGCCGGCGCCATTCGGGCCAGCGATGATGATGATTCGTTTCTCATTGCTGCACCGCTCAGCCACTCAGTTCCCCAATCATCGCCAGAATCCGATCCGTCACCAACTTCAGCTCGGCATCGATCTCCTCCAAGGGCCGAGGCGGGGTGAACACATAGAAGTGCCGGTTGAAGGGGATCTAGTAGCCTACTCTCGTTTTCTCGTGGTCGATCCAGGCATCGCTCTCGTGGGGCAGCACCTCGCGTTCGAAGTAGGTCTGCACATCTTCTGAGAGCGTCACGTTTTCGGTGTCGCGCAGGCTGCTGTCGGCCTGGGGCTGGTCCTTGGCCTTGCCGCGCTGGCCCAGCACCACGTTGCCGGCTTCATCTTTGAGAGGACGCTCTACGGTGATGGTGCGGTAGCCAAAGTCTTCGTTGAGGAAGATCCTGCTGATCGTTTTGCCGTCATGCTCGGCCTCTTCGAAGTTGCCAAACAGGCGGGTGATTTCCGCGATTTGCTCTGGGCTCAGCTCCTTGCGCTTGCTGCCCAGGCTCTTGCGCATCTTCTGCCAGAAACTGGAGGCATCGATCAGATGCACCTTGCCCTTGTACTCCGCCGGTTTGCGGTTGCTGAGGATCCAGATGTAGGTGCTGATGCCGGTGTTATAGAACATATCGGTAGGCAGACCGATGATCGCCTCCACCAAATCGTCTTCCAGCACATAACGGCGGATCTCGCTTTCGCCCGATCCCGCACCGCCGGTGAACAGGGGCGAACCATTCAGCACGATGCCAAAGCGGCTGCCGCCCTCTAGAGCTGGGCGCATCTTGCTGATCAAGTGAAGCAGAAACAGCAGCGAGCCATCACTCACCCGCGGCAGGCCAGGGCCAAAACGTCCGGCATAGCCGAGGCTGTTGGCTTCGCTTGCGTCCCCCGAAGTGGTGTGATTTACCCGAGTCATGACCCGCCGCTGAAGCTGCGCATAACGGCTTACCCATCGCTACCGGGTGGCTCACTTTTGTTCTAGGCGCTGGCTCAGTATTCGATGTCGGCTGACAGGCCGATCAGCCGATCTGAGTGCCTGAGAGCAGGGTAGTCACCCATGGCAGCAGGAAATCGCGTTTCAGTCTTATGGAGTCGTTGGTGATCGTGAGTACGGGAACAAAAGGATCAACCGATGAGGAGCTGTCGTAGACCCGCAATACAGCCCCCAGGGGGATTGAGGCATGCAGCTGATCCACCAACAGGGGAATGTGGCTAATCACCTTATCCGTTAGGACGCTCTGGCCACCTACTCTGACCCGGTCGGCTATCATCGCTTAGTTGAGTTCTGTGCTCTCCAAGTGGATCAGTACCATGATCAGCTGATGACCCAAGGCCCTGGTGCGAGCGATGAAATCGATCTTGGAGGGATGGGAATAGACCGTTACAAACCAAAAGTTCACGCCCTGCTCCATTAACTGATGCCTATGCCGTTCCCCCATTTGGGGGGCCTCCTAACTGTGGGCTTCCGGGGCTTCCGCAAAAACGATCCTGGCCAGCAAAGCGGCGTTTTGCTAAGAACAGATTGCGTTTGATGCTCGTCAGAGGTGGCGGCATACCCTGGTGCCTGTGCATCGGCGCCAGGTTTTCCAGCACTCACCCCAGCGGCCAACGAGATTGTTGCCGACCGGGCCAACTTCATTATTGGTGGACACTCAACGCCACTGCGGGTCCATGGATAGCCGGCTCATACAGGAAGGGCCAGCGCAGGGAATCAAGCGCCTCCATCCGGGCCCAGGCACCGCTATGGGCAAACAGCAGGGCGTCCCTTGAGCTGAAAACGGTCGATAAGAGCTTCGGGTCGGTGAAAGCGATGCAGACCCAGTTCAACCAGGCGGCGGCAGGACGCTTCGGGTCGGTCTGGGCCTGGATGATCCAGAAACCCGACGGCAGCCTCGCGATCACCAGCACCACGAACCAGGACAACCCTGTGAAGCTCTTGCCCGGCATCGAGCGAGATACGCTCTTGCTCGGCCTGGAGGCGTGACTACATCAAAGTCAGGTGGCCCCTGGTGAACTGGAATGAGATCAACCGTCGCTACGGCGAGGCAGGCACTGGGGTTGAAGATCACTACAATGATGGTTGCTGAAGGGAGGGCGGAAAATCGTGCCGATCTGCTCTAATAGGATACGTGGAGGTGGGGCCCTGGCCCTGCTGATGTTTTGCTGGCAGGCCACCGGAGCGGACGCGGCTGCATGGGGATGGAGGCCAGTTCTGCCGGCGGGTCCGGCCCCTGCTGACCTTCTCGTTCAAGTCGGCGCGGCGCCAAGAGAATCCACCAGGATCGATAATCTGATCGAGCAGGCAGAAAGCCTGGAAAAGGAATGGGCATATGACCAGGCAGCCAAGCAATGGGAAGAAATCTTGGCACATCGGGAAAAAGATCTGGGCCCCTTGCAGGTGCCCACCGCTGAGGCACTCACAGGACTAGCACGTATTTACACCAAGCAGGGTCGCTACGCAATGGCAGAGCCACTCTATACAAAGGCAATCAGCATTCTTGAAAAAGTACTTGGTGACAGTGACATCGAGACAGCTAAACTGATCGCGAATCTTGCTGGACTATACCTAAGCCAGGGACATTATGGCTTGGCTGAAACACTTTACAAGCGGGCAGCCAAAATTCTTGAGGACAAGCTGGACCCGTGGAGCAAAACCACGGCAGCAAGCTTGAATAACCTGGGCGTGCTCATGATTGAGCAGGCCCGTTATGATGAGGCCGAGACACTAATCAGGCGGGCACTGGAGATCCACCAGAAAACAGTTCGCCCCAATAGCATGGCGACGGCGTCCAGCCTCAAGAATCTTGCCCTGATCTACCTTGGAACGGGGCGTGTCCACGAGGCAGAAACCATTCTTAAATATGCGCAGAAGATTAACGAGGGGGTGAACCCATGGGACCCAGAAACAGCGAATACTCTTAACAATCTAGCGGAGCTATACATGAAGGAAGGTCGCTATCAGGATGCAGAACCGCTCTACAGGCGTGCCCTGGAGATCCGTCAGAAGTCGCAGGGCCAGCAGCATCCCGACACGGGCACCAGTCTCAACAACCTGGCATTCCTCTACTACAACCAAGGTCGCTTGGAGCAGGCTGAGCAGTTGTTCCAGGATGCGCTGGCAGTACGCCAGAAAAGTTTTGGATTCCAACATCCTCAAACTATCGCCAGTCTCGCCAATCTGGCAACACTGCAACTGCAAGAAAGCAAGTTGATGCCTGCTCGCAGTTCGCTGATTCGTGTGGTCCAAGGCCAGGGGGAATGGTTGCGTCGCGAGCTGCCGCTTCAGCCTCGGGATCTGCGTAGCCGCCTGCTTGCTCAGCAACAGAATGCAGTTACTCTCGCCTTCGCTCTGCTGGATCAGGATCCCTCCGCCATTGACCTGGCAATGGAGACACGGCTGAACCGCCAGGGTTTGCTTGCGGAGATTGAACAGAGACAACGACGGCTTGCAACAAGCGCGTCAGGGACGCGAGATCTGGCGGAGCGAATCGCTCGGATTGACCAGCTCGTTGCCTCGGTGAGCTTGCAGGCCGAAAAGCGCCCGGCGCTTGAGCAGGAGCGACAGAAGCTGGAAGCAGATCTCTACCGTGCCCTTCCCAGCCTGCGGATCGAGCGGGTAAGCATCTCCCAGGTGGCGGCCGCGTTACCCCGGGATGGCCTGCTGGTGGAAATCCAGAAGTACAGACCCTTCCGGGGCGTTCAGAAGGGAAAGGTTCTTTGGGGTGAGCCCCGTTACGTGGCCCTGCTGCTGCATCCCAATGGCCGGCCGGTCCTGGTGTCATTAAGGGAGGCCGCACCCATTGACATGGCGGTGGGCAAGGCCCTGGATATCACCGCAAAGAACAACGAAGATCCTCGTCCATACTGGCAACAGGTCAGCAACCTGGTGCTGAAGCCGCTGCAGCCTCATCTGGGCGGCATCCGCCAGCTGTTCCTCTCGTCCGACGGAGAACTACATCGGGTTCCTTTCCTTGCCCTGCCTTCGTCGCAGGATCCACAGCGGCTACTCGGAGAGGTGGTTCACCTGCGGATTCTCACCACTGGCCGTGATCTTGTACGACTTCAGCAACCACACAAGATAGGGAGCACCCCTGTTGTGATGGCCAACCCCGCCTTCAGCGCTGGAGCTGCTGCACCGCCCGGCACCACGTTTACCTCTGCCCCTTCCCTGGGGAATCGGGGTGGGCAAAAGCGCTCCGGCCAGCTGCGGGAGGGTTTGACCTGGGAACCCCTGCCTGGCACCAGGGACGAAGCCGAGCAGGTGGCAAGGCTGCTTGGCGCGGGCGCACCGATCATTGCCGAGAAAGCAACTGCGAGTCGCGCACTGCAGCAGAAGGGCCCACGGATCTTCCATATCGCAACCCATGGCTTCTTTTTCCCCGAACCCTTGGCGGAGGCCGTGAGCAGTCCGCGGAATCCCATGCACGAGACAGCTCGCGGATACTCGGCCCTACTTCCAGTGGTGGCAGGTCAGGAGGATGCGCTGCTACGCGGCGGGCTGGTTCTGGCTGGTGCCAACAACCCTGAGCTGAATCCAGCGGACGACGGCTACCTGACAGCGGCTGAAGCGACGGGTATGGATCTGGAGGGGACCGAGCTGGTGACTCTCTCAGCATGCGAGACCGGCCTGGGAGATGTGCGAAGCGGTGAGGGTGTCTACGGGCTACAGCGTGCGTTCACCGTGGCAGGAAGCCGCTCAACGCTTCTGAGTCTCTGGAAGGTGAATGATGCAGCCACCGCCGCCTTCATGGCCGACTACTACAGCAGGCTGCGGGCGGGTCTAGGACGATCCGAGGCATTGGTCGCCACACAAGCAGCATTCCGCAGCCATCCCGAACCCCTCTACAGGGAAATGTACGTTTGGGGAGCATTCCAGCTTACGGGAGACTGGCAGCCGATTCAGCAACGGCCCTCTGAACGAGCAATGCCGCCAAAATGATCTAGCTACGACTTAGTATGTACCAACAATTGCGATCCCTCAGCTTTGGCTTACTTACCCCTACGTGACTTCGTCGGAGTTGCTGGAGCCGTGGCGGTGATTGCTCAGCTCACTGGACTCCAACCTCTCGCTGCAAGTGCCTATGCCGCTGGGGATAAGCTCGAAGCTTCGGTGCAGCGAACCAGCAGGCTTCTACGCGAGTCCTGGAGCACCGATCCCTCCACGGCATCCCTCCCCTTTCCTTCAATCGATCTGCTTCCTGCCGGCACGGGGGTCCGGAAGGTCTGCAGCGATCCCGCGCCCACCCATGACCAGGGCAGCGTTGGCATTTATTGCGTAGGCAACGCTCGCGTATTACTGGATCGCAACCTCCTGGAGTGGCGAGTCAAGTCCTATGGCGAATCGGCGATTGCTTATTGGATCGCCACGGCCCTTGCGGAAAGTTTGCTCAGCCGACGAAGCGACATCTCCTCTCTTCCCCCCGCTGCAACCAATTTGCAAGCCAATTGTCTCGCCGGGGTGTTCATCGGCGCGGCACCAAGGAATATGAGCGCTGAAATGAGGAAGCAGCTGGGGCCTGCACTAAGTGCCTACAGCAGCTACCAAGCCGATCGCATGGGCACTCGACCCCAGAGAGCCTACGCGCTGCTCACGGGCATAGGCGCCACCGAGGCCTCCTGTTCTGATACCGACATGCTGGCACTCGCCAATGGTCGTGTTCCAGATCAGGGCGTGCTTGCAGAGCTAGAGCAGTTCAAGGACCAGCGTGCTAGCAGCAGCCTGGTGGCGGTAATGAGTAGCAGTTGCCGCCCCCGACCCCAAGCTCCCTGCCCCCGGCGAATCAACGGCCTGAAGCTATCAGCCTCAGGTAAGAAGTCCCCACTCCCATAGGTCTCACCATTCATGCCAAAGGATGATAAAGATCAACCCCAGACAATACCGGAGCCTCCAGACAAGCTTGGGGCTTGCAACAAGTCAGAAGACAGGGGAATGCCCGGGACCGGAGCGGATGACGGACCCATCAGATTTCTTCAGTGGATGCGTTCTGATATTACGCACCGTTTGATCCAGTCAACCGGTATCTTATTGGGCGCCGTTTGGGGAATCTATACCTTTATTTATAAGGACATCCTTGTCCCATCATGGGCGCCGGCTCACATCAACCTTGATCTTTCGCTCACTCCGGTAGAAGGTAGCAAATCCAGCGCTGGGGATTCGGAGATGACGCTGAAGATTACAGTCACCAACTCGAGCACTCGCAAGGTGTACCTGCTTAGCAATACCTGGCGGCTCTTTGGAATTAAGAGAAAAGAAGGTTCCGAAGGGGTATTCGCATCTCTTGGGGACAAGGCACTCCGGGGGGAGCCCCTGATTTACGCGGAGAGGGGCGTTAACAACGAGACCGGTCCCATCCTGGCAGTGGGAAGGATCTTTGACGACGACATAGTCCATCCAGGAGAGACAATTAATCGTTCCGTATTGATACGCATTCCTCACATCTACAAAGCAGCTGAAATCCACGTCATTGTGCCAGCGCTTACAAAATCGCCCAATAAAAAACTATTCAACGGACGCCTCCTGGCGTGGGGGCTGTCTGACCAGGAAGATTTGGTGCCGATGCTATGCAAAAATTCAAATGAAGGTAGCACTCCAAGGGCCAATCATCCTACCGATTGCGAATCTATCTCACCAATTGATCTCGGGCGAGGACTCCGGAAATTCGATCCATTGATGAATGTCTTCAGCGACAGCGAACAGGTGGGAATCCCAACTGACCCGTCTGAACCAAGAAAACAGAGGTAAACCTCTCATGCGTTCTGGTGATGCCCTTCCAATGCAGCAGCGTGAACCGGTGATTACAGGATCCGTAGATTTGAAGTCTGGTGTCACTATGGATTCACATCCGATCATTCGACACTTTTGGAATCCCCCATTGAGCCGCTTCTGCGCTGAAGAGTGAGGCAACCGCATTGCCTTGAAGTGCCGGCAACAAAGAAGTAGGGCTCTAATATGCAGCTGATCTACTGTAGATCTAATGAAATTTCAACACCGATTGACCCAGGGCAGAGAATAGGCGAAAAGATGATCAAACCGCTCAATCCCACCTTCGCCAATTTGGCCGAGTCATTAGCCTCCAAACAACCTTAACCTTAACTGGGGCTTCACGTAGACAAATAGGCAGAATCAGCGTATCAGTCGAGAACTACAGTTTGCAGTGGGTTCTGAGGACCAGAATAGTCGTTCGCACCACTGATGAATGAGTTCAGTTCACCACATACCGATCCATTTGCAATTCGATAAGCACTGTTCTTAGAGGTGGTGATGGGCCAGCCGTCGCTCACTTTGTCGCCACGCCCTAAATACACGTCATTGGCAGCCGCCACTCTATCGGCTGCCTCATTCTTACCATCCTCACGCAATCGCTGTTCTGCATAGGCTTTGGCATTGGCTGATACCGCACATGCATATGGTGCAGTTGGGAAGACCGTTGTTACGTCAAAGGGCTGCTGTACTGTCCGACTGATTGGCATGCTTGCTGATTCAAGATAATAGGACCCTAGAGTGCCAGCTACAGACGTGGTCAGCGCACCATTGCGAGCAGCAACCTGAGCGATTCTGTTGCTCTCAGGCAGAGGCTCGAATCCTTGCATATATTCGGTAATAAGTGCTGTAATTTCTTTTGCGCTCATCTTTACAACCTCCCCTACCAGCTTCCCGTCAGCTGTGAAGACGGCCTTGTATGACTCTGAGACGACAACTTGGCCTCCAGTTTCATTCAACTGCTGATCGGGAGGAGGTTCAGTTTGCTTGGACTTATTTGCCACAAGATTAGGGTCATTCACAATATTTCCACCCACTGGAATGCGCCAATTGAAACGACCACCAATCATGGCGCCATACACAGCGTCTGCTCCACCATACACATCAAAACTGACCCGCTTTGATAAGGGGACAGAAGCAGAGAGTCTCGCTCCGGGAGATATCGAGGAACCCCCATCCTCGTAATTGAATGGGGAGATAACATTTTCTCCCCAGATCACGTAGGGGGTAATGCTGAGATAGACAGTACGGAACGGATCAGTTTTGGCAATGGGTATAGAAAGGCTCAGAGCGCCGAAGCTAAAGCCTGAATTACAACCTCCGGCTTGCAAACCGCCACTTGCTCCAAGGCGCCAACGTGCCCTTTCCCACTGGCCTCCCACATTCACTAAGCTCGTAGAGCAGCTAGGAGATTCAAATCCGGAATATCCAAGATAAACGCTATTGATTGCCTTCAATGATGGCACAAACCAGCGATAACCAACTTCTGTTGCTGCGCCCGAATAACCGTCAAAATTTGATCCTAAAGTTGAGTAAGAGTACAGGATTGACTTCTGTCTAGTTTGGGAAAGCGGGACGAAACCTGCAATACCTCCCATCACAAGACCTCCCGACGAAGGATATGCATTGGTAAAACCGCTAACTCCCAGATCAATCCGTGGGCTGATGCTTGGGTATCGATTGGCATTGCCATAGCCATCTTTCGTCATGAATGACTCACTACCAATGACAGCCTGGCCTGCCAGAGATTTCACCGTGAAGAGATCCTGATCCCCTTTCTCGATAACAACTGAAGACTCGATATGAACCGAAGAGCTGGCATTCGCAGAAAGATTCGGAATCGTTATACAGGTCTTGCCCACAAAGAGTGCCCCACCTTTATCCATTTCTAAACATGACTTTCCCATGATGATAGTGGTATTATTATTCATAATCACATCAGGATTGGCCTCATTAAGAACGACCCATGCTCTAGTCATCCTAGTTGTAACTGTATCATTCTTGTTAGCAGTATTTTTTCCAGTGATACGAGGGTCCATCTCTTCCGTTGAATTTCGAAGTACCTTACCTTTCGGATCATATTTGGCTTGCAAACGCAATCTTTCCGGTTTCCACTGGTCTTCCGCCATGACCGGTAATGTGACAAGAAGACTCAAAAGAAAAGCACTAAACTGATTTATGGTTTTCAATTTAATACCCTATAAACATATTACATTGTTGACTGCACAGACCATTCCATCCATCTCTGTATGACAGTTTGTCATCTGGACAAACGGAAACTGCTTACGAAAGAACCATCTCACCTGCTCTAGGCACGGCCAATCTTGGGGTCAACCACGCCCGATTTGACCAAAGATGCCAGCTTGAGGTGACCCCGTTGATCGGTCCAGGCCTAATGAGATTTGGTGGTCATGTTGCAGCTGGTTGAATTGTCTCCAGGGGCATACGCCCCTGGAGGGCTGAATGGGTCTTGAGGGTGTTGTACTCCCAGCGCCAGCTATCAGCCATGGCCTGCGTGTCGGCCACGGTGTTGAATAGCGCCTTGTTGAGGAATTTATCCCTGAAACGGATGTTAAGCGACAGTGGGGGGTTGAAGGGGATCTCGTAGGCTACTTTCGTTTTCTTGTGGTCGATCCAGGCATCGCTCTCGTGGGGCAGCACCTCGCGTTCGAAGTAGGTCTGCACATCTTCTGAGAGCGTCACGTTTTCGGTGTCGCGCAGGCTGCTGTCGGCCTGGGGCTGGTCCTTGGCCTTGCCGCGCTGGCCCAGCACCACGTTGCCGGCTTCATCTTTGAGAGGACGCTCTACGGTGATGGTGCGGTAGCCAAAGTCTTCGTTGAGGAAGATCCTGCTGATCGTTTTGCCGTCATGCTCGGCCTCTTC
>BJHE01000002.1:28845-58162 GCA_014191755.1 Cyanobium sp.
CGCGCTGGCCCAGCACCACGTTGCCGGCTTCATCTTTGAGAGGACGCTCTACGGTGATGGTGCGGTAGCCAAAGTCTTCGTTGAGGAAGATCCTGCTGATCGTTTTGCCGTCATGCTCGGCCTCTTCAAAGTTGCCAAACAGGCGGGTGATTTCCGCGATTTGCTCTGGGCTCAGCTCCTTACGCTTGCTGCCCAGGCTCTTGAGCATCTTCTGCCAGAAGCTGCTGGCATCAATCAGTTGCACCTTGCCCTTGCGCTCGGCGGGTTTGCGGTTGCTGAGGATCCAGATGTAGGTGCTGATGCCGGTGTTGTAGAACATATCGGTGGGCAGGCCGATGATCGCCTCAACTAGATCATTTTCCAGCACGTAGCGGCGGATTTCGCTCTCGCCCGAGCCGGCGCCGCCGGTAAACAGGGGCGAGCCATTCAGCACGATCGCGAAAGGCTGCCGCCCTCTAGAGCCGGGCGCATCTTGCTGATCAGGTGCAGCAGAAACAGCAGCGAGCCATCGCTCACCCTTGGCAATCCCGGCCCGAAGCGACCAGCGAAGCCGAGCGTGTCGGCCTCGCGCTGCACCTCCTTCTGGATCTTCTTCCACTCCACCCCGAATGGCGGATTGGAGAGCATGTAGTCGTAGTTTTGATCGCCCAGCTGGTCGTCGGCGAGGGTGTTGCCGAAGCGGATATTTTTGATGTCCTGCCCCTTGATCAGCATGTCGGCCTTGCAGATCGCGTAGCTCTCGGGGTTGAGCTCCTGGCCGCTCAGCACCAGCCGCGCCGAGGGATTCATTCCCACCAAGTGCTCCTCCGCCACGCTGAGCATGCCGCCGGTGCCCGCGGTGGGGTCGTACAAGCTGCGCACGATGCCGCCCTGGGTGAGGGCCTGGTCGCTGCAAACTTGCGGATCAGCTCCTCGAACACCAGCCCCATCTCGGCATTGCTCACCGTTTCCGGATGCAGATCAATCTGGGCGAAGCGTTCGCACACCATGTAGGGCAGGCCGGCCTTGTCGAGCTTGTCCACCTGCAGATGGAACTCGAAGCTCTCGAAGATGTCGCGCACCGCTGGGGTGAACGCCTGGATATAGCTGCGCAGGTTTTCACCGATGTTGTCCTGATCGCCCATCAGCCGCTTCATGCCCAGGGCTGAGGTGTTGCAGAACCCCTGCCCTGCTACCCGCAGCAGGAAGGGTTCGGGGTTGAGCCCCTGGCCTTCGCGCAACTCCTTTTCGGCCAGCACCGCCTCCTTGCTGGGCTCCAGCACGCAGTCGAGCCGGCGCAGCACCGTGAACGGCAGGATCACCTTGCCGTAGTCGCTCTGCTTGTAGTCGCCTCGCAAAATGTCGGCCACGCTCCAGATGAAGGCCGAGAGGTTCTGCTTGCCGGTGGGCTGGGGGCCAAGGGGGGCGGGGCCGGCGGCGGCGGCATGGGCAGAGGCCTTGAGGCGTGCCGCGAACGCTGCACCCTGGCCGCCTCCGGCTTCCGCAACGGATGCTCCAGCTTCCCTAGCGGATCCCCCTGCGGCCGCCACGGACCCAACAGCACCTTGATGCCCATCAGCACCTTCATCGCCGACGCCATCCGCCAGGCTCACCGAACCGCCACGCCCCCGGCCCGTGCGCACTCGCCCCGAGGCCAGCAAGGACGCCTTCACGGCCTCGTAGGGGGCTTCTTCCCAACCCAGCAGCTCCCGCAGCCTGCCATTGCCCGCCGAGCCCCCCAGGGCCTTCAGGGCACCGAGGAACTCCTCCTGCTGCGCTTCCTGATCGTTGGTGGGGCCTGGGTTGTGCGCGCTTCGCATCGCCGCATTGTGACAAGCCGGTGCGGCATTGAGCCAGCCGGCTTAGTTGTATTCCCCCGGCAGGTCCTGCTTGCTCACGGTGACGCGGCCCACCTTCTGGCCGGAGAAACGCAGCAGTTCATCGCCTGAGAAGCTGTAGCCCACCCCGGCGGCGATCTGGGCCACATCGTCGGCGGTGGCGGCGGCCAGCACCCGCACCCGCAGGGCTGGTTCGTCCTGCATGCGGGCCAGGAACTGCCTGAGCTGATCCAGCGCCATCGTGGCTGCGCTCCGGGATGAATTGGGATTCTCAGCAGTTCAGCACGGGAACCCTGCTTGGGGATTCACCACGGCGCCTCCAGCACCAGCAGCCTGCGCAGCTAGGGCATGGCAGCAGCTGCGGTGCCGGCCGTCGATCCGAGGTCGATGGGCTAGGGAGGGCCGCCATTTTCCTGAGGGCTGCAGGCAAAGTTGGGTGCCGATGCCTCTTGTCCAGCCCATGCAGTGGTCGAGCGATGCCGAACAGCGGCTGAAGGAAGTGCCTTTTTTCGTGCGGCCGGTGGTGCGGCGGCGGATCGAGAGCCTGGCCGCTGAGGCGGGCCTGGCGGAGGTGGATCGAACCTTCTACGAGGCAGCGAAAGCCCGGTTCGGCGAAAAATAGGAGGGTCTCGACGGGTGATGGGGTAAAAGGGTAGGTTGATCCGTTCCCCAGCCGATGTCGCAGTCCAAGCGTGAGCAGGTGGTGAGCCACCTCCGCTACATCCGCCAGGAGCTTCGCGAAATGCATCAGGGGGTGATGGAGGACGGCCTGCTGCCCGAGGCCGGTGAGGTGCGGGGGGTGATGGCTCAAATGGAAGCCCTGCTGGAGCTGCTCGAGGGAAAGGGCGCCCGCAAGAAGGACGGTGAAGCCTGAAGCCCTGCCAGCCTGGGTGTCTGGTTACAGAGCGGATCACCTCCTTGATGACGGGGTTGTGCTATCTGCCTCGTCCATGGCCAACTGGACGCTCCGGATTTCGGCACCTCCCCCTTGCCCCTCCCCGATCCGACTGGTTTGCTGAGCTTGTCCCCATCACCCGCCCGGGCCTCGGCTTCGGGCTTTTTCATTGGGATCCCCTATCGGTGGGGTTAATGCACTGCCAATACCCCAGAGATGGTGTAAACATGGCTTAGCAGGGCTCCGGGCCGGGTGATGGGGATCACCGCCAGGGCCTCCTGTCTGGCCATCGCGCCAGGCAGGACACCTGGCCGGACCGTCTACGCCCTGCCCCCTTTCCCCTTCGCCTCCGAGAGGTGTGGTTGACAAGCCGCCGCGGCTCCGCATACGTCTGGCTTCCTCCCCGGCTCCCCGCTTTCAGCAGACCCGCTTCCAGCGCCGAATCGCCCAGGTGAGCGGCAGCCTGGAGGGCTGGGCCACCAATCCCTGGCGGCGCCTCTCCCTGCTGTTGATCGTGCTCCTGGTGGCCATGGTGGTGGGTGGTGGTCTTGGCACCATCGCCGGAGCCCTTGCCTACTTCGACCCCATTGCCGCCTTGGTGTGCGTGCTGCTGATGGAGCTGGCCGTGCGCCTGCGGCCGGGTCTGCTGGCCGGCCGTCAGGATCGGTTGGTGCTGCAACTCGTGGATATGGCTCGCATTGGCCTGCTCTGGGGCCTGATGCTGGATGGCTTCAAGCTGCTTTGAGGCCTTCGCCGGCCGCCAGCAGGTAGAGCAGGGCCATGCGGATCGGGATGCCGTTGCGCACCTGTTCCTCCACCAGGTTGTGGCGGGGATCGTCGAGCAGTTCGCCGGCCAGCTCCACGCCCCGGTTCACCGGCCCGGGATGGAGCACGGGCACCGGCCGACCGCACAGGGCCAGCCTCTGGTGGTTGAGCCCGTAGTGGCGGTGGTAGCTGTCGAGGCTGGTGAGCAGGTGCTGGTGCATCCGCTCCTTCTGGAGCCGCAGGGTCATCACCGCGTCGGCGCCGGGCAAGGCCTCCTCCAGGCTGCGGTGGATCGTGATGGTGCCCCGTTCCGCCACCGGGTCCTGGAGTTGGCCGGGGGGGGGGGCGTCCACGAAGCTCGCGAAGCCAGCCGGCAGCAGTGTGGGCGGGCCGCAGAGCACCACCGAGGCGCCGCACGCGGTGAGCGCCCAGAGGTTGGAGCGGGCCACCCGGGAATGGAGCACATCCCCCACGATCACGACCCGTCGGCCCCGCAGTGCGGCCGGGCTTGGGTGCTCCGGAGCGAAATGGCGGGCCAGGGTGAAGAGATCCAGCAGGCCCTGGCTGGGATGGCTGTGGAGGCCGTCGCCGGCGTTCAGCACGGCCACCCGCTCGCCGCAGCGATCCAGATCGCGGGCGAGGGTGTGGGGCACACCGGCGCAGCGGTGACGCACCACCAGCACGTTGGTGCCCATGGCCACGTAGGTGCGGGCGGTATCGAGCAGGCTCTCCCCTTTGCTCAGGGAGCTGGAGGAGGGGGAGAAGCTCTGCACATCGGCCGAGAGCCGCCGGGCCGCCAGCTCAAAGCTGCTGCGGGTGCGGGTGCTGGGCTCGAAGAAGAGGCTGGTCATCAGCCGGCCCTGCAGGGCCGGCAGGCGACGGGCACCGGCCACGGGCATGGCCCGGAACCGCTGGGCCAACTCCAGAACGGTGGTGTAGTCGGCGAGCGAGAAGGCCGCCAGATCGATCACGTGGCGGTGACTCCAGCCGCTCAAGACTTCCGCTGCCGCACCTTTCCTCAACCTAGGGGCCGGCCGGCCATCGGACCAGCGCATCCCCCGTGCCGATGTCCTCGGGCTTGGGCCACCAGGCCTCGGCCGGCGGCGGCCGGCGGTCGCCCGGGGCGCGCCGGCTGACGCTGCGGCTGGCGCGCAGATACCAGCGCCAGGGCAGCTCCTGGGCCTGGCTGATGCCGATACGGCTGGTTTGCACCACGGCGGGGGCTTCGGCGGCGGGCTGGGAGGAAGCTTTGGCGGCGAGCAAGTCGGCCGGGGGCCGGCCGGTGGCCTCGCTGAGCCAGGCCGCCAGGGGCTGGGGGCGTGGCGCCAGCCAGAGGCCCTCCTGCGGGGTGGCCGCTGTGGCATCCCAGGCACGATCGAGACCGAAGCGGCGGGCCAGCAGGGCTGGTCCGGCCCCGATCCGCTCCTGCTCCCCCGGCAGCGCCACGGCCCGCAGCAGCACCCCATTGGCCCAGTCGGCGCGATGGGTCACCACATTCACGCAGTGGTGGATGCCATAGCTCACGTACACGTAGAAGCGGCCAGGCTCACCAAACAGGGTTTCGTTGCTGGGGGAGCGGCGGCGATGGCCGTGGCAGGCGGGTTCGCTCTGGCTGTAGGCCTCGGTTTCCACAATCACACCCCACAGCAGCTCGCCCGAGGGTTGGCGTTTCACCAGCAGGCAGCCGATGAGATCGGGGGCAACCAGCTCACAGGGGCGGGCGAAGAAGGAGCGGGAGAGGGCTGGAGGCTGATCGGCGGCGATGGGAGTGGCCAGGGCGACAAGCTAAGACTAAGGTGATGAAATTGCTCCAGGGGTAAAAATCAACTCGACTCATAAGACACCACTTGAAACACTGGAAGCATTGGAAACACTGGAAAAAATGAAAACAGATTACCTCTTCACCAACAGCTGGTTCGACCGGCACAAAGCAGTATGGGGTCCGTTACTCAACGAGCTGAGTCCGGCACGGATTCTTGAGGTCGGCTCCTACGAAGGGAACAGCACGACTTATCTCATTGAAACCCTTGCCAGCAAACGGGATGTCGAAATCCATTGCATTGATAGCTGGGAGGGAGGGATCGAGCACAAGGCGGGTGGATCTGCCGCAGCAGACATGACAGAAGTAGAGGCACGATTCCACCATAATCTCAAAGTTGCCAGATCCAGGGCAAGCCATGAAGCCAGTATCACCATTCACAAAGGATTAAGCAATACCCAATTGCCCAGGCTCCTCGCCGAAGGCAAGCGGGGATACTTCGAGCTTATTTATATTGATGGATCCCATCAGGCGCCAGATGTATTGCTTGACGCCGTCCTCGGGTTCGAATTGCTAAGTGCACAGGGAATCATCGTGTTTGATGACTACCTCTGGCAAGAGCCCCTTGACGGCGGTGTGGACCCGATCCGATGTCCCAAAGTGGCCATTGATGCATTCGTGAATATTTACTGTAGAAAGCTGAGGATGATCAGTGCTCCTCTATGTCAGCTGTACATGCAAAAAATGAGCCATTAGCTGGCTGTTGATAGCGGCCCCCAGTTTCTGGCCTTCCAGGTGTCGCAGGTGCCGGGCGGGAAGGCGGTGCCGCCAGCGCTCTCCTAGAGCTGGGCGATGCCTTTGTCGTTGTTACCATCCAGACTCGGTGAGCTGGCGGTGGAAGGCCACCACTTCGTTGGCCTGATTGATGAAGGCGGGATTGATCGCCTTGCCGATCGGATCGGGCCCGATCGCCATGCCGGGACCGGCGCCGTCGTCGTCGATCAGGCCCAGCTGGAGGTTTTCGGTGTCGTTGGGATCCATCAGGATCATGTCTCCGGAGGCGGCGGCTCTGATCGCCGCCTTGATGTTGAGCGCAGGATCGTCAGGGTCCACCAGGAGGACATCCATGGATCACGCTCCGGATCATGCGTTGCTTCACCACATCAATATTTTTACCCCATCCATACCAATGGCTGGTGTGGCATTGCTGCAGCCGTCCTGCAGCCGTCCTGTCGCCGTCCTGCAGCATCCTGTCGCCCGCGGCGCCTGGCGCCGATCGGCGCCACACTGGTTCCACAGTGCTGGTCTCGGCCACGGCGCCCCGCCACCGCGCCCGGCCGCGCCCCGCCCCGCCCCTCCCCGACTTGACTTGACCTGATGAACTCCACCGGCCTCACCCTCGGCACCGTTCTGCTTGCCGTTTCCGGCCTCTTCTGCCTGGCCACCCTCTTCTTCGGCACCAAGGGCGGCTATTACGACACCGACGCTTACGACGGCAACGGCACCGCCCACTGATCCTCTGGAGTGAACGTTGCGTCTGATCGTTCACTGCTGATCGTTCATTGCCACGGCAGGGTGACCGCCCCTGCTGGCTCATTGATGGCAGCGGCCCTGCCGCCGGCGCAGGCCCCCTAGGGTCACCTGTATCACCGCGCAGTGCATGCGTGTCGACTCCATCCCCCAACGCCGTGGCCCCGCAAGCTGCAGCCTGCGGCTCCTTCCCGGCCGAGCCCTTGCCGCTTGAGGCCGTCCGCTTGCAGTTGCGCACCTGGCCCGAGGTGGAGTCCTACCTGAAGCGCTGCAAGGGCGTGATCGTGCCCCTGGGCTCCACCGAGCAGCACGGTCCCACTGGCGCGATCGGCACCGATGCCCTCACAGCCGAAGCGGTGGCCCTGGAACTGGGCCGCCGCAGCGGCGTGCTCGTGACCCCGGCCCAGTCCTTCGGGATGGCGGAGCACCATCTCGGCTTCCCCGGCACGGTGAGCCTGCAGCCCGCCACCTTGCTGGCGGTGCTCCACGACGTGGTGCTCTCCCTGGCCCGCCATGGTTTCGAGCGCATCTACGTGGTGAATGGCCACGGTGGCAAC
The DNA here is from genome assembly GCA_014191755.1 of Cyanobium sp. GTDB lineage: Bacteria > Cyanobacteriota > Cyanobacteriia > PCC-6307 > Cyanobiaceae > Cyanobium. The sequence continues at coordinate 36,169 of BJHE01000002.1, forward strand.
ATCGCCACCACCCGGGCCGCCTTTGCCCAGGCCTATGGCACCGCGGCCGCCCGAGGGCTGCCGGTGGCCGGGGAGCTGCGCTGTCGGCTGGCCAACTGGTTCACCGCCTCGCCGGTGATGCGGCTGGCCCGGGAGCTCTACGGCGATCGGGAGGGCCACCACGCCACCCCCAGTGAGATTGCCCTCACCCTCCACCTCGAGCCGTCCCTGGTCGCGGCCCAGCGACCCCTGCCGGAGGCGGCCCCGGCCGGGCCGATCCATGGCCCGGAGGATTTCCGCCGTCGCCATCCCGATGGCCGCATGGGTTCGGATCCCTACCTGGCCCAGGCCGACCACGGGGCCCGCTTTCTCGATGTGGCCGCTGCCTCTCTGGTGGAGGACCTGCGCGACTTTCTGGCCGATTCTCCGGCTGTCTGATGGCCTCCCCTTCGCCGGAGGCCGGTTAGGTTCGGACCTCTAGAGCCGATGCAAGGATGAGCCGAATCTCCGCCGACGATGTACGCAAGGTGGCCCATCTGGCCCGCCTCGACCTGGCTGAGGCCACCATCGCCACATACACCAGCCAGTTGGAGCGGATTCTCGAGTATGTGGCCCACCTGGAGCAGGTGGACACCGAAGGGATTCCCCCCACGACCCGAGCCGTGGAAGTGGTGAATGTGACCCGCGATGACACAGTGAACCCGACGCCGGTTCGCGAGGAGCTGCTCAATCTGGCCCCGGAGCGCGAGGGTGACTTCCTGCGGGTGCCGAAGATCCTGGCCGATTAAGACCGGCGACCGAATCTGGGTTGGTTCAGCGGTGCGGTGAAACCGCCGTGCGGTGCAGCACTTCAATCACGCGTCGGCGCGCATGCCGGGTGGGCATCAAGGCTGCGAGGGGCCTGAGACGACTGCGTTGACGTTTGTGGCTGCGCACGCCGAGAAAGATGTCATAGAGGAAGTTAAAGCCATCACGCCGGGACTCGAACAAGCCGAGGCGCTGCGGTGACCCCTTGGCATCAAGAAGATGGCGAACGGCGTGATAGGCGGGCCTGTATTCGAACCAGGGAATCGATGGCCATAGATGATGGACCAGGTGGTAGTTCTGCCCCATGATCAACCAGTTCATCAACCTGCTTGGGTAGACGCGGGCGTTGTGCCAGCGGTTGCGGGAGTGGAAGGGGCGGTGCGGCAGGTAGTCGAAGAAGAGCCCCAGGGTCACTCCCACCATCAGCGCAGGGGCAAACCAGCAGTTGAAGATGAACGGCAGGAAATCGTGATGAATGGCAAGAAAAACGATGCTAAAGAAGGCAGCCCTTGCCAACGCCCATTCCACCAATTCGTGGCCCCGCCAAAGACGGCGCCGAAAGAAAAAAACCTCGTGGTAGAAGAAACGGGGTGCGATCAGCCAGAGCGGGCCGAAGGTGCTCACGATGTGGTCGGGATCGTGCTTCGGATCATTCACATGGGCGTGGTGTTGTAAGTGCACCCGGGTGAATACCGGGAAGCTGAAGCCCAGCAGCAACGCCGCGCCATGGCCCATCACCGCATTCCAGAAACGGTTGGGGTGGGCGGCGTTGTGGCAGGCATCGTGGATCACGGTGCCTTCTAGGTGCAGAGCTAGGAAACCGAGCGCCAGCAGCTGCGGTAGGGACCAGCCCCCCACGAACCAGCCCCAGATGGTTAGCGCGGCCAGGCCGTAGCCCGCCAGAAACAGGCCGACCGTGGGGTTCCAGGCCGGCGGCGGATCGAGGAACTGCTTGGGAACGCTGCGCACCGAGGCGGATAGGCGCCCGGTCTCCGCAACGGGGGGCGCCGCGGGGGAGGGGAGGGAAGCCGGCATGCGCGCCAGGACCTGAGACATCAGCTGAGATGGGACCTGAAACGGAACCGGATCACCGGAAGCACCGGAAGGCTCACCAGATTACGGACATCGGGCCTCGGACTGCTGGGGCCGCCAACACGCTTTCTGGCCTACAGGCGTTCCAGATCCGGCAGGGTGACGGACTTCTGGGCCAGGCGCCAGCGCAGGGTTTCCAGCAGCAGCTGGAGCGGGGGATGGCCAGCCAGGTCCCGGTGGCAGAGCAGGGCGCCGCCGTTGCCGAACGGGGCCGAGGCGTCGAGGGGAACCAGGCCAGGGCTGGCTAGGCGGTTCAGGGGGGTGAAGCACAGCAGGGTGATCGCGTCTTCGGCGCGTTCTTCCCAGCCGGTTCGGGAGTAGTTCAGCAGCTGGGTGGGTCGATGGTCGAGGCCCAGGCCGTGGAGCAGGCTGCGGGATTGCTCGAAGGCCCCGGCCGGAATGTCGAGGCAGGGAAAGGAGCGCAGGTCTGTGCTGGTGAGGGCGCGTTCGCCGGCTAGGGGGTGGCCGGGGGCGGCGTGCAGGGCCACGGGATTGCGCCAGAGGGGGTGCAGGGCCAGATCGAGCCGCTCGGCGGGGGGCGGCAGGTCGTCCACGGCATCGCAGAGCCAGGCATCGATCACCCGATTCCGCAGCAGCTGCAGCGGCCGTTCCACACCGATGTGGTCGTAACAGCCGCCGATCCACCCCTCCGGCAGGGGATGGGCGAGCAGGGGGCCTGTCAGGGGGCAGGCCTCCAGCCGCAGCGGTAGATGGCCCAGCAGCCGGCAGTGCTGGTGCAGTTCGCGTTCCAGCTGCAGCAGGAGGGAGAAGGGCAGATCCCATTCATTGCGGCGGCGCCGCATCTTCAGCTGGAACACCTCCAGGCAGCGGCCGAGACGGCGAGAGATGGTGCTCTGGTTGCAGCCCAGCGCCCTGGCGGCCTGCTTGCCGGTGCGACGCCAGAGGACGAAGTCGAGCGAGGCCAACTCCTCGACACCCACCATGACCAGCACAATCAGCGGACGATATGCATAGTAAACGAGCCCAATACGCTGTTGTCGACCTAAAGTCGGATCGACTTCACCATAGGCAGGGCAAGGGTTCTGGCTGATGGCAATTATCGCAACCCTCTCCCGGCTTTCTGTCAGTGAGTTGGATCACAATCAGGGGGAAATGGGTGGAAAATCCCCGTCCGCGCTCCCGCGCCTCCCATTGGCGTTTTCCGGCCTTGCCAGCTCCGCAAGGGCAGGACATCCCTCGCCCCGCCCTCGCCGGCGCCCTCAACGTTGATGGGGCGGGCGGGCAGCTCTGAGGGGCGGTTAGGCCCTGAAGGCCAGCCGCTCAGGCTGGAGGCATCAGCCCCTCCACAGCGCAGCCTCTCCACCGCGCAGCCTCTCAGCCGCGGAAGAGCCCCGCAGCGGTGCCCCATTAAGAATGCCCCGCCAGGGGTGCGGCTCCGCTCTCGATGCCCACCGGGGGACTTGAACCCCCACGACCGAAGCCACTGGAACCTAAACCCAGCGCGTCTACCAATTCCGCCAGGTGGGCAGACATCAACTTTAGGCAGAGCACGCCCCGATTTAGGCAGAGCACGCCCCGAGCAGAGCACGCACAATGGAGTTGGACCCTGCCGGCCTCGGCCATGCTCGCCACCCTCGGGGGACTGCTGGCCCTGCCCCTAGGCCTCACCGTGCTGCTGCTGCCCTTGCTGGCCCCGGAGCTCAGCCGGCCCCGGGACTCGGCCTGGGGCGCCGTGCTGCTGTTGCTGGGGCTCGACCTGGTCACCAGTGCCGACCGCCTCACCGGAGCGCCGATGCTCGGCGTGCTCTGCGGCGCTCTGCTGATCGGCCGCCTCGGCCTGGAGGTGGGCTTGGGCCGCTGGCGCCAGCTCACGGAGGAGGAACGGCAGCGGCTGGGGTCCATGGAGCGTTGGAGCACCAGCTTCCGCCAGTTGGGCATCACCTCGGCCGGCCTGCTGGAGCGGGCTGGCGCTGGGATCGGCAACCTCACCGCGGGGATCGGGCAGCTCCCTGCGGGGTCCGGTGGCCTGGCGGGCGGGGCGCCAGCCAGGAGTGGGGGGAAACGCAAGGGCAAACGCTGGGTGCGGCCGGAGACCCCGGCTGAATCCCCGACCGATGACGCCGGAGTGGCCACCGGCCCAGCGGGCCAGGTCGGTGGCGACGCCGCAACAACCCCAGGCAGCCAGGACGCCGCCAGCTCCGATTCTGAGCCCGTGGCCGCCGGCGCGGTACGAGCCGCCGCCCCTGCGGCTCCCGAACCGGAGTCCTCTTTGCCCGCCCCGGCGGCGGACCCCGCCGCGTTGCCATCGCCCTCCCGCGAGCTGGAATCCGAAGCCTGACCACCACGGCAGGGCCCCGGCAGCAAGAGCCTGGAGATCCGAGGATCGGCGCCCAGGGGCCGAGGAGTGCTATGCCAACGGGCCCGACCGGCGGAACCCTCCTGACACCGGCTCCGGGCTCCGCCCGGCGGGACGAGATAATCCCCCCTTCACGCATCCCGCCGTTGTGACCGCCGGCCCGGCCTCCTACAAGGACACCCTCAACCTGCTGGAGACGCCGTTCCAGATGCGGGCCAACGCCCGGGTGCGGGAGCCCGAGATCCAGGCCTTCTGGGCTGAACAGCGGCTCTATGAACGGCTCAGCCGTGAAGGGCTCAACCCAGACCGTCCGGGCCCGGTGTTCACCCTGCATGACGGCCCGCCCTACGCCAACGGCGCCCTGCACGTGGGCCACGCCCTCAACAAGGTGCTCAAGGACATCATCAACAAGCACGCCCTCCTCAACGGCAAGCGGGCGCGCTTCGTGCCGGGCTGGGACTGCCACGGCCTGCCGATCGAGCTGAAGGTGCTGCAGGGGCTCTCCAGCGACGAACGCCAGCAGCTCACCCCCCTCGGCCTGCGCCGCCGCGCCCACGCCTACGCCATCGAGCAGGTGGAGGGCCAACGCAGCGGTTTCCGCCGCTGGGGCATCTGGGCCGACTGGGACCAGCCCTACCTCACCCTCAACAAGTCCTACGAGGCCGCCCAGATCGGTGTGTTCGGCCAGATGGTGATGGCAGGCCACATCTACCGGGGCCTCAAGCCGGTGCACTGGAGCCCGAGCTCCCGCACCGCCCTGGCCGAGGCCGAACTGGAATACCCCGACGGCCACACCTCCCCCAGCGCCTACGTGGCCTTTCCGGTGGTGGAGCTGCCCGCCGCCCTGGCCGGCGAGTTGCGGCCCCATGGCATCGAGGGTCCCACCGACCAGCACCACCGCGAGCAGCTGTTCGTGGCGATCTGGACCACCACCCCCTGGACCCTGCCCGCCAACCTGGCCGTCGCCGTCAATGGCGAGCTCGACTACGCCATCTGCCGCGATGGTTCCGCCCCCGCCGACGCCCCCCGCTATCTGGTGGTGGCCGAAGCGCTCGTGGACAGCCTGCGCACCACCCTGGAGCGCCCCCTCGAACCCCTGCTCAGCGTGAAGGGCCAGGCGCTGGAGGGGATCCAATACCGCCATCCCCTGCTGGATCGCACCGCGCCGGTACTGGTGGGCGGCGACTACGTGACCACCGAATCCGGCACCGGCCTGGTGCACACCGCCCCGGGCCACGGCGTCGACGACTTCAATACCGGCCGAAAGCACGGCCTGGCGGTTCTCTGCCCGGTGGATGAGGGCGGCACCCTCACCGCCGAAGCCGGCCCCTTCGCCGGGCTCAACGTGCTGAAGGACGCTAACGCCGCCATCCTGGCGGCCCTGCGCGACACCGGCACCCTGCTGGCGGAGCAGAGCTACGCCCACCGCTACCCCTACGACTGGCGCACCAAGAAGCCCACGATCTTCCGCGCCACCGAGCAATGGTTCGCCTCGGTGGAGGGCTTCCGCGACCAGGCCCTCGCGGCCATCGCCTCGGTGGTCTGGATGCCGGAGAGCGGCCGCAACCGGATCGAGGCGATGGTGCGCGACCGGGGCGACTGGTGCATCTCGCGCCAGCGCACCTGGGGCGTGCCGATCCCGGTCTTTTATCACCGCGACAGCGGCGAGGTGCTGCTCAATGCCGACACCCTCGCCCACATCCAGGCCCTGATCGCCGAGCACGGCTCCGACGTGTGGTGGGAGCGCGACGAGGCCGGTTTGCTGCCGCCCGCCTGGGCCGACCAGGCCGACCAGTGGCGCAAGGGCACCGACACCATGGACGTGTGGTTCGACTCCGGCTCCTCCTGGGCAGGGGTGCTGGGGGGCTTGAAGGGCCCAACGGAATCGGGGGGCACCCCCGCCGGCCCGGCAGCAGGCGACGGGGCGTTGGGGGCTAGCGCAGCTGCGGCTGGGGCTGATGGTGAAGCGGCCGTCGCTGCCGTCGGTGCCGGTGCTGCGGCGGCAAGTGTTGGCGGATTCGCTGGGGCGGTTTCGGCGGGCGACACCCCCCTCAACTTCCCGGCCGACCTCTACCTGGAGGGCTCCGACCAGCACCGCGGCTGGTTCCAGAGCAGCCTGCTCACCGCCGTGGCCGTGACCGGCGGGGCGCCTTATCGCCGCGTGCTCACCCATGGCTTCGTGCTCGATGAGAAGGGCCGCAAGATGAGCAAATCGCTTGGCAACGTCGTCGATCCGGCGGTGCTGGTGGAGGGCGGCAAGAACGAGAAGCAGGAGCCCGCCTACGGCGCCGATGTGCTGCGCCTCTGGGTGAGCTCGGTGGATTACTCCGCCGATGTGCCGCTGGGGCCGGGGATCGTGAAGCAGCTGGCCGATGTCTACCGCAAGGTGCGCAACACGGCTCGCTACCTGCTCGGCAACCTGCATGATTTCGATCCCCGCCCCCAGGCTGAGGGCGGCCATGCCGTGCCGATCGCCGAGCTGCCTTTGCTGGATCGCTGGATGCTGCAGCGCACCGCCGCGTTGATCGATGCGGTGAGCGCCGATTTTGAACGCTATGAGTTCTACCGCTTCTTCCAGGCCCTGCAGAACTACTGCGTGGTGGATCTCTCCAACGTCTACCTCGACATCGCCAAGGACCGTTTGTATGTGAGCGCCGCCGCTTCCTTCCGCCGCCGCAGCTGCCAGACCGTGCTCCATCTAGTGGTGGAGCGCCTCGCCGGCCTGATCGCGCCGGTGCTCTGCCACATGGCCGAAGACATCTGGCAGAACCTGCCCTATTCCGTGGCCGAGGCCTCGGTGTTTGAGCGGGGCTGGCCCACGGTGCCGGAGGCGTGGCGAGCGGGAGCCAAGACTGGATATAGCTTTGATGACCATGCAGGAATCAAAGATCTGCTTTTGGTGCTGCGTCCGATGGTTAATCGCCCATTGGCAAAACTTCGCATTGAGGGAGCCAAGAAAGCCGCTAAAGACGCTGCAAGTGCTGTCGCTGGAGAAAAGAATATGATGGCGGTATCTGAGGCGACAGCGGCAGCAGTGCTGGCAGCAATGGGCGAAGTTTCTGGTATTGCCAAAATTGATAAGAATAGAGATATCGGTAGTTCGGGTATCCTCAAGAATGGAACTTCTGGTGCTATGGGATCTTCTCTTGAGGCTGAGGTGCAACTGGTGATTGATGAGATTGACTCGACGGCGCCCCTCCGTCAGACGATCGAACGCCTGGGAAAAAGTGCTCATCCGGAGGTGGACAACCTGGCCGACTGGTTACTGGTCTCGACCCTTCGCCTCGGCGGCGCGGCACCGGCCGAAGTGCTGGCTGAGGCCACCGAGGGTGGCATCACGGTGAGGATTGCCCGTGCCGTAGGCGAGAAGTGCGAGCGCTGCTGGCACTACGAAACCGACATCGGCCAACACGCTGCCCACCCCACCGTCTGCGGCCGCTGCGCGGCGGTGCTGGAGGGCTGAGCGGAAACCGCCAAGCCGGGTCAGGACCTGGAGCGGCGGATGCGGCGACGTAAACGACGGCTGAAGGCGAAGGCGGCAGCGCCGCCGGCTAGAGGCAACGGCACCGGAACACTCGTGGAAGGAGGTGAGAACGGCGTGGTGTTGAAGTTCCTGATCGAGAGAATGCCGTAGTTACCGGCGTTGTCGGAGGTGGTGACCCGGAAGCCGAAACTGTCCCCAGTGGCCAAGGGCAGGCTCAGGATGCTGCCGGAATTTCCATCGATGGAACTGAGCACAACGTTGGCCAGGTTGACCATGTAGGAGGCGGTTTGATTGGTTTCACCGTTTGTATTAAGGCCCCAATCGAAACTGATCAACGCGTTCGGACCGGTGTTGGTCACTGACCAGGTTGTGGTACGAATTGTATTTGAAGCACCCCCACCGCCCTGCTGGCCCCATACCGATCCCACCACATCGACGGCACCGGTACTGGGGGCGATGGCCTCGACACAGGCCACTTCATTGAGCACCAAACAGGTGTACTGAGTGCTGTCGAGGCTCTCGTCTGGATTGGTGTTGGTGAGAATCCAATTGACTGGAGCAAAGCTGCCCGAAAAATTAGCAGCCTTGGCGCCTGCCGGCAACAGGCAGCTGCTGATCAAGACGAAGGAGGCTCCAGCGATAGGAGAGGGCCAGCGGCGGAGCTGAATAGCTGAGGTCAGCGTCATGGGTGGAAAAATTACGGAGTTGGGAATCGCGAGGGACTTGGTGAAGACAGCGAATGAAAATCGGTGGCGCTAGATGATGACAGGGAACTTAGAGGGTGGAGAAGAGCAGGCTGGGTGTGATCGAACCGGTCGCATAGTTGAAACCAATACCGGTTACATTAATCAGTAGATCGGAGCTACTGCTGAAGCCGGCGCTGCTGTCGTTGACAGCGACAAACCACTGGCGGGTGCGGGAGTTACCTGGGGTGCTGTCGTAGGCAAACAGCACGGACTCTCCTGCGGCGAGGGCTTGGTTGCCTGCGGTGGTTACATCCTTATCCAGGTAAGCCTTGGTTGCTGAACTGGCTGTCGTTGGGCTTGCGGCAGCGACAACACCTGTATTCCAAAGCGCAGTGGGCAGGGCGGCCAAGGCGATGCGATCCTGATCGGAGCCAGTGAGGGTGAGATCGCGGATGCGATCGGTGCTGTTTAAGGTGGAGTGGCTAAAGGAGGGATAGCGGAAACGATCGGCCCCTGGGCCGCCGGTAAGGATGTCGGCCCCTGGACCACCTGTGATCGCATCAGCACCGCCGACAAGGCCTGCGGGATCGCCGTTGATGGTGTCAGCGCCACTGCCGCCAATCAAGATATCGTCGAATTGCCCGCCGCTGAATATTTGCGGCGTGGTGGCAGGGCTGTTATCAATGTAGAGATATTTGCTACTGTCGTTATCGATGATTTCGACCGTTGCGGCAGCAGCAGGGAGATAGGCACCGCTAGCGTTGAAGAGCTCAACGCGGAAGGATTCTGTACTTTCAACAAGATTATCCCCCAACAGTTCGACCGGCAGCAATTGGCCGGTAGAACCGGGCGTGAATGTAAGCAGTTTGTCGGTGATGGCGGTGTAATCACTGCCGCTGGTGGCCGTGGTGCCACTTGCGGCGGCGAGGGTGCGTACATATACGCTGACACTGGAGATTGATGCTGACGAGAGGTTGACCAGCAGATTGATGATTGGATTGGTTCCCGTATCCGTCTCCACCACCGAAGCACTGGAGATGGAGAAGGTGGGAACCACCGGAGCGGCCACATCGTTGTCGACGATGGTGGCAGTTGCAGTGGCGGCCGCAAGGCTGTAGGTGGTGCTGGCCTGCAGGTTGAGTGTGAGGCTGCGGTTACCATCGATAACGCTATCGTCAATGGTTGCAACACTAAAATCGACGCTACTCTGGCCTGCCGCGAAGGCAAGCGTACCGAGTCCAGTTAAGTTATCAAAAGTGTCGGGATTGCTGTAGTCAAAGCCAGTGATTGCCGAGCCTGTGAATCGATAGGTTGCATCCAAAGTGCTATTGGTATCGCCGCTGCGGGAGATGCGGAAGCGGGTGGCCACTGGCCCGGCTTCATTGCCATTGTTGAGAACAGCTGCCGTAAGGGCAGGCAGGGGAGGTGTGTCGTTGTCGGCGAGCCCGGCGGTGGGGATGGCGCTGTTGTTGGTGGCCGTGAAGGTGTTGGCGCTACTACCGTTGTCCCGAATCGTCACCGTGCCGCTGACGCCGGCGGGATTGACGACACTGCCGGTGATCGCACCGGTATTGATCGAAAAGGATTCGCTGATCTCGTAGAGGCTGTCGTTGACGATGGCCAGGCGAAGCAGGCGACTGGTGACGCCGGCAGCGAAGCTAACGCCGCTGGCGGCCGACACCCAGTTCGTGCCATCCAAAAGCTCCAGGCTGCTGCCGGTGTCGATGCTGATGCCGGCATTACCACTTAGCAGCGAAGGCGTGAACGAGACGGGAAGATTGGAAGGATTGGAGAGGCTCGCCTGCAGCACCGCATAGGGCGAAGCTTCACTCACGACTATGGAGGAGAGGGCGATTGCAGGGATGTCGTTGTCGGCGGAGCGAATGATGGGGGTGGCGCTGTTGGTAACCAGATCGAAGACTTGGGCAGAACTGCCGTCATCGGCGATGCTGACCGTACCGGCGGCAGCGGCCACATTGAGCAGGGCGGCAGCCGCCCCGGCAATCGGGCCGGTACTGATCTGGAAGCTTTTGACGCCCTCAAAGGTGCTGTTATTGGTGATAGCGACTCGCAGTAACACCGAGCTGCTGCCGGTGTCAAGAGTGACACCAGACGCGCTCGTCACCCAGGCGCTGCCATTGAAATACTCCAGGCTGCTGCCCGTGTCCATGCCGATGTTGGCGCTGCCGCTAACAAGGACTGGCGTGAAGCTGAGAGCGGAGCTGATCGGTTCACTGATCGAGACAGCCACAACGGCATAGAGGGAGGATTCACTGACGGTGATCGGCGCCACCGATAGGCTTACCGCAGGAGTGACGGCTAGGTTGTAGGTGGTGGTGACGGGGCTGGAGCCGACGATCGTGGCGTCTTTCACCGACACCGTGACCTCGTAGGCGGTTTTGGCCTGGTAGTTGAGCGTGGTGCCGCTCTTGAGGAACAGGGCTTTGCCAATCACCTCGAACCCAGCGGCGTCAGCGCCAAGCAGGGAAATGGTGCTGGTGTCCAGGTCTTCATCGCTGATGGCGATATCGGCAACCTTGATGCGGCCGGCGGTGTTGATGTTCTCCGGTAGGGATGTAGTGGTGTTGGCAAGCGTCACCGCTGTTGGTGCGTCGTTTAAATCACTGATCGCTAGAGTGTAGATAGTGCTGACGGGGCTGGAGCCATTGATTGTGGCGTCGAGAACTGAAACCGTGAGGCTGTAAGAATTTTTGGTCTCATAGTTAAGCGTGGTGTCAGCCTTGAGGTAAAGGGCTGTACCGATCACTTCAAATGCCGCCGTATCGTCTCCGCCCAGGGAGATGGTGTTACTGCCTAGGGCGTCATCGCTGATGGCAATATCCGCCACTTTGATTGCACCGCTGGGGGAGATATTTTCCGGCAGCGAAGTGGTGGTGTTGGCGAGGGTTACCGCCGCTGGTGCCTCGTTCTGATCGCTGATGGTGAGGCTGTAGCCCGTAGTTGCGGGGATGGAGCCATCGAGCGTCGCGTCGCTCACCGACACCGTGAGGCTGTAGGAGTTTTGGGTCTCGTAATTAAGCGTGGTGTCAGCCTTGAGGAAAAGGGCTGTGCCGATCACCTCGAACGCATCGGCGTCAGAGCCGAGCAAGGAGATGGTGTTGTTGCCGAGGGCGTCATCGCTGATGACGATATCGGCTACCTTGATTGCACTGCTGGTGGAGGTATTTTCCGCCAGCGAAGTGGTGGTGTTGGCAACGGTTACCGCCGCTGGTGCCTCGTTCAAATCGCTGATCGCCAGGCTGTAACTCGTGGTGACGGGGCTGGAGCTGACAATAGTGGCGTCGTTCACCGACACCGTGAGATTGTAGGAATTTTGGATCTCGTAGTTAATCGCGGTGTCAGCTTTGAGATATAGAGCTGTACCAATCACTTCAAACGCAGCGGCGTCGGAGCCGAGCAAAGAGATGGTGTTGCTGCCGAGGGCGTCATCGCTGATGACGATATCGGTCACCTTGATCGCATTGCTGGTGGAGGTATTTTCCGCCAGAGAAGTGGTGGTGTTGGCAAGGGTCACCTCCGTTGGTGCCTCGTTCAAATCGCTGATCGCCAGGCTGTAGCTCGTGGTTACGGGGCTGGAGCCATCGATTGTCGCGTCGAGAACTGAAACCGTGAGGCTGTAGGAATTTTGGATCTCAAAATCGAGGGCTGTACCAGCCTTGAGGTATAAGGCCGAGTCGAGCACTTCAAAAGCCGCGGCGTCTGCTCCGCCTAGGGAGATGGTGTTGTTGCTAAGGGCGTCATCGCTGATGACGATATAGGCCACCTTGATTGCATTGCTGGTGGAGGTGTTTTCCGCCAGCGAAGTGGTGGTATTAGCGAGCGTCACCGAGGTAGGTGCCTCGTTCAGATCGCTGATCGCCAGGCTGTAGCTCGTGGTTACGGGGCTGGAGCCATCGATTGTGGCGTCGAGAACCGAAACCGTGAGGCTGTAGGAGTTTTGGGTCTCGTAGTTAATCGTGGTGTCAGCCTTGAGGTAAAGGGTTGTGCCGATCACCTCGAACGCATCGGCGTCAGAGCCGAGCAAGGAGATGGTGTTGTTGCCGAGGGCGTCATCGCTGATGACGATATCCGCCACCTTGATCGCACTGCTGGTGGAGGTATTTTCTGTCAGAGAAGTGGTGGTGTTGGCAAGGGTCACCACCGTTGGCGCCTCGTTCAGATCGCTGATCGCCAGGCTGTAGCTGGTCGTGACGGGGCTGGAGCCATCGATTGTGGCGTCGAGAACTGAAACCGTGAGGTTGTAGGAGTTTTGGGTCTCAAAATCGAGGGCCGTACCAGCCTTGAGGTATAAGGTTGTGCCGATCACCTCAAATGCAGAGGCGTCAGCTCCGCCTAGGGAGATGGTGTTGTTGCCGAGGGCGTCATCGCTGATGACGATATCCGCCACCTTGATCGCACTGCTGGTGGAGGTAATTTCCGTCAGCGAGGTGGTGGCGTTGGCAAGGGTTACCGCCGCTGGTGCCTCGTTCAAATCGCTGATCGCCAGGCTGTAGCTGGTGGTGACGGGGCTGGAGCTAACAATAGTGGCGTCGTTCACCGACACCGTGAGGTTGAAGGAATTTTGGATCTCGTAGTTAATCGTGGTGTCAGCCTTGAGGTAAAGGGCTGTGCCGATCACCTCGAACGCATCGGCGTCAGAGCCGAGCAAGGAGATGGTGTTGGTGCCGAGGGCGTCATCGCTGATGACGATAACCGCCACCTTGATCGCACTGCTGGTGGAGGTATTTTCTGTCAGAGAAGTGGTGGTGTCGGCAAGGGTCACCTCCGTTGGCGCCTCGTTCAGATCGCTGATCGCCAGGCTGTAGCTGGTCGTGACGGGGCTAGAGCCATCGATTGTGGCGTCGTTCACCGACACCGTGAGGTTGAAGGAATTTTGGATCTCGTAGTTAATCGTGGTGTCAGCCTTGAGGTAAAGGGCTGTGCCGATCACTTCAAATACCGCCGCATCGTCTCCGCCCAGTGAGATGGTGTTGCTTCCTAGAGCGTCATCATTGATGAGAATATCCGCCACCTTGATCACAGTGCTGGTGGAGATGTTTTCCGGCAGAGAGGTGGTGGTATTAGCGAGCGTCACCGAGGTAGGTGCCTCGTTCAGATCGCTGATCGCCAGGCTGTAGCTGGTGGTGACGGGGCTGGAGCCATCGATGGTGGCGTCAAGAACTGAAACCGTGACGGCGTATGCGTTATCTGTCTCGAAATCGAGGGCCGTACCAGATTTGAGGTATAAGGCTGAGCCAACCAGCTCAAAAGACGCCGCGTCGGCTCCACTCAGAGTGATAGTGTTGTCGCCGATGGCATCATCGGTTATGGCGATATTGGCCACCTTGATCGCACTGTTGGAGGAGGTGTTTTCCGGTAACGAAGCGATGGTGTTAACGAGCGTCACCGCCGTCGGTGTCTCGTTCTGGTCGCTGATGGCGAGGTTGTAACTGGTGCTGACGAGGCTGTAGCCCTCAATCGAGGCATCCTGAACTGAAATGGTAAGGCGGTAGGTGTTGTTGGTTTCGTAGTCGAGCGTCGTGCCAGCCTTGAGGAAAAGGGCAGAGTCCACCAGTTCAAAGACCGCCGCATCGGTTCCGCTGATGGAGACGCTGTTAGTACCGAGGCCATCATCGTTGATGGAGATATCGGCCACCTTGATTGCACTGCTAGTGGAAGTATTTTCCGACAGGGATGTGATGGTGTTGGTAAGTGAAACCTCCGTTGGTGCCTCGTTTAGATCGCTGATGGCGAGATTGTATCTGGTGCTGACGGGATTGGAGCCGTCGATCGAGACGTCCTGAACTGAAACGGTGAGGCGGTAGGAGTTTTTGGTCTCGAAATCAAGGAAGGTGTAAGCCTTGAGGTAGACGGCTGAGCCCACCAGCTCAAAGGTCTCCGCATCGGAACCACTGAGGGTGATGGTATTGCTACCCAGGGCGTCATCGTTGATGCTGATGTCAGCCACCTTGATCGCATTGCTGCTATCGGTGTTCTCCGGCAGTGATGCGATGATGTTGGTCAGTTCCACCACCGTTGGTGCCTCGTTGAGATCGCTGATCGCGAGGTTGTAGCTGGTGCTGACCGGGCTGGAGCCGACGACAGTGACGTCGCTCACCGAAACCAGTAAGGCGTAGGAGTTTTTGGTCTCGAAATCGAGGGCGGTATCAGCCTTGAGGAAAAGGGCAGCGCCCACGACCTCAAAGGCCGCCGCATCGTCTCCACTAAGGGAGATTGTGTTGCTGCCGAGAGCGTCATCGCTGATGAGGATATCGGCCAGCTTGATCGCACTGCTGTCGGAGGTGTGTTCCGGCAGGGATGCGATGGAGTTAGCAAGCGTCACCTTTGTAGGTGCCGCGTTCCGAGCGCTGATCGCGAGGTTGTAGGTGGCGGTGACGGGACTGGAACCTGCGATCGAGGCGTCCAGAACTGAAATGGAAAGGCTGTAGGAGTTTTTGGTCTCGAAATCAAGGCTAGTGCCAGCCTTGAGGTAGAGGGCTGTGTCAACCACCTCAAAGGTCGACGCATCTGCTCCGCTGAGGGAGATGGTGTTGCTACCGAGGACATCATCGCTGATGGTGATGTCGGCCACCTTGATGGGGCTGGCGGTGTTGGTGTTTTCAGGTAGCGATGGCATTGTGTTGGCGAGCGTCACCGCCGTGGGTGCCTCGTTCAGATTGCTGATCGTGAGGTTGTAGGTGGTGGTGACGGGGATGGAATTGTCGATAGATGCATCCAGAACTGAAACGGTGAGGCTGTAGGAGTTTTGGGTCTCATAATCGAGGGCGGTGCCAGCTTTGACATAAAGGGCTGTGCCGATCAACTCGAACGCAGCTGCATCGGCGCCCAGCAGGGAGATGGTGTTCGTGCCGATGGCGTCATCGCTGATGGTGATATCAGCCACCTTGATCGCACTGCTGGTGGAGGTATTTTCCGCCAGCGAAGTGGTGGTGTTGGTGAGCCCCACCGCTGTTGGTGCCTCGTTCAGATTATCGATCGCGAGGTTGTAGCTGGCGGTGATGGGGCTGGAGCCGTCGATCGTAGCGTCGAGAACCGAAACGGTGAGGTTGTAGGAGTTTTTGGTCTCAAAATCGAAGGCGATATCAGTCTTGAGGTGAATGGCAGAGTCCACCAGCTCAAAGGTGGACGCATCAGCTCCACTGAGTGAGATGGTGTTGGTACCAAGGTTGTCATCAGTGATGACGATATCGGCCACCTTGATCGAGCTAATACTGGTGGAAATATTTTCCGGTAGTGAGGCAAGGGTGTTGGCGAGTGTCACAGCCGTTGGCGCCTCGTTCAGATTACGGATTACGAGGTCGTAAGTGGTGGCAATGGGGCTGGAATCGATGATGGAGGCATCGAGAACTGAAAGGGTGAGGCTGTAGTAATTTTTGGTCTCGAAGTCGAGCGTGGTGTCGGCCTTAAGGAATAGGGCTGTGCCGATCACCTCGAACGCAGTGGTATCGGCTCCACTAAGAGTGATGGTATTGATGCCGATGGCATCATCGTTGATGATGATATCGGCCACCTTGAGCGCACTGCTGGTGGAGGTGTTTTCCGGCAGCAATGCGGAGGCGTTGGCGAGCGTCACCGCCGTCGGAGCCTCGTTCAGATCGCTGATTGCGAGGTTGTAGCTGATGCTCACGGGACTGGAGCCTACGATCGTGGCATCGCTCACCGACACCGTGACGAAATAGG
The DNA here is from genome assembly GCA_014191755.1 of Cyanobium sp. Lineage (GTDB taxonomy): Bacteria > Cyanobacteriota > Cyanobacteriia > PCC-6307 > Cyanobiaceae > Cyanobium. The sequence goes on from BJHE01000002.1 coordinate 52,235, forward strand.
AGTTTTGGGACTCGAAATCGAAGGTGGTGCCAGCCTTAAGGAAAAGGGCCGATTCCACCACCTCAAACGCCGCCGCATCGGCTCCACTGAGCGAGATGGTGTTGATACCAAGAACGTCATCGCTGATAACGATATCGGCCACCTTGATCGCACTGCTACTGGTGGTGTTTTCAGGCAGCGATGGAATTGTGTTGGCGAGCGTCACCGCCGTTGGCGCCTCGTTCTCGTTCGCGACCATGATGCGTACAATCTTATCGGCGCCACTAATAGCCCCGTCGATTGCAACAACGCGGATAACATAGATATTGTCAGCGTTTGCATCACTGGGTGCATCGAAGTCTGGAGCTGCGATGAAACTGATCGCACCGGTAATGCTGTCTATGGCAAACAGGCCTGCATCGGCGCCGCCACTGATGGCGTAACTGAGGCTATCCCCTTCGGGATCTGTGCCGGCCACAATATAAGGGCTGGCAGTGGAGTTTTCGGCAAAGTAAATGGATGGAGCCGATGTGACTGTGGGAGCATCGTTGCCACCGGTGATCGCGAAGGAGATCACACCGGAACTTGCGCTGTCGAAGCCACTGATGGCCCGAATCGACCCAAAAGAATCGAAGACGGCCTGCCCTTCAGTGAGTGCCTGGGTTGCGGTAGCGTTGTTATCAAGACTGTAGGAAATAACTCCGGAGTTAATATCAAAGCTTGCGCTACCGAAAGTGCCAGTTTTGATGTAGATGTTGTCCGAAGACAGGCTCCAGCCCTGCTCAACGAGATCGTTAGTATCGTAAGTAGCAATGCCGTCAACATCGGCTAAAGTCAAGGCAATGCTGGCGGAGCTGGTGCCTGCGATGCCGTTGTTGATCCCAGCGGCCTCTAAGAGCTGGGCGGATTGGCTGTCAACTGAAATGGTCGGGGCATCGTTGCTGCCAGTGATCGCAAAGGAGATCCCATCGGAAAGTGCCGTGTCGTAGCGATCGATAACCCGAATCGACCCAAACGCATCGGTGGCGGGCTGCCCCTCCGTGAGAGCTTCGGTTGCGGCAGCGTTGTTATCGAGACTGTAGGAAATAATTCCGGAATTAATATCAAAGCTTGCGCTACCGTAAATGCCAGCTTTGATGTAAACGTTGCCAGAAGATAGGTTCCAGCCGTTGCTAACGAGATCGCTTGTATCGAAACTAGCGGTGCCATCAACATTGGCTTTTGTGATGGCGATGGTGGCGGAGCTGACGCCAGGGGAAGCGTTGGCTTCCACGAGCTGTGCAGATTGCGAACCAACCGAAGCGCTTAAATCTACGACCCCAATATTGAATGATTTGGCCAGGCCCGATCCGTCCTGATCATCAGCACGCACAAGGATTGAATAGCTAGTCTTGGCATGGCGATCAAGAATAGACCTTGTTCTTAACTGATTATTGACAATCCGGAACAGGCTGTTGTCATCGCCACCTTGACCATCGACGAGGGAATAGGTATGGCTATCATTGTCGTCGGGGTCAGTCGCACTTAAGATCCCAACTAGCGTTGAAATCGGGCGCATAGAACCAATAACATTCGAACTGAGACCTATATCAGTGGGACGTCGATTTCTATTGGACTGATTAAGAGCAATATTGCGGAACTGGCTATCTGCCTTATTATTGGCGTCATCATCGCCAACGAAAACCAAGTAATTAATAACGCTATTGTCATGCTCACCAAGATTAATGCTAAAGGTTTGCCATGACCCTGCGCTAGTGTAGTCATAGTTGGTGATGCCGTAACGTGAATTAAATCCATAGACATTAATTACGTTTGGTGGATAAATATTTGTTGTGGTTAGATTTTCCCGTGACCAGGCGATGCCTTGAATCTCACCGATTACGTTACTTCTATACTCGAATGATAATGTCGTGTTTGCACTAATGACGTAACCGCCTGTATATCCATAATCTTTTAGGGCAACCGCTTTCCATGTATTTCCATCAAGGTCAATTGTATTTCTATCGTAAAGCGTGAAGCGCTTGTTAAAATCTTCATTGGCAAACGACTCTATTTCATCATCTTGATAACTCACAATGTTGCCGTTGATGTTAATATCAATGCTATCCGTTTTGCTCCTGGTTTCAGGTGTAATTGAGACATTTACGGATGCATAGTTACTGACAAAGTCTGTCCCTAAATCACCATCGCTAATATTGTAGGCGAAAGTATCGGTAATTCCAGAGACATTAACGCTTGGAGCGGTATAGTAAAGCTGATCATCGGCGCGATTTCCAGAGGTATTATTATTGAAAATACTGATAATACCACCCAATTCGGTAGCAATAACAGGGCTACTATAGGGATCATATTCAAATCCATTTATTTTGATGCGATGGATTTCTATTGGCAACCGATATCCGTCTTGATCGTAATCGTTATCCAGCACATGGATAGTGATTGTCTCCAGAGCGTTGGCTTCCTTGTTGTCGTCAGTAGCAACTGGAGGTGTGACAGCTGGCTCATCATCGATAATACTCACAAGTGCGCTAGATTGGGTGCCTAGTTGCGCACCTCCAGATGCATTACTCAAAAACACCCTGAAGTTTTCTGGAGTCTGATTTAGTCCACCCTCCGGCAGATCATCATTATTAATCACAATGTCGAAAGACTTGCTAGTCTCTCCATCTACAAATGCAAGATCAGCGGCTAAGTAAATATAATCACTTGGGGATGATGCCGTAACAGCTTGAGTGGAAACACGAACACTAGCCTGTCCCAGAGAACGATCTAGACGTTGAACACTAATACGAATAAACTCGGCAGCTTCGTTAACGAAGTATGCGACATCTTCTATTACAAAAGTGCCATTTGGTTGATCCAATACTGTGAGGTTGAAGCTATCGCTAACAGATCCATAAGCGTCGTCCGATTGTCCATCATTATCAGTCGCGGACACAGTGATAATAGTAGTGCCAACGTTTGAATTTCCTGGTGTGCCTCTTAAGCTTTTAGTCGATGAATCGTAACTCAACCAATTAGGCTTCGCGAAGCTATAAGTTAAGTTTTTCCCTTCAGGGTCGTTGAATACGGAACCAATATCGAGTGTAAAGTAGGATCCTTCGTTAGTAGTTTGATCGGCTATTGGGCTTACAATGACAGGTAAACGGTTGAAGATTTTAACAGTGAAAGTATCTTGAGCAAGCTTGCCATTCGAAAATCCCCATATCGTGAGGTCTGAAGTGCCTTCCAAGTTATCATTATAATCTAAGCGCAGCTGGTTACCATTAATGCTGGCGTTAACCAGGTCGGGATTAGTGTTGCCGAACAAAGCCTTCATAATCAATTCTGGATTATCATCAACATCGCCAAAGACATACCTTAAATCAAGATAGTCAGTGGCTGGATTAACCCTAAGCTTCAAGTCCGGCAAAGGATTCAGGACGAAAGGAGGGTTATCAGTATCTGGAGCTTGAACGTATACAGTGAAAGAATCGATAACCGCTTTACCATTTGATTCAGCCCTAACCAGTACCTCTGACCGGCCATACTTATTTGCAGAATAATCAAGTGTTAACTGATTACCAATTAGCTTGACCTCGTCAAACAAGGCCATGTTACTAACTGACAAGATAGACTTATTGATTAATGAATTATCGTTATCAGGATCTGTGAAAACAGAACTAATATCAATTACACTATTTGCCGCATTCATCTGGACTACCTGAGCTGGGATGTGATTGGCAACAATAGGAGCGCGGTCAACGTCTGGCTGAACGAATACAGTCAACGTTTCATTGACAATTTGCCCATCCGATAGGGCCTGAATAGTTATATTTGCTTGACCAGTTTGGCCCGGTAAATAGCTTAGTGTTAGCAAGTTCGCATTTATACTGGCATTGACCAGGTTTCTGTTACTATTGGCAAAGATTGTTTTGCTAATTAGGCTTATGTCATCGTCGGGATCGGTGAAAACATTGCTTAGGTTGATTACGGTATCAGCGGAGTTCAGTAAAACGTAAATACCTGAGATTGGATTGGCAACGGTAGGAGCCAAGTCAACAGGGGGTGCCGTGACGCTGATGGAAACCGTAGCAACATCAAAATCACCATCTCGGTCGACCGCTTTATAAGTAAACGAATCAGTACCGATAAAGCCTGGATTAGGATTATAAGTAAAAGAACCAGTACTATTTAAGCTGACATTACCATTGCTGGGGCCCGTGACCAGCAGGGTGTTCAAGGTATCATTGTTTGGATGAATATCGTTAGCCAAAACACCCTGAATATCGTTAACGATTAAACGTTGATTTTTATTGGCACCATAAGCATCGTTGCTTGCATCTGGTCCCACGCTGGAGGCGACAACAAAAGTTAAATACTTTGAATCAAAGATGGGATTCAATCGTAGGCCGTTTCCCAAAATTAACCCGCTAAAATCAAGATTATCACTACCAGTATAGGAGCCATAGTTTATCACCCGGAACCTGTCCCCCAGGATCGGCATAAAATTATCGAGGAAGCTAACATTGATTGTTCCATCAAAGCTAGCTGCGCCCGTGATGTTAATAACATCAAATCCAGTTCCCGCACTGCGGCCTTTAATCTGAATATCAATGCGAGCGCTGTTTGATTCGCTGTAATTCCCACTAATGTTTAATGTGCTTATTTGGGATCCCAGTGGGCCATCAACGAATGGATTGATTAAGCCTGAGTTATTAATATTGCCTGCGATTGTACCGTAGCCACCAATTTGGCCATTTTGAATATTTAGAGTACGGGAGGAGTTTAACCGGCCATTGTGCAGGACAATGCTGCCATTGCTTTGATAGAAATCGCCGCTAAAGTCCGCGATGCCGCCACGCACGTTCACCGTACCCGTATTGTAAAATTCATTTCTAACGTATAGAGTTCCTCCACTTGTTTCAAGTATCCCGCTGTTGTTTAGGAGAACATCAATATAAGCATTGAGTGCTGATTGGTTTTTTATGAAAATTCCTTCGTTATTGAACTGGGCGATGGCACTACTACCGTCGGTTAGTACTTGAGCAATTCCTCCCGCCGATAGGCCATAAATTCCGCCTGATTTATTAATAATCTGGCTGGAGTTGCGAAGATATATATAATCATAAACACTGTAGTAACCAGACCATGGTGAATAGGCAGTGCTGTAATCAACGTGGTTAACAATGCCATAATTATTCAACACGCCGCTTAAATATTTGGTGCCATAATTGATGTTTAATGTTCCGTCGAAGCGAGTTTTGCTGTCAACCACTAAGCTGCCACTGCTCCAGCTTCCTGTGCCTAAGCTCAGGCTGCTATTTGCATTGATCAAAAGCTGGCCAACATTACTGGTAAATGTATATTTCCCAAGACTTAAACTGCCAGTATAATTTAATGCGCCGCCATTAAAGGTAAAAGTCAAGTCATTGCTAAATGTTGTTTGACTGACGTTGAAGTTAATCTGGCCTGCGTTCAGGGTGACAGATCCTCGGCCTGTAATCTGGCTGCCTGTACCAAAGTTGAATGTTCCTCCTAGGCTGAGTGCAGCATCGATATCCACATAGATTCTGCCTTTGTTGTCTCCGCCTGCAGAGAAGTTGGCAGCACCTGCATTAAGGTTGATGACATTATTATTCGTCAGCTTTCCTGTATGGTGTAGGCCACCGGCATTGACGGTTATGGTGCCATTGTTGATGAGCTCATCATAAAGGTATAAGTTGCCTCCCTCAATGTTGATTAGCCCACTATTTTCAAAGTCTACGTAAATGCCACCATTATAGCTAGCATTGATTTTATTGAAGGTTCCTTGGTTGACAAACTTTGCTTCCGCTCCCTGGTAATCAGATGGTACGTTACGGCTGACGTTGCCTGCCGTCAGATTATATGTAGCGTCGGCCTTATTAACAATCTGGCTGGAGTTGCGAAGATATATATAATCATAAACACTGTAGTAACCAGACCATG
>BJHE01000002.1:58255-97672 GCA_014191755.1 Cyanobium sp.
TTCCGTCGAAGCGAGTTTTACTGTCAACCACCAAGCTGCCACTGCTCCAACTTCCTGTGCCTAAGCTCAGACTGCTATTTGCATTGATCAAAAGCTGACCAACATTACTGGTAAATGTATATTTCCTAAGACTTAAATTGCCAGTATAGTTTAATGCGCCGCCATTGAAGTTAAGCGTTAAGTCGTTGCTAAATGTGGTTTGACTGGGGTTGAAATTAATCTGGCCTGCATTCAGGGTGACAGATCCTCGGCCTGTAATCTGACTGCCTGTGCCAAAGTTGAATACTCCTCCTAGGTTTAGTGCAGCATCGATATCGACATAGATTCTGCCTTTGTTGTCGCCACCACCGGAGAAGGTGGCAACCCCTGCATTCAGATTTATTACATTATTATTGGTTAGCTTGCCTGTGTTATACAAGCCACCTGCATTGACAGTCACGGTGCCGTTATTAACTAACTCGTCATACAGATATAGAGACCCTCCATCAATGTTAACTAGCCCAGCATTGTCAAAGTCTACATATATACTTCCAATAAGGCTGGCATTAATTTTATTGAAAGTGCCTTGGTTTACGAACTTAGCTTCCGCACCTTGGTAGTCTGATGGTACATTGCGGCTAATATTGCCGGCTGTCATATTATAAGTGGCGTCTGCTTTATTGACGATCTGGCTGGAATTGTTTAGGTATATATAGGTGTAGTAGGTTCCATAGTAGTTAGAATAATAATCGACCTGGTTGACGACGCCATAGTTATTTAATACACCGCTTATGTACTTTGTTCCGGTGGCTATGTCCAATGAGCCATGATTGTCAAACTTGCTAGCCAAAGAAATCGAAGTATTACTCAATTTAACAGTTTCATAATTTGCAATGCTCCCAACGGCTATATTCGTATTCAGCGTAACGGTAGCCGCGCTATTGGCTGCATTGATGATTACATCATCTCCTACTAGGGGTAAGACTCCCCCTTCCCAAATGGCAGAATTTGACCAGTTGCCAGTGGCGTTGACTACACGAAGAGCCATGGAAGTAATTCTTGGGAAAGGGTTGAACTGGGGATGAAGCCTAAAAAAAGTGAGCGCTATCTAGATTCGCTTAGATCATCAATTAAAGCCTGAGCATGTAATTCATATCAACACAAGCCAATGCAAACTTATTTTGCTACAACGACTTTGATAGTAATTTTTGTAAGCTCAAGCCTATTCTAGAAATCTTGGAGGCGAAGCTAGGGCTTAGCCTCTTCCCTGTCAAGTGCTTGGCGAGCTGGGGGTCATGAAGTCAAGACGAGTAGGGCAAGGTGGTTTACCTCCGAAGTAGGGACCGCAGCGGTTGAGTCGCTGCTGATTGCTCGCCTCCCTGGGATGGCAGCTGGAGCATGGGGCGGTTCGATCAGCGCCCCTGGCATGAGCACTACCACCGCCACCGCTGACCTGACCCCGGCGGCGGGGGCCGTAACGTCCGGGTCTTGCTCCAAGCCAATGGATCTACTCTCAGCGGCGGCCAAGTCGACGAGCGCGGCCCCGATCAGCGCTCCACCCGCCGCAATCTTCCCTGCTATCGGCTGTTCCTCACCAAAGTGTGGAATCTTAGCCTTACCATTACCTGACCTTAAAGCTGCTCTAAGGCGATAGCTGCTCTAGGCCAGTCCCTTTCGTGATTGGCTTGAACCCGGCAGCCGCATCGCCCCAGCCCTATGCAGGGCCATCGTCGCCGTGGTAGGTGAGATTTATCGATAGCATCTCAGGGTTCCTAGCTCGCCGCAGGCCAGCATGTCGGATGGGGTGAAAACTCGCATTTAGGGGATCCAGCCAGCAGCCGGCCTGCTGACCTCGGTAGGTAACTCTCGAAGCGGGCATCCTGTTGGGCGGAAAGATCTGGACACCTTCTTTAGCGGTCGGCGCATCAGCCGAGCCGTCACCGCAGGTTGGGCCGCAGGCGATGGCGACACAGCTTCGCTGCCATCGCCGGCAACACCAGCGCTGCGCAGCTCAACCTCGACGGCCCGAATTGGCCGGCTTAGCCCCACAACTTCGGCAACAGCAGCCCCGACCGCTCCCGGTAGGCGTCAAAGCCGGGGTAGCGCGAAAGGGATTGATCTTTCTTGCGCATGTTGGGCAGAAACACGGCGAAGGCAAAACCGGCCAGCACCGCGTAGGGAAGCCAGTGCATCGCCAATAGGGCGAAGGAGAGGTAGGTGAGCAGTTCGCCCAGGTAGTTGGTGTTGCGGCTGCGCTCGAAGAAGCCAGCGTCGATCAGGCCAGGCTGCAGCTGCAGCATGAAGTGCTTCTGGGCATCGCTGCCGAAATGCAGAAACACCCCCAGCAGATTGAGTGCGATGGCCAGGGCCACCAGCGGCAAGGGCGGCACGGCGCCGGAAGAAATCAGCAGAAAAGGCGCCAGCCAGTAAAGCGCCAGCACCAGGAACATCACCACGGCTCCAACCCAGCCGATCGGCTGCTGCCACTGGCGGTCGGGGAAGATCCGTTCCTTCAGCAACCAGAGCATCCCGTAGGTGCCATGCAGGGCCAGATACACCCAGGCCCCTAGGGATCCATTGCCGTAGGCCAGCATCAAGGCGCCGATCACCAGGGCGGTGGATCCCTTGTGGAGGTTGATCACATGCCGCAGCTGCATGCTTCGATGCCCAGAGAGTTTCAGCCTAGAAACGCTCTCCCCTGCACCGCCCCCCGCAGCGCTGGGCCATGGGCTCCCGTGCCCCACCGCTACGGCCAGGCCCCAGGCTCCAGGAACAATGCCACAGGCCCTGGCCCCGCCAGCAGGCCCTCCGCCGCGCCGGGCCGCAGGGGGGCCTGCAGGATCTCAGCGCTGATCAGCCGGGCGGTCTCCGGCAGGGCTGGCTGGTCGGGGTCGAAGGCGGTGGGGTGGGTGGTGCTGCTGGAGAAGCCCCGGTAGATCACCAGCTCACAGGGCTCATCGGCCGACGCGGCCGCTGCGGGATCCTCGCCGCCTTCCCTGCAGGCCTCGGGCGGCAGGGCTCGCAGGGTGCCGCGGAGCCGCAGCACCCGATCGGGACGCTCACGGCTGATCGCCTCCAGCCGGGCCAGGAGCTGTTCCGTGGGGGCGGTGGCTTCCGGTGGTGGATCCGGCGCGAAGGGGCTTGTCATGGAGGCCGTGGGTCGCGGGGAGGAGCGGGGATCGGAACGCGGGGGATGAGGCTTCGGCGACCGTTCCGGCAGGGTGGCCGCAGGCACTGTTGCTGCACGGGCCGCCCAGGGTGAAGGCCAGGGGCTTAGGGGTACGGAGCCGGTGCCGGTCTGGCTGCGGGTGGCAGGGAATGGCCCGAAATGTGGGCCGGAAGGCCCCGCGGGAACTCCCGTGCAAAGCATCAGGGCCTGGGCCCCTTAGAACTCGCCGGCCACGCGCCCCTGGCGCGGCAGCCTCACCAGCAGCCACTGCAGCAGGCCCACCGCATAGCCCGCCAGGCCCGCATAGCCGAGGAAACCAGCCACCGCTGGGGTCCAGCGGCCGCCGAACACGAAGCCGAAGATCTGGGCCAGCACGCCATGCAGCTGGTCGGGGGCTTCCAGCCAGGCGGCGCAGACCGGGCGTTCCAGGCCGCCCGTCAGGCAGGAAAGGCAGGTGCTGGCCAGGGCCGCCAGGGCCAACGCATAAAAGGTGAGGCTCCAGCGCCAGATCCGCACGGTGAGCGGCAGGCCGCGCCAGGTGGGGAAATCAGCCAGCTCCTCGTTGAGGTCCACCCAGAACCAGAGCACCGCCACCAGCAGCAGCGGAGCCGCCACCAGCAGGGCGAAGCCGAGCGGCGCCTTGTTGGTGAGCAGCAGCAGGGCGATCAACAGCAGGCTGGCCATCTTCCAGTAGAGCCCGAGCAGGCGCCTCAGGGCCCCCTCCCGCCGCACCGATGTCCACACCAGCAGCACCAGGGGTAACCCCACCGTGAAGAGCAGGCCCAGGCGCACGGCCAGCCAGACCAGGGAGCGGTAAAGCGGATCCGGCACGGATGATCGAGGACGGTAAGGCGCCATTATCCGCTCACCCCCCCAGGACCTAGGGTCCGGCCATGGCTGCCTTTCCCTCCTTCCCCTGGTTGGCGCGGCGTGAGAGCGGCGCCTGGTGTCGCACCGGCTTAGCCCGCGACCCCTCCCTGCAGGCGGCGGTGGATGAGCTGGCCCGCCAGCTGGCGGGCGCCGGCCCGGCTGATCTGGCCCTGGTGTTCGCCTCCGCCAGCTACGCCAGCGACCTGCCCCGCCTGCTACCTCTGCTGCGCCAGAAGCTTCAGGCCCGCCACTGGATCGGCTGTCTGGGCGGCGGCGTGGTGGGCACCGAAGCGGGAGGCACACCCCATGAGCTGGAGCACGAACCCGCCCTCAGCCTCACCCTGCTGCGCCTGCCCGGGGCTGAACTTCATCCCTTCTGCCTGGATACGGCCGACCTCCCCGATCTCGACGGTCCCGCTGAACCCTGGCGCACGGCGGTGGGCGCCGGAGTTGAAGGCATCAACGCCATGTTGCTGCTGGTGGATCCGGGCTGCGGCGCGGTGAACGACCTGATCGGCGGCCTCGATTACGCCTTCCCCGGCGTGGCCAAGGTGGGCGGTATCGCGGGCCAGCACAGCGCTCCCCACGGCTCCCTGCTGTTCAATGACCAGGTGCGCGGCGGGGCGGTGGGCTGCCTGATCGGCGGTGCCTGGCGCCTTCAGCCGATGGTGGCTCAGGGGTGTCGGCCGATCGGTCCTGTGCTGGAGGTGGAGCAGGCCCAGCGCAATGTGGTGCTGCAGGTGAGCGAAGGCGACCAGCGGCGCAGCCCGGTGGAGGCGTTGCAGGCCATCCTCGGCGGGCTCAATCCGGCGGAGCGGGAGCAGGTGAAGCATTCGCTCTTCCTGGGGGTGGCCCGCAGTGATTTCAGCCTGGAGCACAGCGGTGAGCAGCCTCCGGCCTTCCTGGTGCGCAATCTGATCGGCGTGGACCCCCGCAACGGCGCTGTGGCGGTGGGTGAACGGATGCGGGTGGGCCAGAAGGTGCAGTTTCAGCTGCGCGATGCCGATGCCTCCCGGGAGGAATCACGGCAATTGCTGCGCCAGGCGGCACGGCAGCCGGTCGAACCCCTGGCGGCGCTGCTGTTCGCCTGCCTCGGCCGCGGCCGGGGTCTCTATGGGCACCCCGACGGCGATGTGAGCCTCTGCCGCGAGGCCTTCGATCAACTGCCGATCGCCGGGGTGTTCTGCAATGGCGAAATCGGTCCGGTGGGGGGCACCACCCACCTGCACGGCTACACCGCCAGCTGGGGCTTCCTGGTGCGGGAGGGCTAAGCGGGTGCGGCAGCACGTCAATCCGCTCAGCCTTGTCCACCAGCAGCCGCGGCCCCTGCCGCCGCCGGCCGAGCTGTTCGCCCATCCGGATCAACCCCTTGTGCTCGACATCGGCTGCGCCCGTGGTCGCTTCCTGCTGGACCTGGCGCCCCTGCAGAGCCACCACAACCATCTGGGCGTGGAGATCCGCCGGCCCCTGGTGGAGGCAGCCGAGGCGGAGCGGATCGCTGCGGGCCTCACCAACCTGCACTTTCTGTTCTGCAACGCCAACGTGAGCCTGGAGCGCTGGTTGGCCGGGCTGCCTGGTGGCCTGCTGCAGCGCGTCTCGATCCAGTTCCCCGACCCCTGGTTCAAGCTCCGGCACCGCAAACGGCGGGTGCTGCAGCCGCCCCTGCTGCGCTCGATCGCCGCGGCCCTGGCGCCCGGGGCCCAGCTCTTCCTTCAGAGCGATGTGGCCGCCGTGATCGAGCCGATGGTGGCCCTCTGCGAGGCCAGCGGCTGCTTCATGCGGCCTGCTGAGGATGACCGGCCCTGGCGGGCCTCCAATCCCCTGCCCGTTGCCACGGAACGGGAGCGTCACGTGCTCGCCCAGGGGCTGCCCGTGTATCGGGTGCTCTATCAGCGCAATCATGCGGCGGTGCCGGCGTTGGAGCACCTGGAGCTGGCGGCCGGAGCGGCGGGGGCGGAAGGCGGCGAGACCTGAATACGGCTGGCCCCGGAGGCCCCATGGAAGGCGGCCGATCGGGTCCAACAAAACCGATCTGAACGGTGCCGGGTTGGAGGCGGGGATCGGGCCGATGTCGAGGTGGCGCGATGGCTGAAGCGACAGCGTGGGGAGCACTCCGGCGAGCCAGTGGCCCGCCGAACCCGGCGTCGCCGAGCCTGGTCAGGGGCAGAGGGAGCCCCAATGGATCCAGCGGGACTGGCCGAACTGGCTGGAAAGGCGGGCCAGCGGCACCGATAATCGCCAGCAAAGCGTAAGGTCTCCGTGCTCTCTCCCGCCTCGCCCACGCCCCTCTTGCTGCGTTGGCAGGGTCTGATGGCGGGTTCACCGGCGGGCAGCATCACGCAGCACCTGCCGTTGATCTCCGGCCTGGTGCTCTGTGCCCTGCTGGCGGGCCTGCCCCTGGTCACCCGGGCCGGGTTGAGCCTGCTGATCGCCGCCTGCGGCCTGCTGTGGGTGCTCTGGGCCCTGCGCACCACCCCCGGGCAGATCGGCCCGATCAACTTGGCCCTGCTGGCGGTGCTAGCCGTGGCGCTGCTCGCCACCGGCTTCTCGCCGGTGCCGGTGGCCGCGGCCAAGGGGTTGATGAAGCTCACCAGCTATCTCGGGGTCTACGCGCTGATGCGCCAGCTCCTGGCCAGTTCACCGCTCTGGTGGGACCGGCTGGTGGCTGCCCTGCTGGTCGGTCAGCTCTTTACCAGCGTGATCGGCATCCGCCAGCTCTACGCCGAACCCAGCCAGCTGGCCCGCTGGTCGGATAACAACTCGGTGGCGGAGGGCACGGTGCGGATCTACAGCACCCTCGACAACCCCAACCTGCTGGGCGGCTACCTGCTGCCCATCCTGCCCCTGGCGGCGGTGGCCGTGCTGCGCTGGCGCACCCTGCCGCGCCGTCTCTTCGCACTCCTCTCTCTTGTGCTGGGGATCGTGGCCCTGGTGCTCACCTACAGCCGCGGAGCCTGGATGGGCATGGTGGCTTCCCTCGGCCTGCTGGGCCTGTTGCTGGCGATGCGTCAGACCCGGCACTGGCCCCCCTTCTGGCGCCGCACGCTGCCCCTGCTGCTCCTGGTGGGCGCGGCGGTGGCCCTGGTTGTGCTGGTTACCCAGGTGGAGCCCCTGCGCGTGCGGGTGATGAGCCTGGTGGCTGGCCGCGAGGACAGCTCCAACAACTTTCGCATCAACGTATGGACCTCTGTGCTGGCGATGATCAGCGACCGCCCCTGGCTGGGGATCGGTCCGGGCAACACGGCCTTCAACCTGATCTATCCCCTCTACCAGCAACCCAAGTTCAACGCCCTCAGCGCCTATTCCATCCCCCTGGAACTCCTGGTGGAAGCCGGCGTGCCTGGCTTGCTGGCCGGGTTGGCCCTGCTGTTCACGGCCATGCGCACCGGGCTGCGCCAGGGCCAAGGCCAGGGCATGCTCAATCTCCCCTCTCTTGCAGCGGTGGCGGCCTTCGCGGGGCTCGCTGTTCAGGGTCTCACCGACACGATCTTCTTCCGGCCGGAGGTGCAGCTAGTGGCCCTCTTCAGCCTGGCCACCCTGGCGGCGGCGGCGGGCGGCGAGGCTGGCACCGCGGCTGCGGCAAGCCCGCTGGCGGAAGCACGGCCCCTGGTGAAGGCTCGCTCCGGGGCGGGGCCACGCGCCTGAAGAGGAATCACTGAGCACCCCAACCCCAGGCTTCGATGGGCATCCCACCGCCATCCCCAGCCCAGCGCGGGCTTGGATCGCCCGCCGCCAAGGCCGAGCAGCGGCCCGAGACTTGGCCCAGCGGCACCCTGCTGGCAGGCTTCGACGCTGGCCAGACCCACACCACCTGCCGCCTGGCCGATCGCCAGAGCGGCGCCACCCTGGCAGAGGGCGAGGGGCCGGGGGTGTCCCATCTGGCGGCTGCGGAGGGGCTCCAGCGGTTTGCCGCCGCCCTGCGCCAAAGCCTTGAGGCGGCCCGGCAGGCGCTGCCGGCGGATCGGCGCCAGGACAGCCTGGCGGCGGCGGCGGTGGGGGCCAGTGGCATCGAGGCTGGCAGTGCCGTGCAGCAGGAGGGGCTGGACCTGGCGGCAGAGGCTCTGGCCTTGCCCGCTCAGCGGCTGGTGGTGACCGGTGACGAGCACACCGCCCTGCGGGGTGCCTTCCCGGAGGGGCCCGGCATCGTGGTGATCAGCGGCACCGGCACGATTGCCGTGGGCAGCGATGGCCAGGGCCGCCATCACCGCTGCGCTGGCTGGGGCTGGCTGCTGGATGGGGCCGGGTCCGCCATGGATATCGGCCGGGACGCCCTGGCCCTCAGCCTGCGGATGGCCGATGGCCGGGAGCCCGATGGTCCCTTGCGGAGGGAGATCTGGCTGGCCCTCGGCCTGGATCCCGAGGATCCTGGAGCCCCCCAGCGGATCAAGGCCCTGGTGGTGGATCCGGCCTTCGGCGCTGCAGGTTTCGCCCGGCTGGCCCCGGAGCTGAACCGGTTGGCGGGGCAGGGTGATGCCCGGGCCGCCGCGATCCTGGTCCAGAACGCCGAGGCCCTAGCGGCCATGGTGGCTGCGGTGGCTGCGGCCCTTGATCTGCGCGCCCCCCCCGTCTGCGCCCTCGGTGGTGCCTTGCTGCATCTTGGGGAACTGCGCCGACCGTTCGCAGCCCTGCTGGCCAAGCGGCTGGAGGGGCACACCCTGGTGAGCCCCGATGGGGATGCCTGCATGGGGGCGCTTCAACTAGCGGCCGATTGCCTCCCGGGCGGTGCCCGTGGCACTTGAGCCAGGAAGCCCGTGATGCGTTCAACTAGACTTGGCGCAAGACCATGGCCCTGGTGTAGATCAGCTGCGGCCAGGGTCCTATCGCCGGCTGGGTGAAAAACAACCATTCGCCCGGCGTTCAACTGGCCAAGCTTGGCTGCCTCGCACCGGCGCACGCCTATCGGATCGGACAGCTTTCCCGATAGATCCGATTGCTAATTTCCAGCCTAATCTCAAGCGATCTAGATCCATAGTAGCAGGGATTTGAACCCCAGCGCAAAGCCAATATTGAGCAGGAAGTCGCGATAACAGTTGATCTCCAATTCTTCCGCCCTGTCACCTCTTTTACACTTGCTTTAGATTCCCAAAGCCCCTGCAAAGCGCGGACAGATTAGGGCCGGCCTTAAAGGTAAAGCGGTTCATGCTTCTCTCGGGTCGACCAATGTTGCTCAGCAGGCATGAACATGCTGCTTGAACCGAAGCTTAGGTGCTGGGTGATGTCTCGGACCTCAACCACGCGCACTTGTCTCGCTAAATTGACGTCCATGAGGGTTTTCCCAAAGATTCCTGCTCCAAACATTGTCCATACACCTGTGCCGGCTCGCCTCGCGAGCGCGCTGGCAATGCTGCTCCATACAGCTTCAAGGAATGGGTGCTGCGGTTGATGGGCGTAGATGAAGCCGTTGGCTACTTGGGCGGAATGCATATGTGGCCTCCTCAGTAGCACAAGAGGCGACTGAGGATCCAACCAATGCTCAAGCGGCGACAGGCAGGTTGTGGCGGCATCGGCCCATAGGCCTCCGTAGGTCAAGATGTAAGCCACCCGAAACACGTCGGCCTGCATGGCCGGCAGGCGAATACTGAGAAAGTCTTCCTGCACTGAGACGCCAAACACGTCCTTAAAAAATAGAGATGCCGTGGCTCGATTAAAGCAACGGTAAGACCAACCTGGGTTGAGGCGCTGCCATGTCAATGTCATCTCGCGAAGCATCGTTGGCTGCTCTTCTTGGGCCCAATATTGAATAATCGTTGAAATTGCAGGCTTCATAACATATTCATAGGGGTGAATTTAGTTTTAAGTTCAGTCGTGCCATAGCAAAGACGGATTATACAGCGATTGATACCTGCACTTACTGCTGTTTCAGTGATTAGGGACGGATCCGGACGCTCCCCAGCGGATCAAGGCCCTGGTGGGTGGATCCGGCCTTCGGAGCTGCAGGTTTCGCCCGATTGGCCCCGGAGCTGAACCGGTGTTCTCCGCTCCCTCAGCTTTTGGTCCGCCTGCGCCTAGCCCGGATGCTTCGATGGCGTCAGCCACGTACCGAGGCCATGGGGATGCCGGGATCTTCGGGTGCGGTGCCGGGGGATGACCTGGCCGATTGGCTGGCCGAGAACCTCGGGGTTCGCCCGGTCGGCAGGCAGCCGGTGGGCGGGGGCTGCATCCACAGCGCCTGGTGTCTTTCGGTGGTCCCCTTGGGGGCGCCGGCGGCTACGCCCCGGCCTGCATCGCCGTTCTCCGGGGGACTTCTGTTCGCCAAGACCAACACCCTCGAAGCCCTGCCGCTGCTGGAGGCGGAGGCCGAGGGCCTGGAGGCCCTGACCCGTGCCGCGGCGGGCACCAACCTCCGCGTGCCGGCGCCCCTCGCCGTGGGGGCTGCCGGGAACCAGGCCGTGCTGGTGCTGCCTTGGCTCGAACTGGCGGGATCCGGCTCCGCTGCTGACGATCAGGCCTGGGGGCGCCTGGGGGCCGACCTGGCCATGCTGCATCGCAGCAGCCTCCTGCGCCCCTGCACGCCGGGGGATCGGCCCGGCAGCTTTGGCTGGCCCCGCGACAATGTCATCGGTTCTGGCCCCCAGCGGAACCGCTGGCTGGCTGGCTGGGGACGCTTTTTCGCCGAGCGGCGGCTGGCGCCCCAGCTCGAGCGGTTGGAGGGCCGGATGGGCGCGCTGCGGGATGGGCAGACCCTGTTGGAGCGGGTGCCGGACTGGCTCGATGGCCACGCTGCGGAGCCGTGTCTGGTGCATGGCGATCTCTGGAGCGGCAATGCCGCCATCGACAGCACCGGTCACGGAGTGATCTTCGATCCAGCGGTCCACCGCGCAGACCGGGAGGTGGACCTGGCCATGGCCAGGCTATTTGGTGGCTTTCCGGCCCCCTTTTTCGCGGGCTATGAGGCCACCTGGCCGTTACCCGGCGACCATCTTCGCAGGGTTCCTCTCTATAACCTCTACCACTTGCTCAATCACGCCAACCTGTTCGGCAACAGCTATGCCATCCAGGCCCAAGCGGTGATCGATCAACTGCTGCAGGATCCGCCGGCTTGAGTGAAGCCGTAGGCCGCTTTGCCAATTAAAACGGCGCGATCAGGTTGTGAAAGCGCCGCTCGTCGGGATTTTGGCGATCTAGGGCCCCTGAACGGCCGCGTGGAGGTGGCAAGAGCCGGAACGGGCCGGAAGGTGAGAACGCAGAATGTACTGGGGTGCGATCTGCATCTACCAACGCATCGAACAGCAGCACGTGATGCTTCGATTCGGCAACACGATGGGCGGCACCACCGATGGGCTGGATCGATCAGCCCAGGTACTCCTTGCGCACGCCCTGGAGGCGTTCCACCACGGCGTTCCGCTTTTCGCTGGTGGTGAGATTGTCCCAACTCCAAGTGCCTACTACCACCAGACCCAACAGCTCCAGCAGGCCGGGCACGATCGGCAGGAGGTTGATGGTGTCGAGCACCCCTTTGATAAGAATCTGGGCAACAATCACGGCCAGCAGGATGCCGGCTGCCTTGCCGACCTTGCCAATCTGGCTCCAGTCGAGCTTGTCGAGGGATTCATTCACCTTGCCGATCACCTCGGCGAAGCGTTGGTTGAAATCGGCGCCGGCTTCTTCAGCGGCATTGCCAACCGCTTCGGCGGCTTCCTTTGCTTCGGTGCTGAGGTCGCTCATTGCTAGGGGTTTGGTTCACACTGAACCACAAGGTAGTGGGGAGTCCTTGAACGCGCCACCGGAAATCCGCATCGGTCGTCAGGCGCTGACGCTGATCGATCGACTCCTGGATGCGGCGGCCCCTGAGGAGGGCTGTGCCCTGCTGCTGGGAACGCGGCGAAGCGGCCCCCGAGATTCGCTGGGAGAGGCCCCCACCCACTGGCATCTGCAGCAGGTGTGGCCCACGACCAATGTTTGGGAGCCGGGGGTCGAACGGCTGTGCCGCTTCCGGATCGACCCCCGCGAGCAGCTGCTCGCCCAGAAGTGGGCCCGCGCCCATGGGCTGGAGGTGCTGGGCTCGCTCCACAGCCACCCAGCCAGCCCGCCGTTACCCTCCGCCACCGACCGCGGTATGGCCTTCGCCCCGACCCTGATGCTGATCCGCGGCGTGGCCCCAGGGGAGCCTCCCCTGGGGGATGCGGCTGGTGCCTCCGCCCGGCCGGTGCTGTGCTGCTGGTGGCTGGAGCTGGAGGGGCCCTCCCGGCTTCTGCCGTGGAGAATGGATGATTGAAGCGATCGCCCCCGCGGCCGCGCCCCGCTTCCCTTCCACCCATGCTTCCCCCCGACACCAGCGGCGTTCAGCTCAGCTCCGATGAGGTGGCCCGTTTCGCCCGCCACCTGATCCTGCCGGAAGTGGGGATGGAGGGGCAGAAACGCCTCAAGGCGGCCTCGGTGCTCTGTGTGGGCACAGGCGGTTTGGGGTCGCCCCTGCTCCTCTACCTGGCCGCCGCCGGCGTGGGGCGCCTCGGGATCGTCGATTTCGACGTGGTGGACCATTCCAACCTGCAGCGCCAGGTGATCCATGGCACCAGCTGGGTGGGCAAACCCAAGATCGAATCAGCCAAGGCCCGCATCCTCGAGATCAATCCCCACTGCCAGGTGGATCTCTACGAGACCGCCCTCACCAGTGAGAACGCCCTGCAGATCATCGAGCCCTACGACCTCGTCTGCGACGGCACCGACAACTTCCCCACCCGCTACCTGGTGAACGACGCCTGCGTGCTGCTGGGCAAACCCAACGTGTACGGCTCGATTTTCCGCTTCGAGGGCCAGGCCACGGTGTTCAACCTGGATGCCGAAAGCCCCAACTACCGCGACCTCTTCCCCGAGCCGCCGCCGCCGGGCATGGTGCCCTCCTGCGCCGAAGGAGGCGTGGTGGGTGTGCTGCCCGGGATCATCGGCGTGATCCAGGCCACCGAGGCGGTGAAGATCATCACCGGCATCGGCACCACCTTGAGCGGCCGCCTGCTGCTGTTTGATGCGCTGAAGATGAGCTTCCGCGAACTGAAGCTGCGGCCCAATCCCGAGCGCCCGGTGATTGAGAAGCTGATCGATTATCAGGAGTTCTGCGGCGTGGGCGGCAGCGCCCCCGGCCAGGAGGAGGCCGGAGCCGTGGCGAGTGTGGGGGTGGTGGAGCTCAAGGCCCTGCTCGATGGCGACACCAGCGGCCTGGTGCTGATCGATGTGCGCAATCCCCCCGAAGCAGAGATCGCCGCGATTCCCGGCGCCACCCTGATTCCCCTCGACCAGATCGAGAGCGGCAGTGCCATCGAGCGGGTGCGGGAGCTGGCGGCCGGTAAGCAGTTGTATGTGCACTGCAAGCTCGGCGGCCGTAGCGCCAAGGCCCTGATCGCCCTGAAGCGCCACGGCATCGAAGGGATCAATGTGGCCGGCGGCATCGACGCTTGGAGCCAGGAGGTGGATCCCTCCGTGCCCCGCTACTGAGGGCCGTAATGGCCTCAATAGGCGACCAAGGCGATGGCCGGCTCCATGCGCTGCGCCAGCAGAGCGAAGTCAAACGCCGCTTCCATCGGCAGCTTGTGAAGCTGGAATCCCAGTTCGTTCCGCTGCTCTGCAGCGTGCTGCTGCTGGTGGTGCTCCTGCCGGTCACCGCCGCGCCGGGCAGCAGCTTTCACTGGCTGCTGCCCCTTTTGCTCACCTTTCTGATCACGCAGTCGCTGCGGGCCCTGCCCGGGCTGAAACCGAACCGGCTGTCGATGGCCATGGTCACGGTGCAGCGGATCCTGGGGATCAGCGCCATCGCCACCATGTGGGGACTGGCTCTGGTGGAGCAGCGAGGTCCCTACCTGATCCTGCGCATCATGGTGCTGCTGCTCACGGGCCTCTTCTCCATGCTGGCCTCGCTGAGGCTGGTGATGGTGCTGGCGCGGGTGCCACGGGTGAATGCCGAGGTGATGGCAGGTGCCGCAGCGGGTTACATCTATCTAGGCCTCACTGGTGGCCTGGTGGCCGCTGCCCTGCAGGTGCTGGTGCCTGGCACGTTCTCATTGGGAAGCATGGGCAGCCATGAGCTCCTGATCGACCGGCTCACCTACTTCAGTTTCGTGGTGCTGGCGGGCCTGGGCCTGGGGGATGTGCTGCCCCACAACTTCCTGGGCGAGCGCTTCGTGATTCTGCTGAGCCTGTCCGGCACCCTCTACCTGGCCCTGTTGATGGGGCTGCTGATCGGACGGTTCATCGCCACCCAGGAGGTGGAGCTGGAATTCGATGCCCTGGCCGATGAGGTGGAAGATCCCCACAGTCCGATCGCTGGGCGGCTCGCCGGGCTGGGTCGAGGGGCGCCCAGCGGGGGTGATGGCTTGCAGTCCGAGGACCCTCCAGGGACACAACGCCCCTAATGGCGGCCTGCGTCGCTGCTCCGTTGCCGGCTCAGTAATCCACACCTCGTTTGAGGTCCACGCCCCGCTCGGCGTAGTGCTTGTGGCACACCATCTCGGAATGCACGCTGGCCAGGTCGAAGTAGGCGGGTCGGCTCTTGCAGCGGCCCGTGATGATCACTTCGGTTTCGGCGGGCTTGCGCAGCAGGGTCTGCACGATCGGCTCCACCGGCAGCAACTCGAGATCCACCGTGGGATTGAGTTCATCGAGGATCACGGTCTTGTAGAGGCCGCTGGCGATGGCGGCTCGGGCGATTTCCCAGGCCCGCTCGGCCTCGACGTAGTCGATTGGCTGCTGCTGGCCGCGCCACACGATCGCATCGCGGCCGGAGCGCAGATGATCCACCAGGTGGGGGTAGCTCTCGCGCAGGGCGGCGATGGCGGCGTCTTCGGTGTAG
The DNA here is from genome assembly GCA_014191755.1 of Cyanobium sp. Classification (GTDB taxonomy): domain Bacteria; phylum Cyanobacteriota; class Cyanobacteriia; order PCC-6307; family Cyanobiaceae; genus Cyanobium. Next base: position 73,054 of record BJHE01000002.1, read on the forward strand.
CCGCTCCCCCCCTTGAGCCACTGCAGGATCAGCACCCGGTGGCTCTTGTCCTGGCTGATGCCGCGGCCGATCGCCTGCAGGGCCTTGCCCAGGGCGCTGGTGGATTTGCCCTTGCCCTCGCCGGTGTAGATCTCAATCCCATCGAGCCCCCGCTCCCGGGCCTCCGCCTCCACGCCGTCGTCGTCGCCATTCCAGGATTCGGAACCGTCCCGATCCTCGGGGGTCCGGCGGCGGTGAGCCCGCATCTCTGAGTGCAGATCAGCCAGGCGCACCAGTTCCCGCGGAGCTCCCCGGCCGGTGCAGATCACCTCCATGCCCGCGGGCTTGGCCGCCAAGGTGCGCACCACCTCGGCGGCATCGAGCAACCCCAGGTCGAGCACGGGATTGAGCTCGTCGAGCACCAGCACCGAGTAAAGGTCGCTGGCGATGGCCCCCTTGGCGATGTCCCAGCCGCGCTGGGCTTCCTGACGATCGAAGCGGGTGGCCTGGTCGGCGGTGAAGTATTCGCCCCGGCCGGTGCGCACCTGGTCGATCAGGTGAGGAAAGCCCTGCTGCAGGGCCTCGATCGCGGCGTCCTCGTCGTAGGAACGGCCGGGTCCCTTCAGGAACCGCAGCAGCAGCACCCGGGTGCGCTTGCGCTCGCAGATACCCAGGCCGATGGTGCGGAGCACCACCCCCAGGGCCGCCTGGCTTTTCCCCTTGCCGTCACCGTCGTAGACATGCAACTGACCGTGGGCGCGTTCATCGCTGCCGGCGGCCGTGCGGATGCCGATACCCCGGCCGGTGCCCCGTTGGGGGGTCTGGGTAGGACCGGGGGGCGGGGGCGTCATCGGGAGGCGGTGATCCGTGGATGCTACTGAGCACCCTGAGTTGATCCCCTGGAATCCACCCGATCTGAGCGGCGGGCTCGGGGTCGCTTGGCCGGTCTCTCCCTGAATGGGATCGGACTTGCCAGGATCATCCCCATGGATTCTTCGCCCCCTCCCCTCACCCTGCTCGAAGCGCTACCCCCGGAGCTGGGGGAGGCCTATCGGGAGGTGAGCGACCGCATCGCCGCCTTTCCCCGGGTGGTGGTGGCCTATTCCGGCGGGGTGGACAGTGCTCTGGTAGCGGCCCTGGCCGTGGACCGGATCGGGGATCGGGCCCTTGCGGTGACTGGTGTTTCCCCGGCCCTGGCACCCCATCTGCGCGAGGAGGCCCGGGCCCAGGCCCGCTGGCTGGGACTGCGGCACCAGGAAATCCTCACCGCCGAATTGGAGGATCCGGCCTATGCCCGCAATCCTCAGGATCGCTGCTACGCCTGCAAGCGGGAACTCCATGGTCTGCTGGCGCCGCTCGCCCTCGCCGCCGATGCGGTGGTACTCGATGGGGTGAACCTGGATGATCTGGCCGACTTCCGCCCCGGCCTCGGGGCAGCCCGTGAGCGTGGTGTGATCTCCCCGTTGGCCGAGGCCGGCATCGACAAGCAGGGAGTGCGGTGCCTCTCGCGGGCCCTGGGGTTGCCCTGGTGGGATAAGCCGGCCCAACCCTGTCTGGCTTCCCGCTTTCCCTACGGTGAGCCGATCACGGCGGCCAGGCTGCAGCGGGTGGCGGCCGCTGAAGACTGGTTGCGGGCGCAGGGATTCCGCGAACTGCGGGTGCGGAGTCAGGGGGAGACCGCCCGCATCGAGTTGCCGGCCGGGGCCCTCCCCGACGTGCTGGCCAGGCTGGCCCAGGGTCCGTTGCGCCTCGAGCTGGTGGCTGCCCTGGGGAACCTCGGTTTCACGGCTGTGGCCCTCGACCTGGAGGGATTGGTGAGCGGCAAGCTCAACCGTGATCGCTCCGCTGCAACCACATTCGGGGTGGCAGCCCTCACCCTGCAGCCCGGAGCCGGCGGCTGAGCACCGAACATAGAAACCCCCGGGCTGCCTGAGGCAGTCCGGGGGGTGGAGGTACGTCTTCAGACGGTCGGAGAGAGCCTTAGGCCGGCGAGAGTTCCGGCTCGCGCGGGGTTTCGGCGATCGATCCCGGGGTTTCGCGGCGAAAGCTGGTGAGCTTGTGCCGGGCGGCTCCGAGTTCCTCGACCAGCACTTGACAGGCCCGTTCGGGCATGGTGTGGTCACCGCAGGTGAAGACATCCACGGCCGCGTAGCCGGATTCCGGCCAGGTGTGGATGGAGATGTGAGATTCGGCCAGCAATGCCAGCCCAGTCACGCCCTGGGGCTCGAAGCGATGGGTGATGAGGTTGAGGAGGGTGGCACCGGCACGTTTGGCTGCAGTGGTGATGGTGTCCCTGAGGAAAGCTTCGTCATCCAGTCGGCTGCTTTGACAGTCGTACAGCTCGAGGATGCAGTGTTTCCCAACCGCGTCAGAGATGGCGGGCGTGGAGGAGAGTTGCGGGGCGGCGGCTCCACTCCATCCCGGGTTGGGGTGGAGGCAGGACAGGCGCTGGTTCATCGAATCCAGGTAAACAGCAACTCACCATAGGGGCTCCTGTGCATCACCTCAGTGCGGATGCCCCAGCCATGGCCCATTCCGCACAGATTTGCCATCCGGAGCCGGAGGTTCAGGCGCTCTGGAGGGTGCCTTGGCGCATGCGCACCACCTGGGCATCGCTGCGCCAGCTTCCGTTGAAGCACTCCAGGTGGGTGGCGCTCACCAGGCACTGGTGGCCGTTGCCCACCGCCTCCAGCAGCAGGTTCTGGCGCCGGGGATCCAGTTCGGCAAACACGTCGTCGAGCAGCAGGAGCGGCGGCTCCCCCACCACCGCGTGCACCACATCGAGTTCGGCCAGCTTCAGGGCCAGCACCAGCGTTCGCTGCTGGCCCGCCGAGCCGTAGCGCCGGGCCGGCGCTCCCCCCAGCAGCAATTCGATCTCATCGCGGTGGGGGCCTACCAGGCACTGTCCGAGCCGTTCCTCCTCGCTGCGCTGCTGCAGCAGCTGGTCGAGCAGGGCGGCTCTCCAGACCTCTTCCCCAGTGCCGGTCGCCTCGGCCTCCAGCCGCGTGCCGCTCCGATAGAGCAGCTCCAGTACCTCCCTGCCGCCGCCCAGCCGCTCTTGCCATAACTGCGCTAGGGGCTCGAGCCGTTCCAGCGCCCGGCCCCTCCGGCGATGCAGGCGGGTGCCCACAAGTGCCATTTGCTGGTCGAAGGCATCCAACAGGGCACTTCGTTCCGTCGGCGCCAGGCCGCGGCGCAGCAGCTGGCTGCGTTGGCGCAGCAGCCGGCCGTAGCGGCTCAGGAGGGCGCCGTAGATGGGCTCAAGCTGTAGCACCACCCGGTCGAGCCACTGGCGGCGCTGGGCGGGTTCCCCCCGCACCAGCTCCAGATCCAGGGCGCTGAACCCCACGCTTCGCAGCGGCCCGATCAGATCGATCAGACGCTCCAGGCTGCGGCCGTTTCGCAGGGCCCGGCGACCACCGCGACGCCGCAGCTCCAGTTCCAGTTGGTCCCCTTCGCTCGTGCGGGCCCGTAGCCGGCTGGTCGGCTCCCCCTGGCGGATCAGGTCGAGGTCACTGCTGCAGCGGTGGGAGCGCAGGCTGGTTAGCAGCTCCACGGCCTCCAGGAGATTGGATTTCCCTTCTCCATTGGCGCCGATCACGAGCAGCCTCGGAGCCTGCAGCTCCAGCTCGAGTGCGGCGATATTGCGGAAGTGGAGCAGCTCCAGGCGGTGCAGCCGGATGGGTCTGGGGCGGTCTGCGGCTAAGGTAAACCCAACGGGGTCAGGTGTTGGATCCGATCCATCTGCTTTGGTCTCGGGGACACCTCTCCCGGTGTTGGGCATGTAGCTCAGTTGGATAGAGCATCAGATTCCGGTTCTGAGGGTCGGGGGTTCGAGTCCCTCCATGCTCGTGGTTCAGATTGATCGGGGGACACCACGACCCTCAGTTGCCCCCGCCGGAACGGGGGCTTTCTTTTTGCTCCATCCCTGGCGACGAGAGGATGAGGCCCATGGCGCGGATCCCGCCCGGATCCACCACGAATCCCACCCCGTGGAGGATCTCCAGCGCCTCTGGAGGGGCGGAGAGGGACACGCTGCAGCCCGCCAGCTCCCGCCTCAGGCGGCCTAGGGAGCAGCGCACCAGGGCGGTGAGTACCTGATCGCGCCCGGGGTCGGCCGGATCGCTGAGCAGGTCCCAGAGATTGGCGTTGAGGGCCAGGTCGCTGGTGGCCCGCAGGAAGCCCACCAGCCTGTCCTGGCGATCCTTCACGCCCAGGTGCCAGGTGCTGCGAGCCAGGACCTGCCCCCAGCGTTCTGGGCTTCGGGGCCGCTCTTCGCAGGCCTGCAGGAGGCGATTTAGCCCCTCGACGGCCGTTTCTCCCTCGGTTGCCAGATCACCCTCGGGGGATTGGATCAGGCGGTATCCCTGCGGTAGCACCTGGGCCGACCCGGAGGAGCGAAAGGGGATCAAGAGGGAGGCGAGGCGATCAGGCGGCGGCATCAGCCGGTGTTCCTCATGCCGGCGGCGATGCCGTTAATGGTGAGCAGGGCGCCGCGGAGCAGTTCGCTGCGGCTGTAGGTGCGGGCATCACCGCCGACCTGGCCGTTGATTGGTCCTTCACTCATCGGCGGCTGACGGTTCTGGTCCCGCAGGCGGCGCAGCAGGGCCACCTGCAGGAAGCCGAGCGGCACGATCGTGCGGTTGCGCAGATCGACCGAGAGCTGCAGGGCCGGATCGCCATCCAGCAGGCGGGTGTGGTTGCTGATCTGGAGCACCAGATCGCGGGTGCGGCCGAACTCGGAGGCGATGGCGGTGAAGATCGCTGCGAAGGCTTCGCGGTTCTCGGGGCGCCCCAGGGAGATCACGTAGTGATGGGCCAGTTCGAGGTCGACCTTGGAGAGGGTCATCTCCACCTTGGAGATGAGCATGCGGAAGAAGGGCCAACGCTGATACAGCAGCTGCAGGAGTTCCATCTGGGCGGGGTCGCCTGCCACCTCCTGATGGAGGGCCATGCCAACGCCGTACCAGCTGGGGAGCAGGAAGCGGCTCTGGGTCCAGCCGAACACCCAGGGGATGGCACGAAGGCTCGAGAGATCCTTGGCGCCGCTCTTGCGGCGGGCCGGACGGCTCGAGATCTGCAGCTTGCTGATTTCCTCGATCGGCGTGACCTGCTGGAAGAAGGCCACTAGGTCGGGGTTGTCATGCACCAGGGCCCGGTAGTGGTCGCGGGATCGGGCCGCCAGCCGCTCCATCAGGGCATTCCAGCTGGGGGTGTCATCGATCGGGGCGCTGACCAGGCTGTTCTGGAGTACCGCGGTGGTGACCGTTTCCAGGTTGTAGAGAGCCAGCTCGGGCAGGGAGTACTTGGAGGCGAGCACCTCGCCTTGTTCCGTGATCTTGATCCGACCCCTCAGGGTGCCGCTGGGCTGGGCGAGGATCGCCTGGTAGGCAGGGCCGCCGCCGCGGCCAACGGATCCGCCGCGGCCGTGGAAGATGCGTAGGGCTACGGCGTGCTGGGTGGCGAGCTTTTGCAGGGCGATCTGGGCCCGGTGGATTTCCCAGTTGCTGGAAAGGAAGCCGGAATCCTTGTTGCTGTCGGAGTAGCCGAGCATCACCTCCTGAAGAGGTTCGCTCCCCTCACCGCTGCTGCTCAGCACCTGGCGGTAGAAGGGATCGGCGAACAGACGCCCCATTACGGCCGGGGCGCCCTGTAAATCCTCCACGGTCTCAAACAGGGGAATGACCAGGAGGTCGGAGCGTCGGGCGAGGGGATCCACCAGGCCCGCCTCCTTGGCCAGGAGGAGCACTTCGAGCAGGTCGGACACCGTGTGACTCATCGAGATCACGTAGGTGCGGCAGATGCGTGAACCGAACTCCTGCTGCAGCCGTTGCAGCATGCGGAACACGGCGAAGGTTTCGGCGGTGGCTTCACTCCAGCGGGCCGCCGGCGGCAGCAGGGGGCGGCGGGTCTGGAGTTCGGCCAGGAGCCACGCGATTCGCTGCTCCTCATCCATCGCGCCGTAGGTCACCGGCAGTTGCAGGTAGCGGCTGAGTTCGTCGATGGCGTCGCTGTGGCGGGTGCTCTCCTGGCGGATATCGAGGCTGGCCAGGCAGAAGGAGAAGATATGCACCTGGCTGAGCAGTTCGCCCAGGGATTCGCAGCTCAGGCCGGTGGCCACCAGGCTGTCGCCCACTAGTTCAAGGTCGGCGCGGAACTCCTCGGCTGAGCTGTAGTGGAGATCGGCGACGCTGGCCACCGGCGTGAGGTTGCCGGGGTTGAGGGTGAGCCCACCACCGCTGGGATTCTCGAAGGGGGCCTCCCAGCCCGACTGGTAGAGCTGCTGATTGCGTTCAAGGGTGAGCCGCAATCGCTCCAGCACATAGCTGAGCTTGAGGCGGTAGGGCTCCAGTCGGTATCGCGCCGCCCGCTCCTCGTAGATCTCCGGAAAGCGCAGTCGGTCCATCTCCAGGGATTCGAGCAGGGCAGGGCTCACCTGGCTCCATTGCATCGAGATGCTGAGCTGATCACGCAGCTGCTCCACCGATTTTACGTAGCGCTGCAGCATCAGCTCCCGCTGATAGCAGGCGGTGCGCCAGGTGATCTCCGGGGTCACCGAAGGGTTGCCATCCCGGTCGGAGCCCACCCAGGACCCGAAGGTGCAGAATTCGTCCAGGGGCGGTTGCACGTCGGGGTAGCTGGCGGCCAGGGCCGAGCGGATGCGTAGCTGCAGCTTCGGCATCGCATCGAAGAGCACCTGCTGGAAGTAGTGCAGGGCGTAATCCACCTCATCGAGCACCGAGGGCTTGAACTGGTGCAGTTCGTCGGTGCGCCACCAGAGGCGGATCTCCTCTTCCAATTGCTGGCGATGTCGTGCACGTGTTTCACTGCTGCCACCACGGCCCTCTTCCAGCTTCTGGATCAGCGAGGCCACGCGGCGCTGCTTGTGGCGCACGGTGTGGCGCACGATCTCGGTGGGGTGGGCCGTGAACACCAGACGGATGTCGAGTTCGCGGAGCAGGTTCTCGATCTGGGCCGGTGGCACCCCCAGGGCCCGCAGCCGCTCGAACAGTTGCCGGAAGGTGGCGGGTTCGCTCTGGCTGGCGAGGGCCGGCAGGAAGGGATCGTTGACGCTGCTGGAGGGGGCGGTCTGGAGACTTGCGAGGTAGCTGTCTTCCTCGATGTGTTGCTCGAGAATGTTGACCAGCTGGAAATAGAGGGAGAAGGCGCGGGCTGCGGCGATCCCATCGGCCAGATCCATATCGTGAATTACCGCCACGATCGCCTCGCTGGATCCGCTGGAGAAGGTCTCCGATTCCTGGGTGGCTTCGATTTCGGCGGGCGAGATGGGGCCGCTTAATTCCTTCAGGCGGATCAGGCGTTCCACCTGGGCAGGTGGACATTCACTGCGCAGCACCGTGAGCCAGAGATCTTCCACCAGCTCGAGCCGTTCCTCCAGCAGCCGCCCCACCGCGGCGGGCACCTCGGGGGTGGGGGCAACTGCCGCAGGGAATCCGGCCATCGGCAACGACCCCGGCGGGGGGGGCGCTGCGGCTGTCGCTGGGGATGGCGGCCGCATGGACAGCTCGAAAGCGTTGGAGCGCTCCATGATCATCCCAAAGCGAGGGCTGGGTCTGTCGCAAGGCATGCCTCTAGCGCGGTTTCCCGAGCTTCGAGGGCTGCGGCTTCAGCCGCCACGATTTCCGCCACGGGTTGGCCGGTCCGCAGGAGGGCGAGCCAGCGCATCGCGGTGTTACCTCGGGTGAGCAGCATCTCTAGCGGGGGCAGCAGGTTCTCAAGGCCCAGGGATTTGGCCAGGGGGGCCAGCGATTCCAGCTCCGCCGCAATCCAGTCTCGGGCCAGGATCGGGGCGCCGGTCTTCCAGTGGCGCAGTTTCGCCTCCAGGCTGGAGCGGGCCGCAGCCCGGTCGTTGGAATCGGCGAGGTCGGCCAGATCCTCCGGGGAAAGATCGCTGGCTAGAAGCGGATCGAAGCGCCCCGGCTCCGCCAAGAGCTGCAACAGGCGCAGCTCGGCGAAGGCAGTCACCGCCAGCAGTTCGAGGGGATCGGCGATCAGATCGCAGATCCGAAGCTCGATGCGGTTGAGGTCGTGGGGGCGGTCGTCACCGTTGGGACGCACGGAGGTCCAGAGGTGGCGCACGTTGTGCATCGAGCCGGTGGCGAGCTGCTCCTCCATCCAGCGCACGTAGTGCGAGTGGTTGAGGAAGATGGGCACCTGCGGCGGCGTGAGCGGAAACTGCAGCCACCGCTGGGAATGGGCTCCGGTGGCCTGGCCATCGAGAAAGGGGGAACTGGCGCTCAGGGCCAACAGCAGGGCCCCCTCGCAGCGGAGCAGACGCAGGCCGGCGAAGAGCGGATCCATCGCCGTCAGGCCGAAGTTGATGTGCACGCTGGCCGTAACCACCCGGGTGCCGTAGGTGTGCTCGATGTGGGCGTGGTAGGGGTTGGTGGGATCCGATCGTTCGAAACGGTCGCTTCCTCCGGTAGCCAGGGTGCTGCCCGGCAGTAGTGTGAGCCCCCGAGGCCGCAGCCAGCGCCGCAGCCGTTGCCGCGGTTCCAGCAGCAACTCCAGCTGACGCCCGTAGCTGGCATCCGGAGGGGTGGTGTACTCAAGGTTGCGCTGGTCCGGCTCGGTCACGAAACCGGCCAGCTCCCGCGCCGCCTCAGCCGCGCAGCCCACCGCCGTGCCGTCGGCGCGGCCCGTGTACATCTCAACCTCGAAGCCCTTCAGCAACAGGTGGGGAGTGCTCATGGCTTGGCCCCGGTGGGGGGCTGGAGGCAGGCGAGAGCCTTGAGCATGCCACGGGCCTTGTTGAGGGTTTCCTGGTACTCCGAGGCCGGCACCGAATCGGCCACGATGCCGGCTCCCGCCTGAACCCGCACCCTCCAGCCGGCCTGGGAATTCCCGGGTTCGGGGGGGAGCACCACCATGCTGCGGATTGTGATCGCCGTGTTGAGGGCGCCATTGAGGTCCACCGCGCCGTAGACACCGGAATAGGGGCCCCGGGCGTTGGGCTCTAGGGCGTGAATGAGCTGCATGGCGCGGATCTTGGGTGCCCCGCTCACCGTGCCGGCCGGGAAGGAGGCCATCAGCAGATCCCAGATGTCGTGGCGGGGATCGAGATCCCCTTCCACCTGGCTCACGATATGCATCACGTGGGAGTAGCGCTCAATCACCATCAAGTCACGCACGGCCACGCTGCCCGGCCTGCAGACGCGGCCCAGGTCGTTGCGGCCCAGATCCACCAGCATCACGTGCTCGGCCCGCTCCTTTGGATCGGCGAGCAGTTCCTGGGCCAGGGCTTCGTCCTCCCGGTCGTCGGCGCCCCGGTGGCGGGTGCCGGCGATCGGCCGCAGGGAAGCCTTCACTCCCCCACCAGCGCGTGGTTCGGCCTTCACCATCACCTCCGGGCTGGAGCCGATCAGGAACCAGTCGCCGAAATTGAAGAACGCCATGTAAGGGGAGGGGTTCACCATCCGCAGGCTGCGGTAGAGATCGAAGGGATCTCGATCGATGCGGGCCTCCAGCCGCTGGCTCAGCACCAGCTGGAACACATCCCCGGCAGCGATGTGTTCGCGTCCTTGGCGGACCGCGGCCTCGAAATCCTCGCGGCTGCGGTTGGCGGTGGTGCTCACTTCGGCTCCGGGATGGTCATGCCACTGCAGCGGCTTGATCTCTGGCGGCATGGGAGCGTGCATGCGGGCTTCAAGGGCGGCGATCTGGCCGGCAGCCCGATCCCACGCCTCGGCGGCATCGGCCTGCTCGGTCAGGTTCACGTAGGCCACAGCGGTGATCTGGCGCTTCACCTGGTCGAACACCAGCAGGCTGTCGGCCAGCATCCAGTTACCGTCCGGTGGATCCCCCGGGGCCGGGGCGTGGACCGGAACGCTGGGTTCGACCCAGCGGATCAGTTCATAGCCCCAGGCACCGAACAGCTGGCCTAGGGGGGGAAGCTCCGCCAAGGTCGCCGGCCGGAGCGGTGCGAGGCACTGGCGCAGAAGGTCGAAGGGATTGCCCTGGAGGTCTTCACTCCGGCCGTCGCGCCATTGCCGCCGGGCCGCCTTGCCCCGGCAGGTAAGAGTCCAAAGGGGGTCGCCTACCACCACACTCCAGCGGCCGAGCCGCTCGCCGCCCTCCACCGATTCCAGCAGCACCCCCTGGCGTCCGCCGGCACCCACCTTCAACCAGGTGCTGAGGGGCGTTTCCAGGTCGGCGGGCCACCGTTTCGACAGGGGGATGAAGGTGCGGCCGCCAAAGGCCTCAGCACCGCGGGCAGCTTCGGCGAGAAAGGCGGAGCGGTCGGTGGCTGGATCGGAATCCGGCATCAAGGCAGGCGGCAGGCAAAAAAAACGGGGCTGTCTGCCCCGCCGTTATAGAGCGTCGTGCACGGGGCTCAGACTTGGTAGGGCTCCTTGCCGCTGAATTTGAGGCTGGCGGGGTTGGGGTTGGCGCCAATCCGGCGGGCAATGTGGCCCACTTTTTCGCGGCCCTCATTCACCTTCTCAGGAAAAACGCCATCCTTGGGATGCAGGAACTCGGTGTCACCACCGGGGTAGATCCGATAGATCTTGTAGTCCTCGATGCGGGGCTTGAACTTGGTGCGTAGCTGGGTGCCAAGAGCCAGGCACTGCTCCTTGCGGGCGAAGTACATGATGTTTTCGCCGGCGTTCATCTCGGCGGCGCCACCGGTGGGGAGCTCGAACGCCTGGGCGGCGGAGCTTGTCCAGGTGATGGCGTATTTCTCTTCGGTTTCGGCGGCATTGAGCAAGCCGCCCGTGCTGCCGATGTACTTCGGAAGTTGACCGTTCAGGGCCGTCGCTGCCATGGCTCAAGGACCGTTTCAAGCGGAAACTAGCACCGTGATTCAGCCCCCCCCTCTTCGGGGCGGCCCACTCTTCACACCCGTCAACAAAGAGCGTCCAACCCACCCTCAGCCTGCGGCCACCGGGAAGAACACCGTGAGGCTCGAGTCGCCCCGTTCGGTGAGGCGCCCACCGAGCCGGTGGAATAGTTGCTGGGTGGCCTGGTGGCTGAGTTGCAGGCTGCCGGTGCCGGGATTCCAGCTCAGCACCGGACCCACCAGGTCGCCCGGACCGGTGGCGCCGTCGGATCGTTCCCCCTGGGCGCGCCGTGCCGGGCTGCTGCTGCTGAGCTGGAGCTTCAGGCGGGAGCCGGCAGGCTGAAGGCTCACCAGCACATGGCTGCCGCTGGCCAGGCTGCGGCTGAAGCGGTCAATCAGGCCGCCGAGCATGGTCTCCAGCCGGGTCGGGTCACTGAGCACCGGCGGCAGGTCGGGATCGATCGCCAGGGTGAGGGCCAGATCGCGGCGGGCCAGCTGGCGTTGCCAAAGGGCTTCGAGCTGCAGCAGCAACTGGCTCAGGTCGGTGCGGGCTAATTCGGTGGCGCTCAGGGGCCGACCCCATTCCGGTTGCCGCTGCAGCTCCGCCGCCAGGAAGATCAGCCCGAAGCGATCGATCTGCTCACTGCATTCGCCATCGATTTGTTCCAGCCGCTGGCGCACCACCGGCGAGAGTTCCCGGCGGCGCAGCAGGGAACGGATCAGGGTGCGGATGGTGGCCAGGGGGGTGCGCACTTCATGGGTGAGGGCCTCCAGCAGCGCGAGTTCGGCCTGGGCGGCCGCCTCCAGACCGACCTCGGCCCGATCCTCGCCTTCAGCCTCGGGGCCTCGCCCCGCCCCATCCGGAGCCCGCACCAGCGGCTGGAGGGTCACGCTCGGCGCCATGGCGGCCAGGCGTTCCGACAGCCTCGGCCAGAACCGCATCGCCAGATCTGGGTCGTGGTGAAGCGGGCCAAGCTCCCGCAGGCTGGTGCGCAGCCGCCGCGCCTGGACCGGCGCGTCCTCCTGGAGGCGCCGGTCCAGCAGCTGCAGGGCGGACGAGAGGGCGGGGGCATCGAAGCGCACGAGCAGCCGGCGAGCTCCCGCCTCCCCCTCGATCGCCAGGGCCACCTGCACCGCAGGAGTGATCACGATCAGCAGGGGATCGGTGCCGTCCTCGTCCCGCAGGGCGAGCCGCTGCAGGCCCGGCAGGGAGCCATGATCCTTCGCGGCGGCCCCCCCCGGCAGCAGGGGCGGGGTGGGCAGCAGGGTGCCGATCTGCTTGGGCGTCCAGACCCAGCCCCGCAGGCCCTGCAGCAGCTCCGGCGCGTAGAGGGCTGGCAGGGGGGCGGCCAGCCAGAGCCCCCGGGGGGGATCCGACCCGGCCAACAGGTCGTCCTGGAGAGTGGCCAGAGCCGCCCACCACTGGCGCCGCACGCTGTCGTCGTCGGATCGGCCGGGTGGCATCCCCTGGCTGAGCTCGCGGCGTAGGTCGCTGAAGATCACCATCGGATCGCCCTCGGGGATGGGATGGGCTTGGCCATCGCGATCGCCTCCCGGGGTGGACCGGAGGGCCCGAGGGAGGGGACTGCCGCTGGAGTGGCTATCACCAGCGGCGGCGGCTGCTGCTGCTGGTGCTGCGGCTGCGACGTCGCACCGAGGCGCAGAGGCCTAGTGAGAAGTAATTCACCAGCATTGCTGAACGGCCGTAACTCACCCAGGGCAGGGGGATGCCGGTGACCGGACCGAGGCCGATGGTCATGAAGATGTTCACCACGACCTGGAACATCAGCATGGCGCCGATGCCCACCACCAGCAGCGCCTCCACATCGGTGCGGGCTTGGCTGGCGATCTGCAGCAGGCGCCAGCAGAGCAGGGCATAGGCCAGCACCACCAGGGTGGAGCCCACAAAACCGGTTTCCTCCCCCAGGGCACTGAAGATGAAATCGGTGTGCTGCTCAGGGATGAAGCGCAGCAGGGTGAGGTGGCCATGCATCAGGCCCGTGCCCCAGAGGCCCCCTGAGCCGATGCCCACCTTGCTCTGCAATAGGTGATAGCCACCCCCGAGGGGATCCTTGGAGGGATCCAGGAAGAGCACCAGCCGGTCCCGCTGGTATTCCCTCAGACCGTGCATCCAGAGGTAGGGGGTGATCAGGGCGAAGAGGCCCTGCACCGCCAGCACCACCGCCAGACCCACGCGCTTCCAGGGGAGGGAGGTCCAGGCCAGCCAGCCCATCAGGGGAATCCACACGATCAGCAGCAGGGGCTGAACGCCCGCCACAATCGCGGCCACCAGCGGTGACAGCAGCAGCACCAGCCAGGTCAGGGGCAGCCCGGCCCAGAAGAGCATCACCAGCAGCACCGCCCCGAACACCAGGGAGGTCCCCAGGTCGGGCTGGATGAACACCAGGCCCCAGGGCAGGGCGATCAGGCCGATCGGCCGCACCAGATCCACCGGCCGCTCCACCGGGAAACGGGAGAGCACCCCCGCCAGCAGCAAGATCGCGGCCAGCTTCGCGAACTCTGAGGGTTGCACGTGGAAGCCAGCGATGCTGATCCAGCGCTGGGCCCCCAGGGCGGAGGTGCCCACGAAGCGCACCGCCACCAGGCTCAGGATCGTGAGCCCGTAGAGGGGCCATTGCCACGACTGCACCCGCTCCAGCGGTATTAGCGCCACGGCCAGGGCCAGGCCGGTGCCCACCGCGGCGATGAGCCAGTGCTGGTACCAGTCGGCGTAGTCGGCCTGGCGCTGGGTGCTGGCGATCAGGATGCCAGCCAGCGCGGTGAGGAACAGCGGGATTCCCCAGAGCACCAGGTCGATTTCCGCGAAGGGGGAGCGGCGTGGCCTGCCCCGCCCGGGGCCGGCGCCGCGGCGGGACCCGAGGTTCGTCACCGGCTCAGGCGGGGGTCGCTGGAGCGACGCAATGCCCGGCCAGTACGGCCGCCAAGGCGCTAAGGGCAAGGGCACTGGCGGATTCGGGTGCCGCCAGTACTACAGGCAGCCCCCGGTCCCCGCCTTCCTGCACGCCCATTTCGAGGGGCAGTTCGGCGAGCAGCGGTACCCCGGCCTCATCGGCCAGCTGCCGGCCGCCGCCGCTGCCGAAGATGGCGTAGCGCCGATCCGGCAGATCGGGCGGCACGAAGGCGCTCATGTTCTCCACCACGCCGAGCACGTTCACGCCCATCTGGAGGAACATCGCCAGGCCGCGGCGGGCATCCTGCAGCGAAACCTGCTGGGGCGTGGTGACGATCACCACCCCGGCCATCGGCACCGCCTGGGCCACCGTGAGCTGGGCATCACCGGTGCCGGGAGGCAGGTCCACCACCAGCACATCCCGCTCGCCCCAGGCCACCTGATACAGAAACTGGCGGATGATGCCGTTGAGCATCGGTCCCCTCCAGATCACGGGCTGGTTCTCTTGGATCAGCAGCCCCATCGACACCATCGCGATGCCGCAGGTTTCGATCGGCACCAGGATCTGTTCGCCCTCGGGGCCCGTGTGCACCTCAGGGGTGCGGTCGGCCACCCCCAGCATCGTCGGAGCGTTCGGGCCGTAAATGTCCGCATCGAGCAGGCCCACCTTCAGGCCGGAGGCCGCCAAGGCGCAGGCCAGGTTCACCGCCACGGTGCTCTTGCCCACACCGCCTTTGCCGCTGCTCACGGCGATCACCTGGCACACCCCCGGAATACTCTGGCGCGCTGGCGGCTGGCCATGGCCCCCGGCTCCATGGCCGGCTCCACCGATCGGGGCGGAGGCAGGGGGCGAGCCGGCCGGAGTGCCTTCGGACTGGGCCAGTTCGATCTGCACATCTTGGATTCCGGCCACCGCCAGTAGGGCCTGGCGGGCTTCGGCCGCGATGCGGTCACGCTGGCTGGCAGCGAAACCAGGCAGGGCCAGTTCGAAGACGGCCCTGGACTCCTGGCGCCGCAGCCTCCGGATCCAGCCGAGCTCTAGCAGGCTGCGTCCACTGCCGGCATCCCGCAGCTGGCCGAGCGCCGCGCCGAGGGAATCGACTGCCTGGGAGGGGGTCTGGGGATCGGAAGCCTGGTCTGGGGTGGCCATCCGCTGCTCGGACTCCTCGTGAAAGGCGGATCCTAGGAGCCCCGCTCCCGCTCCCCCATGACAGACGCTCTCGAAGCCTTGTGCGGGGGGCCGGCGGACTGAAAGGGTGGGGGGATGTTCTGCGCCTCCGAGGGCGCACCACTGGATGACCACGCCCGTTGCGCCGCTGCTGAGTTCGCCTCCCGTCGATTCGCGCAGCCGGGCCCGGACCCTGCTGATGGGCCTCCAGGATTCGATCTGCTCCTCTTTGGCGGCTTTTGATGGTGAAGGCCAGTTCCAGGAGGAGAGCTGGGTGCGGCCAGAGGGTGGCGGCGGTCGCTCTCGGGTGATGAAGGCCGGCCGGATCTTCGAGCAGGGCGGCGTGAACTTCTCCGAGGTGGAGGGGGACCGTCTGCCGCCTTCGATCCTCAGCCAGCGGCCCGAGGCGGAGGGCCAGCGCTGGTTCGCCACCGGCACCTCGATGGTGCTGCACCCCCGCAATCCCTATATCCCCACAGTGCACCTCAACTACCGCTACTTCGAAGCCGGGCCTGTGTGGTGGTTCGGCGGCGGCGCCGACCTCACCCCTTACTACCCCTTCCTGGAGGACGCGCAGCATTTCCACCGCACCCTCAAGGGCGCCTGCGACAGCGTGGATCCGGCTTACTACACAGTGTTCAAGCCCTGGTGCGATGAATACTTCTTCCTGAAGCACCGCGGTGAAACTCGTGGCGTGGGCGGCATCTTCTACGACTACCAGGATCCCGGTGGCGTGCTCTACAAGGGCTCCGATCCGGCCGGTCCGGCCGCTGCGGCTAGTGCCGCCGTCGGAATGGTGGAGCACGACTGGGAGAAGCTGTTCCAGCTGGCCGAAGCCTGCGGCAATGCCTTCCTGCCGAGCTATCTGCCGATCGCCGAGCGCCGGCAGGCCACCCCATGGGGGGAGCGGGAGAGAGACTTCCAGCTTTATCGCCGCGGCCGCTATGTGGAGTTCAACCTGGTGTTCGACCGCGGCACGATCTTCGGCCTCCAGACCAACGGCCGCACCGAATCGATCCTGATGTCCCTGCCGCCGCTGGTGCGCTGGGAGTACTCATACACCCCTGAAGCGGGTAGCCGCGAGGCCCTGCTCACCGAGGTGTTCACCCGGCCCCAGAACTGGCTCGACGATGGGGCCCTGCAGAACCGGTGCGCGCCCCACCAGGCCGTGGGGTGAGCCCACCAGATCAGGCTTCGCACTGGCAGGCTGCCCCAACTGCCCCGATCAGGGGCCAGCGACCACGGGGGGCTGCGGAGGCGGGAGAGCCGGTGACAGCCCAGTGGTGGTGCCGCTTCCGGGCGTGGAGATGCCCCTCTGGATCGCATACACCACCCGCTGGGCGATGTACTGGATCGTGCGCTTCCGGGTGCGTGGGTCCCGCAGGGAGGCCTCCAGGGGGCCTTCCAGCTTGCCCACCTCCAGGAGGCCGATGCCCCGCTTGGGCCCGCCGAGCTGATCGCGGAAGTTCATCGGGAAGCTGCCGAATTCCTGGGCAAGGCTTTCATCGATCGTGCTGAACTGACGGTGCAGGGGGGGGATCAGGCCCGATCCCACCCCGGCGCTGCCATACGCATCAAAGTGAATCTCCAGGGCGTAGCCCCCGGCGGCGGCGTGCTCCCGCCCCACACTCCAGTTGGTGCCGGGCTCGTCGCCGCTGAGCATGGTGCGCACCGGCGGAATATGGAAGTTGATGTTGAGGCCCCGCTGCCGGCCCAGCACCGCCACGGCGTGGGCCACCTGGAGGCACCAGTAGTGTTCATCGCTGATGCCGGGCCGCATCGGTGCGGCACCGTAGAGCCCCACGGCCTCACCACTGGTGCCCGATCCCCCAATCCCCTGGGCGTCGGCATGGCCGGCCAGCATCAGGATCGGGATGGCCGGGCTGACGCCGCGGGTACCGACCCAGTCCTTGGGAAGCGGCGAACGGGGCCCGAGCAGGGGATCCACCGCTGGAGCTGCGGCGGAGCCCCTCAGGCTGGAGAGGGTATGGGCTTCCACGGCGCCGGGCAGCGGCAACACCAGAGCCGCCAGGCTCAGCAGCGCCGTGGCCAGCTGGGGAACCGGTGGACGCCGTTCCGTGGGGCGGGGCTGGAGCGCAAACATCGGCCTGGAGAGCAAGGGAACGAAGGAGCGGACCGGAAGGAAGAGGGCCGCGGCCGCCAGGCGGCGCGGGTCGCGATCGGGCGCTAAATCGGCGAGGACAGCAGGCGGCCATCGCTGGCGAGCTGCAGAGTTGGGCCGAGCTCGGTTTCGATGGCGATCAGTTCGTCGCGGTGGGCCCGCAGCCGCAGGGTGCTGCCCTGGTTGGTGTCGGCTTCGATCAGTCGCAGTTCAAAGGTTTCGGCCCGCTCGGCCCGGCGACGGTAGATGAGACCCGCCGCCGGGCCCAGGAGCGCCAGCAACAGGGGCCACCAACCGAGTTGGGGGAGCACCTGACGGATCACCAGGCCCAGGCAGGCGGCCCCCACGCTGCCGAGCAGCGAGAGCAGCAGGGCCAGAGGTGTGCTGGCGCCCACCTCACCGCGGAAGCGGAGCAGATTGATGGCGGGATCACCGGTTTCGGTGCGCCAGCCCCGCTCGGTGAGCCAGCCGCTCAGCCCCTCGAGCACCTCGAGGGCAGGGCGGGGCGAGTGAACCTCCACCACGGTGGTGCGGTCCTTGCTGGCGGCCCGCAAGAAAAACACCAGGCCCACCGCCATCAGCAGGGTGAGCAGCAGGGTGGAAGCCAGCGTGGGCATCAGGGCCTGGCGACGAGTTGACAGCATTCTCCCCCATGCCCCCGGCCCATGTCTGGGGCACGATGAGCCCTTCCTTCCTCACCGGCGATCGTTGCCATGACCCAGGCCCGCAGCGCCTCCGCCCCCACCGTGCCCCCGGCCCGGTTCGTGGTGTTCGACGGCGACCTCGATGCCGAATGGCAGGAGCTCCTCGGCGCCGCTAGCGCCTTGGCGATCGACACGGAGGCGATGGGTCTGATCCATGGACGCGATCGCCTCTGCCTCGTGCAGATCTGCGATGCCCACGACAACGTGTGCTGCATCCGCCTCGCTCGGGGCCAGCAGGGGGCGCCACGCCTCAAGGCCCTGCTTGAGAATCCAGCGATCGAAAAGGTGTTCCACTTCGCCCGTTTCGATGTGGCGGCCCTGGCCCAGAACCTGGGGATCGCCGTGGATCCCATTTTCTGCACCAAGATCGCCAGCCGCCTGGGGCGCACCTATGCGCCGCGTCACGGTCTGAAGGAGGTGGTGCAGGAGCTGGTGGGGGTGGAACTCGACAAGCAGGCCCAGAGTTCCGACTGGGGCATGGTGGAAGACCTCAGCGAGGTCCAGCTGGCCTACGCCGCCGGGGATGTGCGCTGGCTGTTGGCGGCCCGCGACCGACTCGAAAGGATGCTGCGCCGGGAGGACCGCTGGGACCTCGCCCGGCGCTGTTTCGGCTGCATTCCCGTGTTTGCCGATCTCGATCGCCAGCGGTTCGGCTCGGTGTTTGAGCACTGAGGCGGCGGAGGGTCTCAGTCCTCCAGCATGAAGTTCACGTCGTTGCCCACCGCTTCGAGCTGGGCGGTGAGAAAGGCACCGTTATCAACGCCAGCGGCGTTTGCCTCCTCCAGCATCTGCTCGGCGATGGCCTGACGGGAGGCGGTGTCCCGCATTCCTTCCTGGGCGGAGCGGACCTCCACCTTGCGGCGGGCGGCCGACTGGCTGATGCCCAGGCGGCTGGCCAGCCGTCCGCAGGCGGAGTTGTAGCTGCGCTCGGGAATGCCGGCCATCGGACGGGGTGGATCGGGGAGGTTCCCATCATCCCCCGCGGCATCGCGACCTCAGGCCGGATCGAGCAGCTGTTCGGCGATCGCCCGGGCGAGCCGCTCGCTGCCCCCGGCCGGGCCCATGCGGCGGCGCCCGATCCCACCCAGGCGCAGTCGTTCGGCCGGATCGGTGAGCAGCGCATGCAGCCGGGTCCGCAGGTCCCGGGCGTTGTGGCAGGGCAGCACAGCCCCCCCCAGCAGGCGGCTCTGGCGCCTGGCAAAGCCTGCCTTGAACTGGGGGCCGGGCCCCGGCAGGGAGAGGGCCGGCACCCCTAGGCCCACCAGCTGCTCGGTGGCTGTTCCGGCGGTGGCCAGTCCCAGCTCACCCCAGCCGGCCCAGCGGTTGAAGCAGCCAGGGCCCACCAGCAACTGCATCGCCCCGCGCCGCCAGGCCGCGGCGGCCCCGCTGCCGGCCGGCGGGGAGCCCGCAAGGAAGCCGGCGGCGCCCAGAAGAGGTGCCAGTTCGGCGGGGGCCGGCCTGGACCCGCACGCCAACAGCACGGTGATCGGATCCGGTCCGTTTGGAAGCCCTTCAAGCAGCCGAGCCAGGTTGCCGAGGGCCTCCGGAAGGCGGCTTCCCGGTAGCAGCAGCAGGCGCCGCTGGCCCTCCAGCCAGGCCGGCAGGGGGGCTGGATCGAAGCCATCCATCATTGGGTTGCCCGGGGCGAGGGCCGCCACGCCATGGCGCCGCAGGCCCCGGGCGGTGAGGCGGTCGCGCACGGCCACGAGCCGGCAGCGCGGCTGGCCCATCAAGGCCCATTCCCAGGGATCCCACTCGCTGCCCTTGAGGCGGTGATAGCCATCCGCCAGGGGTGAGGCCCCCCATCCGGTGGGCGCCGGGTCGGCCCAGGTGTGGTCGCTCTTGGGGGTGCCCACGAAGCCGTACGGCCCGCCACCGGCCCAGGCCAGCAGGAGGGGGAGCAGGTCCCCCACTGCCAGGATCGGATCACCGCGGCGGCCCCAGGCCCGCACGAGCTGCCATTGCTTCCAACTCAGCAGCGGCAGACCGGCCGCCAGATCACGCAGCAGGCCGGCCAGGCTCTGGTTGCTGAAGCCGCCGCTGGGCAGGTTGCGGCGCGGGCCGATGCGGCGGAGCAGTCCCCGGGACTCAGCCGTGCCATAGGTCTGACCTTCCCCCACCAGGGGTAACACCGCCACCGGGAGCCCTGGGCACAGGCGCTGCAGGGCCTCCACCAGCCGTAGGGCAATCACGTCTTCCCCGTGGCCGTTGCTCAGGACCAGCAGGGGAGAGGGCATGCCATGGCTGATACGATCCGATTCGGGGAGTTTGCTCCTCGGCCGGCGGCATGGCCAAGTGGTAAGGCAGAGGATTGCAAATCCTTTACCCCCAGTTCGAATCTGGGTGCCGCCTTTCTTCAGACCCTGCTGACCAGCGGTTTTATCTCAGCTTCAGTCAGCTTCAGCTTCCGTCAGCCGAGATCTCCCGAGGCTCAGTCGCCAGGGAATCAATGAGTCGGGTCCTGACGTCCGCCAAGTTCTTCAACGCCCTTGCGGGTCGGGTATGGCGAGCGACAGAACACCAGCAGACGTGGCAAAAGATTGCGGCGGCAGCTGGTCAGGCATCATCAGACCCATCCCCATAGGGCTCTCGATCCTCTCGGACTGACCCAGGCCCGGACCGGTCCCAAGACCCCGGGTCAGCTCCGGCCCTGGGAAACGGAGGGTGAGACCGATGCCGCTTCATGGTCTCGTTGGCGCTGCCACACCTCCTGGGCGGTTTCGAACAAGGAATTCTGCATCTCACCAAGGAAGCGCTTCAGGCGGCGGCGGGTGTCGCCACCCTGGGCCAGCTCATCGGAGAAGGCGCCGGCGTGGCAGAGATCCACCAAGAGGGCTACCTCATCGGAGCTGAGGCAAACCAGATGTTCGTCGTTGCAATGGGTGACCTTCATGGCGCCAGCAAGGGCACGAAGGTTGTTCTAAGCCGATCCCCGGACGGGGGTGAAGGGGGGAAACCGGCCGCCGCGCTCAGGCCCAAGGGAGCAGGTGGGTGAACAACTCCACCACCGCCAGACCGATCAGGGCCATCATCGCCAGGAGGGAGCTTGGACTGGTCATGGTTCCGCCTCGCCAATCAACCGATGGGCAAACTCTAAAGGGATCCTTAAGTTGTCTTCCGGGTCACGGCGGAATCGGTGCCAAGCGCCACATCGCTTCATATCCCTTAGCAATAGGCGCCGCCCCTGCCGTCTCAGTAGCCCGAATCCGCCACACAGCTGCCTTCGCAGCTGATGCCGTTGTTGGCGGTGCGGCCGCAGTGGCGGCAAAGGATCGGATCGGCGGCGGGCTCGCAGGCCTGCTCGGTCGTCCGATCCTGGGAATGATTTCCGCTCCCGTCGGCCGGGGAGCCGGCAGGCAGGGGAGCGGGGTCGCTGGTCGGCACGGTCGGCTTGGACTGAAGACCGATCATGGCGCCGGAGCCCCACCGCCGTTGCGCCATGCCCCTCGCCACCCTGACCAGCCCAGCTATCGGCGTGGGCACCTGGGCCTGGGGCAACCAGTTCCTCTGGGGCTACGCCCCCGAGCAGGACCAGGAGCTGGAGGCCTGTTTCCAGCGGGCCGTCGAGCGGGGCCTCCACTTCTTCGATACCGCTGATTCCTACGGAACCGGCCGCTGGAACGGTCGCAGCGAGTGCCTGCTGGGTCAGTTCGTGGCGGCGCTAGCTCCCCGGCGGCGCCTGGAGCTGTGCGTGGCCACCAAGCTGGCGCCCTTCCCCTGGCGCCTGGGGCGCCGCGGCTTCGAGAGGGCCCTGCAGTCCTCCCGCGTCCGCCTACAGGACAACCTCGATCGGGTGCAGTTGCACTGGAGCACCGCCCGTTACGCCCCCTGGCAGGAGGGTCCCCTGCTGCAGGGGCTGGCCGATCAAGTGCTGGACGGTGCGGTGGCCGAGCTGGGCGTGTCCAACATCGGCCCCAAGCGGCTGCGGCGGATCCAGGGCGACCTGGCCGCCCGAGGGGTGCCGCTCCGCAGCCTGCAGGTGCAACTGTCGCTGCTAGCACCGGAGCCGATCCTGCCCGGTGGCCTGGTGGAGGTGTGCCGCGAGCTGGGCGTTGAGATGATCGCCTACAGCCCCTTGGCCCTGGGGCTGCTCACCCGCATGCCGGGCACGGAGCCATCGCTTCCCTCCGGACCGCGGCGCTGGCTGTTCCGCAGGCTCTGGTCCGATCTGCAACCCCTGTTGGAGGCGATGGCCGAGATCGCCGCCCGCCGGGCCGCTTCCCCGGCCGCCGTGGCGCTCAACTGGTGCCGGGCACACGGGGCCATGCCCATTGCCGGGCTGCGCACCGTGGCCCAGGCCGATGCGGCTGGCGATGCCCTGGCCTGGGGCCTTGAGGAAGGAGAGCGGGAGCGTCTCGACCAGCTGGCCCTGGCCCTGCCCTCCGGGGCCCGGATGCCCGCCAACCCGTTCCAGAGCACTTAAAACCAGTGCTGGCGAGCCCTAGTGGGCGGATCGCTTCAGACCGCGCTGTCGCGGGGGAGATCGGGCGTCAGCACCACCGGCATGGCCTCGGCACGAACGGCCGGCGGAGTGTTCCCCTGGAGCAGCCGGATCACCTGGGGATCGTGGGAGCTGGGTGAACGCCCCTCCGGATCGGTGGGATCACAGGCGGAGAGGGCCTCCTCCAGCAGCGAATCGAAGGTGGCCCCCGGCAGGCGGTGGCGGGCCAGCTCCAGGAAGGCGCGGGCGAGGGACTCGCCGGCCGCCGCCCTTAGCGCGGGGTTGCTGCGGCGCAGCTCCTGCTCCTGGGCGATGGAGGCCAGGAAGCGTTCGGTCACGTCCCGCTTGGTGGTGGCGCGGATCCGGGTGTCCTGGTCGACCTGGCTCAGAGTGAGCTGGTTGCGCAGTTCCTCGAGCCTTCGATTGAGGCTTTCGAACACCTCCTCGGCTTCCCGAGCAATCTGACTCAGCTGGCCATCGGAGAGTCGGGGCAGGTCGGCCACATAGACCTTGCCGTGATCCCGCAGGGTGAGGAAAGTGGGCCTCTGCCCGCCCACCCCGCTTTCTCGCGGGCCGCTGATGTCGCGAAGCCGGGGGCGGGGCTGCTGGGGACGCTGCGGTGGAATGGGACCAGCGGAGCTGCGGCGGCGGGTGATGCGGCTGGAGGTATCGAACATGTGATCTGCGGGGTATGGGGCTGCGGAGTTACGTCCGGGCCAGGCGACTGAACCTGCCTTTGTAGCGCAGGCGACTTCCAGAACATTAAGGAGGCACGAACGCCAAGGACGATGGCCCGTTCAGTACGGCAATCCGGCCAGCGAGCCATCCACTGCAGCGCAGGAGTTTTCCGCCGCGGCGCTGCCAGCCTCCACCTGCCCGAGGGCCCAGGCCCGGTGGCCCTGGGCCTGGCAGCTGGCCAGCACACTCTCCAGGGCCTCCGGTGGAACCACCAGGCAGAAGCCCACGCCCAGATTGAAGGTGTTCCAGAGGTCGGGCTCCGCAACCTCCCCCTGCTCCTGCAGCCAGCGGAACAGGGGGGGACGTTCCCAGCTGGCGGGATCCACCCGGGCATGCACCCCGGCGGGCAGGCAGCGGGGCAGGTTTTCCGGTAGGCCTCCGCCGGTGATGTGGGCCATGCCCCGGATCGGTGCCCCCTCAGCCAGCAACCCCTGCACCAGGGAGGCGTAGAGGCGAGTGGGGGTGAGCAGGGTGGCGATCAAGGGGGGACCATTACCGCCGAGCTGGGTTTCGGCTGTCGTTCCACTGGCCTCCAGGATGCGGCGCACAAGGCTGAATCCGTTGCTGTGCACCCCACTGCTGGCGACGGCCACGATGCGGTCGCCTGGCACGATCAGCCGGCCGTCGATCAATTGGTCGGCCTCGACCACGGCCACGCAGAAGCCGGCCAGGTCGTAGCGGCCCGGACCGTAGAAGCCCGGCATCTCCGCCGTTTCGCCCCCCAGCAGGGCGCAGCCGCTCTGGCGGCAGCCATCGGCGATGCCCTCCACCACCTCGGCCAACGCCTCGGGGCTGAGCCGGCCCGTGGCGATGTAATCGAGAAAGAAGAGGGGGGCGGCGCCGCTGGTGATCACATCGTTCACGCACATCGCCACCAGATCGATGCCCACCCCGTGGTGAGCGCCATGGGCCTGGGCCAGTTCAAGCTTGGTGCCCACCCCGTCGGTGCCGGCCACCAGCAAGGGGTTGCGCAGGCCGGCGGGCAGGCGGCAGAGCCCCCCGAAGCCGCCCAGGCCCCCCACCACCTCCGGTCTGCGGGTGGAGTCCACGCTGGCGCGGATCCTCTCCACGAAGGCGCGACCGGCGACGACATCCACCCCGGCACTGCGGTAATCCATGACATCAGACCCTTCTGTACCGATCCTGCAACGGCGGTGCCCCGTCCAGCCCCACCCAGATCCCCAGCCGCGCTCCCGATCCTGGCCAGGCCCAGTCAGTTGGTGGACGATCGAGTCATCGTCACACCAAGTAATCAGCCTGACTGATCATTGAGATCGGATTTTCTGATGGAAGAGCCGCCGGGGCGGGGCCACTCAGGCCAGTGGTACAGAGATCCCAAGGAAAAGATGAAGAAAACTGATCAGTCATCGCTGCGCTGCGCCGCCGTTTCGACCGCTGTTCGCTGCCGTTACGTTGCTTGGGTCGTTATTTCCAGTCAGGAACTCGCCCCGGCGGATTCACCCCATCCCGTTGCCCTCAGGGCGTCGGGACGTGAGTTCACTCTCGACATTCGGACCTTTCCGATGTCCAAGGTTCCAGCCAGCGAGTTTCGCCTGCCATGCGTGTAACTCAACTTCTGGGCGCAGCCGCCCTCCTGATGGCTCCCCTAGTGACCACCGCCCCTGCGATGGCCGCTTCCTCCTCCTCCCTCTACACTCCGGCCGCCGATGCGGTGATCCGCGACGTGGCCCCTTCCCCTTCCTGGGAGGAGCGGTTCCTCAGGCAGATGCCGGCATCACCCAAAGGGCTGCTTCA
>BJHE01000002.1:98493-100142 GCA_014191755.1 Cyanobium sp.
CTGGGCGAGAAGGACTGGCAGCAGCTGGTGATCCTGCGGCAGGTGGTTGCCGATCTCGGTCTGCCCCTCAGCGTGCAGGGTTGCGCCACCGTGCGGGAGAGCGATGGGCTCGCCGCCAGTTCACGGCTCCGCTACCTCTCGGGCAAGGAACGGGGGAGGGCCCGGGCCCTCGGGGAGGCCCTCGATGCGGCCCAGGCCCTGGGGCAGGCAGGGGAGGATCGCTCCCACCAGCTGATCGCCGCCGTGGCCGCACGCCTTGGATCGGCCGCGCTCAGCGCCGACTACGTGGAGGTTGTGGATCCCCACCGGTTGGTGCCGGTGAAGCGCACCGGTAGCTTCTCCCTACTGGCGGCCGCCGTGCACTGCGGCGCCAGCCGCCTGATCGACCACCGTTTCCTGATGTCCCGTGCTCCAATCGTTGCCATCGATGGTCCCGCCGGGGCCGGCAAGAGCACAGTGACCCGGGCCCTGGCGCACAGGCTCGGCCTTCTCTATCTCGACACGGGTGCGATGTACCGGGCCCTCACTTGGTTGGTGCGGGAGCAGGGGGTGGATCCCGCCGATGCGGCTGCCATCGCCCCCCTACTGCAGAATCTCGATCTCCGCCTGCTCGGCGGCGTCGATGGCGAGCAACAGGTGCTGATCAATGGCCATGATGTGAGCGCTGCCATCCGCAGCCATGAGGTCACGGGGCTGGTGTCCACCGTGGCGGCCCACGCCTGCGTACGGGAGGCCCTCACCGCCCAGCAGCGCGCGATGGGCCAGCGAGGCGGGCTGGTGGCGGAGGGTCGCGACATCGGCACCGCGGTGTTCCCGGATGCCGAGTGCAAGGTGTTTCTCACCGCCACGGTGGCTGAGCGGGCCCGACGGCGGGCCCTGGATCTGGAGCAGCGGGGCTTCCCGGTGCCGCCGCTGGCCGAACTGGAGGCCACGATCGCCGAACGGGATCGCCTCGATTCCACCCGGGAGGTGGCGCCCCTGCTCCAGGCGGATGATGCCGCCGAGGTGATCACCGACGGCCTCACGATCGAGCAGGTGATCTCCCTCCTAGAGGATCATTTCCGCGAACGGGTGCCTGAAGATGCCTGGCCTGGGCCCGATGCTCCTCCCATCGCCTGAAGCCTGGCAGGGGTGTCCCCCCGACCCTCCATTTCCCCTCAGCCCTGCCCCCGTTCCTGCAAGAGGTTGTCCAGGAGGCCGGCGCAGGCATCTTCGAGCAGGTCAAGCACCCGTTCGAATCCGTCTTCACCCCCGTAGTAGGGATCGGGTACCTCGGGGGAGCGGAGCCGGCGGCAATGGCCGGTCAGGGGGCTGATCCGGGCCCCTCCCGGCGCCTGGCGCTCCAGTCGTTGCACGGCGGCCAGGTTGTCGGCATCCATGGTGAGGATGTGGTCGAAGCGCTGCAGATCGGCGGCCTCGATCTGCCGAGCCCGGCTCGGAAGGTGGATACCGCGGCGTTCGGCGGCGGCGATCATGCGGCGATCGGCCCGATGGCCCACGT
Source organism: Cyanobium sp. (assembly GCA_014191755.1). Classification (GTDB taxonomy): domain Bacteria; phylum Cyanobacteriota; class Cyanobacteriia; order PCC-6307; family Cyanobiaceae; genus Cyanobium. The sequence continues at coordinate 99,995 of BJHE01000002.1, forward strand.
GCCAGCCGCCCGTGCCGGCTGAATCCACCCTGAAGCAGTGCGCCAGTTCTGCTTCGGCCAGCAGGTGCAGGAACACCCCCTCGGCGGCCGGGGAGCGGCAGATGTTGCCCATGCAGACAAACAGCACCCTGGTGGGCGGGGCCTGACC
>BJHE01000002.1:100794-124586 GCA_014191755.1 Cyanobium sp.
GCGGGTTGTGGCGACCAGCAGGGCGGTGGCGGTGTCGGCCTGCTCCACCGCCTCGATCAGGGAGCTCACGCTGGCGAAGGGATCGATCATCGGTAGGGAGGACATCGGCTGGCCTCAGAGCAGGTCATCCATGGCGCCCAGCAGGGCCTCCAGGCCGGGCTCGCCGCTGCCTTGCTCCACCAGGCCCCGCAGGGCGATCAGTTTGAGGCTGTTCTCAGCCAGGGTGGCGCGGATGGGCTCCAGGGCGGGACGCCAGCCCACGGCGCCCAGGTCCATCAGGGCGGCACGGCGCACCTGCAGTTGGGGATGCTCCAGCAGCTCCAACAGCACCTCACCCCAGCGGCCCTCGGCGGTGAGCTGCAGCAGGGCCCGGGCGGCCGCGCTGCGAACCAGCGGACGGTCATGGCCGCTGAACGGCTCGATCACCCCCACCACCGCAGGATCGGCCACGCCGATCGCGCCCAGGGCCTCGATCAGGGCCTCGCAGGGTTCCTGGAGCTTGGGGCTGTTGGTCATGGGCGCTCCGGCGCCGGCCAGACCACTGGCCAGGCGGGCGCAGATCGGTTCCACCGCATCGGGGGCCCGCAGTTCGCCTAGGGCCCGGGCCGCGGCCTCCCGCAGACCGTCGTCGTCGTCTTCGAGGGCGGACAGCAGGTCGGGCACGACGCTGGAATTCCCCAGCTTTCCCAGGGCCCGGGCCGCGTTGCGGGCCACTGCGTTGTGTTCGACACCGCCGCCGGGATCCCGGGGCTGGCGCTGACGCAGGGCGGCGCGCAGCAGGGGCACGGTGTCCGGGTGGCGGCTGCGCATCCGGCCCAGCCACCAGGCGGCGTAGTACTGCAGCGACTGATCGTCGGTCTGTCGAAGGCGCTGCAGTGCTTCGTCCTCCTTGATCGGTTCGCCTGCTGCGCTGATCCCCGAATCTGGATCGGTGGTTCCAGCCATGGCCCGCACGGTGCCGGAGAGGGAATCTGATGTTGGCATTGCGTCAAGTCCTCCCCGGCTGGCGCCGCCTGCCTTGCCTCGGAGAAACCGGAGCTGGAACACGCTTGTGTCGGCCCCTCGTGTTCCGTCGCAACTCCGATCGCGTGAGGGTGTGGATCGATACTCCGTCCGAAGTCGTGGCGCAATTCCATGGCCATTGCATCTGCTGCCACGTCACGATGATCGAGGCCTGACGCCTGGCCAGTCTGAGAGAATCAGTTCTTAACGATTTAGATCCTGGATTAATCTCCATGGCAAGGACGACCAACCAGAGCGACACAGGAGCAGATCGTCAGTGGGATCTGATGCGTGCCAGCTTCGATGGCGACTGGCAGGGGGTGACCACCTGGTATGGGCGAGATAGTACTGGAATGAATGTGACCCGAGGAGAATCAGATCCAGCTGGATCGCTCTATGCGATCCGTTTTTCCGATGACAACACGGGGCTTTGGCATGGAACGGGCTTGCGATTCGCTTCAGGTGGGGAACGCAAGTTTCCCTTGTTTCGGCATAGCTATAATCTAAGCAATAATTGTTGGCATTTTCCCAGTACAGCAGGTCAGTCAAGTCTGGAAATGGACGGAAGTGTTAGCCGGGCTGGCCATGAGGTGAACTTCTTCACCTGCCGCTCCCGCTCCATGCTCATTGCTCTTTATCAGCGACGGGAAGATCAATCTATAGTCCTGCAATCCATCGCCGCTACACCCTTTCGTTGCAAGCGTGCCCTTGTTGATCCGGTACGGGACAAGCCAGATTCGTTACAGGATATTTTTCAGACCATCACAGGGTGGCCTGGGATAGAGCAGGAGTTGCAACCCGGGCAGTGGCCAAAGAATCAACCTCCAGGACAAGCTGTCGCCAGATTCGATGCAAGAAGCTTTCAGAAATATGATGTTAACGGTTATTTTTTAGACAATCTAATATGTAGCCTGCCGGAATGCTTGCCCCACGGTCGTTTTGATCTAAATTTTGGCTGCCTATTAAGCCCAAAAAGTTTTGTGCATCTGATCATTGGCTACGATGAAAAGCATCACCTTGTCAGCTGGGTGGAACGTCGTTATCAACCCACCATGGATGGGTGAGTCAGCGTGAAGCCGAGTTGCTTGAGCTTTGCATTGCTCACTCTGGCGTTCAGCACGCGATCGGTCGTGTCAATTGTCAACCATTTTGCCAGTGGTAGACCAGCTTGTTCGCACAGGCGATCAGTCAGCTCTTGACCCGTGCATTGGGTATCATTCACCAGATTGTAAGTGTCGTTGAGGTTGTGCTCAAAAGCAAATGAAACTGCACGAACAGCATCATCAAGATGGATCCAGCAAGGCACGTTTTGGCCGTTGCGTTGAACAACGCCGCCTGCAGCTGAAAGGAGCATGGCGGGAATATCACGGCCAGGCCCGTAGATGCCTCCCAGTCGAAAAATGCAAACGTTGACCGATTCTGAGCGGAGTGACTGGATCATGTCCTCAGCCATCGCCAGAACTTCATTAACCGGGTGAAGCGAATCCAGTCGGACGGATTCGTCGGTTAAGGCACCATGGCGATTGCCATAGACACCGCAGCTGCTCAAGTGAACCAGTTGCAGCGGGGTTTCCCTGGGGCGTTTCTGGAGCGCATCAGTCAGCAGCTTCAAACCCCCAAGGAAGGTCTCCCGATAGTGATGGATATCAACGTGGGAGGTCTTGGAGGGTGCAAACGACACCAAGATGCCATCAAGGCCTTCAGTAAAGGAGAGGCTGGTGCGGGAATCCGTGGAATCGAAAATCATTGGAGTATCAACAAGCTCAGCCAACGCGGCTAGGCGTTCACGGCGGGTTGTCGTTCCCCAGAGTTCATGACCCTCCTGCCTCCAGGCCTTAGCAACCGCTTGGCCCACGTAGCCACAGCCAAGAATGGCGCGCTGTTCACCAGAAGGCAGGATGGGACGCTGCCCCTTGGCCAGCATTTGGTAGAGAGAGGTCAGATCTGGCGAGGAGGTCATGGAAATATTACATTTCGTGAATTTTAGCCGGCTTGTCAACGCGGTGTGAGGCAAGGGAGGGCTCGACCCTCACCTCGCTGAGAGATGGTCCAGCTCCGCTTCGCGTCAGAGTGTGGCTTCAGGCGTTTCATCCCAATGCCCACTTACCAGATCACAGCGGAGGGGCTGGCGGACCTGCAGGTGAACTGTCCAGGTTGCAGCGGCGATGCCCTCGTACTGGCCATGGGGCACCAGGAAATGCAGAGCTTTCAGACGCTTCGGCGCAGCGATGACGGCCGTCAATGGTGGTTTCAGGTGACCTTGAAGCCCGGAGGGGCTGAAGACAGTGCCGTCATCAGGGTGGTCAGCGTCTGTCGAATCGACGGCTGATGTTGCGATTGATACCACGGGCCCAGGTTCTATCCGACGCCTGGCTTGATGCGTTTCAGCAGAGTGGTGGCATGAGCGGCCTGCGCTTAGAGGTCGAAAAGGACCCCGTGGATGTAAGCCTCGGTCCACTCCTTGCCATGGAATCGGCCCAGCATGCCCCGGGCCGGATCCTTCTCGGCGCGGTAGGCCACATAGCTGCGCTGTCCGGCCAGCAGTTCCTGGCGGCGCTCGTCACTCACGGGTTGGGTCTCGGCCACCAGCTGCAGGTAAAGGTCGAGATAGGCCACGAAGGCCGGGAAGACGGCGTTCTCGATCAGCGCGTCGCCGTCGGTGCCCAGGGGAAGCCTGGTCCAGAGGAAGCCGGGAGAGAAGTACGGCTCGGCCTCGGCCGGAATCGGGCCACCGGAGGGGAGAACTTTCTGCCACTGCTCCCAGATCGGCAGCAGTCGCTCCCATACGGGGGCGGTGTGCCGTTGGTCGGTCTTTAGGGCTGGTTGAAGGTCAAGGGCGATCAGGTGACCCGCTGGCAAGGTGACCAGATCAGCACCGAAAAAGGGAAGATCGAAGCCGCTGCAGGGGTTAGCCACGAAATTCAGCACCGAGGCGGCGCTGCCCGCTTCCACGCAAGCGGCACGCACCTGCCGCAGTTTCTTCGTGCTGCAGCCCCAGGTGGCTGTGGAGACGGCAACGGGCTGGGCCTTGGACCCGGCGACGCCTTCACGCCGCAGAAATTGCGCGTCGATTGGATAGGCAACCGGTTCAAAAGGCTGAAGTGCCTGCACCGCATGCTCCAGGAAAGGAGCCCAGCGCCAGCCAGCCAGGTTGACCGGATCGAGGCTGCAGGGCTGGGGCTGCGCAGAAGACGTCATGGGGAAATCTCGGGGGGAAGAACCGGCACCTGGCCACTGCCGGGGAACAGAAAATCCTGCAGGAATCGATCCGACCAGGCCTTGCCGAAGTGGCTGGTGAACAATCCATGGGCGGGATCCCGTTCGGCGCTATACACGTCGTAGGCGTCCTGAAGGCGGTGTACCTCGTCGGGATGCAGGCCAGCGGACGTTTGGGGGCGATCGTGGAGAGCCCAGTAACTGGCGAGGAACGCCGTGAATGCGGCAGGCAATGATCCCTGGGCTTGTTCGGCGTTCCCCCTGCAGAACAGCAGCCATGGCGAGAAGTACTGATGCGGGTCGAAGGAGCGCATGGTTTCCTCGCCGTTGAGATCGGGGAAGCGCTCATGCAGCTGCCGAAGATCTTCCAGGTGGTGGGCCAGATACTCCGGCTTCTGGAGTAGAGGTTGGAAATCGAGAACGGCCACCAGTTTTTGGCGGGTACCGAACCACAGCAGGTCGATCCCTAGCAGTGGTTGATCGCGGTTGTATTCGGGATAGGCCACGGAATTGAGCACCTGGAGGCTCTCGCCGGCATCGAGCCGGGTCACCCGCCAGCGGCGGATGCCAGGCAACTGCCAGAGCCAACTGCGGATCACACTGTTGCCCTTGGCAGAGCGGCACTCGGCCAGGTCGTTCGGAATCGCCAGGGGTTCGCCCCCCCTGGCCCTGATCTGTGCGTGGAGCTCGTCGAGGAAGGGGTCGAACATGGTGGGAGGTTAGCTATCCGCAGCAAGCGGCTGCGTGGCGAGTGGGAAACGCTGTCGTGCCGTTGCGCTGATGGCTTCCAGTTGAGCGTCACTGGGACAGCGCAGCTCGGTGCAGTAGGTCGTCATGCTGATGCCATCAAGGAACTGCACACTGCTGACACGGATGCGTACGCCTTCGGTCACGAACCAGCAGCGCTCAACCCCTACATTCGTGTCATAGCGAGTGGTGATGGTGAGCAGCCCGTCCTCGGCAAAGCAGTAGGTGCTGATCACCGGCTGTTTCTCGATGTAGCCCTTGTCCCGCAGTAGCAAGCCACAGCGTGGGTTCGCAAGGTCCGCAACATCGAGCAGAACGGCGGCATGGTCGTCACTGCGGCTGTTCTCTTTAAGGTTGCTCTCCCACCAGAAGCGCGCACCGCCACTCACCTGGCCGGAGGCAACGCCAAGGCTTTCGCAGATACTCTGCACAGCCGCATCGGAGCGATCAAAAGGTTCGATGGTGAGATTGGAGTCGCCGGCTTCGTCGTCCTGGTGATCAAGATGGTGCACGGCGCGGCGCGTCAGCCAAGTGCCGGCACTGGCGGCTAGGAAATCCGCCATGGTCATCGGTGGAAGCTGTGCCATCACGTTCAGGCGACTACGGCCTCGGTGCTGCCGCCCCGGATCCGCCGGGTGAGGAAGCCGAACAGAACCTTGCCGATGGCGGCGATCAGATTGCCCTCCAGTTCCTGGAACATCTTCATGTTGTAGTGGAAGGCCTGGTTCGCCTCCTCCACGATGCGGTCCGCCAAGGCCTGCTCGATCGGCAGGCTGTCGAGGATGTTTCTATAGCCAGCTTTGAAGGCTTTTTCATCGTCGATGGCATCGAACTCGTAGAAACGCAAGCCATCGTGCTCTCCCAGGCTCATGGCTTTCTGGGCGATGTTCTTGAGGATCTGACCGCCGGAAAGGTCACCAATGTAGCGAGTGTAGTGGTGACCCACCAGCAGCTCGGGGGCCGTCTGGGCCACCTGATGAATGCGGGCCACGTACTCCTGGGCGCCTCGAGTGGCTTTGACCTGGCTGCGCCAGTCCGAACCGAAGTAGAAGGCCAGATCCTGCTCCAGCGCCGATCGCCGATTGAGCTGGGGGAAACCGATTGGCCCCACCACGGGGTGATCGGCGAGCTTGCCGATCTCTTCCTCCATGGCGCTATACACAAACCAGAGATCCCCCACCAGGGTGCGGTAGCTGGCCTTGTCGACCACCCCTTTGAGGAAGCAGCTCACAAAGCCTGTGTTCTCGGCCATGGTGTGGGCCTTCTTCGTACCCTCCCGCAGCTGGAGGGCAAGGTTGACAGCCATGGCAGCAAGGCAGGAATGGTTCTGGCTCGAACCTAAGGGAGGATCGTCAGGGATCAGGTCCGTCGGTTGCAGGCCTCAATGAAAGGCCATGCCAGCCAAACGGCAGGCCTGAAGCGGATCAGGACGGAGTGGTGGTCTCCAGCTGGCTGGCCAGCTGGATCAGCACCGCCTCGATGCGCTGCAGTTCGGCGTGGGAGGCGAGGGTGGCCTCAACCTGCTTCTGGGGGAGCTTGAGCCGCTGGCCCATGGCCTTCACATCGCTGACCAGGCGATCGCGGTAGGTGGTAAGCACTTCGATTGACTCGAGACAGTCCTGATGGCTGGGATCGGTCATGGATCGGACGAGGTGGCTCCGATCAGGGTAGGTAGTCGGTCGAGCCCGGGATCTGTCACCGCGGCCGCGGGCTCGCCGGGAGGCCATGCCCAACAGGCGCGTTCGATGGCACGTCAAACGATCTGGGCCGGTCGGCCAGGGTCTGGGAAGCGGCCGATCGGGCTTAGATCACAAAATCTTGCGTCACCCATCCGCTTGGGGTCTGGGCCAGGCTCTCGGGTTAATTTCATGGTGCTTCAGTCCTTAGGACAAGCTCGATAGCTGCTTTTCAATTGCTTTTATAGCAATTTCAGAAAGGCCAGAGCCTTTAAGAAGCTCCCCAAGTCCCTAAAGCCAGGGTTCTCCCAAATGCTCGACGCCTTCTCTCGCGCTGTTGTAAGCGCTGATTCAAAAAATGCTGCTATTGGCGGCAATGAACTGGCAGCTCTTCGTGCCTATGTTGCTGAGGGCAACAAGCGCCTCGATGCCGTCAATGCCATCTCCTCCAATGCATCCTGCATTGTGTCTGATGCCGTGACCGGCATGATCTGCGAGAACACCGGACTGATCCAGGCTGGTGGCAACTGCTATCCCAATCGCCGCATGGCCGCATGCCTGCGCGATGGTGAGATCGTGCTGCGTTACATCAGCTATGCCCTGCTGGCCGGCGATTCCTCCGTTCTTGACGACCGCTGCCTTAACGGTCTGAAGGAAACCTACATCGCTCTGGGTGTGCCCCTGCAGTCAGCCGCCCGTGCCGTGGCGATCATGAAGGCGTCTTCCACGGCCCACATCAACGAGACCAACACCAGCGGCACCAATCCCGACGAAACCCGTTTCCGCAAGATGGAAACCATCAAGGGCGATTGCTCCGCACTGGTTGCCGAAGCTGCCTCCTACTTCGACCGCGTGGCCAGCGCTCTGGCTTGATCGGCTTTCAGCAATAGCTTTTTCATCCTTTTCACTTCCATCACAGGAACCATTCAATGAAATCAGTTGTCACCACTGTCGTGACCGCCGCTGACGCCGCCGGTCGCTTCCCCAGCCAGAACGACCTTGAGGCCGTTCAGGGCAATATTCAACGCGCCACTGCCCGCCTGGAAGCCGCTGAAAAGCTGGCTCTTGGTATGGATGCCGTTGTGAAGGAGGCCGGGGATGCCTGCTTCAAGAAGTACCCCTATCTCAAGCAAGCCGGCGAAGCTGGCAGCAACCAGACCAAGGTTGACAAGTGCTACCGCGATCTCGGCCACTACATGCGCCTGATCAACTACTGCCTGGTGGTGGGCGGCACCGGCCCCCTCGACGAGTGGGGTATTGCCGGCGCCCGCGAGGTTTATCGCACCCTGAATCTCCCCACTGCGGCCTACGTCGAAGCGCTCACCTACACCCGTGACCGCGCCTGCTCCCCTCGCGACATGAGCCCCCAGGCTCTGAACGAGCTCAAGAGCTACCTCGATTACGCCATCAATTCCCTCTCCTGAGGCCCGTGTGATTACGCAGGGGGGAGGCTTAGGCCTCCCCTTTTTTGTTGACGGCCCCTTCTGAGGCCCTTCCCCTCGCAGCGACGACCTTCCGATGGCTCCTGCCACCAGCACCGGCTCCCTTGATCAGCTGTTCGACGATCTTGGGCATCCCAATCCCTACGTGCAGACCGAGGCATTCCTGGAGATGGTTCGGCACCATGCCGATGCATCGTTGCCTCGGCTGCTTCTGATGCTCGATCATCAGGATGTGGTGAGGCGACGGGCAGCGGTGCGCGCCCTAGGTGCTTTCGCCGATCGGGCGATGCTGCCCCTTGCCGCTAAGTTCCACGCCAGCTTCGATGCCACCGTTCGCGCCAGTTGCGTGAAGGCCTATGCCCAGATTGCTTCCAATCGGCCCGGCATCGATGTTCCTCCGGAAGCCATGGCAGCCCTTGAGGCCGCGTTGCATGACGATTCCCCCGTGGTGGCGATCACCGCTGTGATGGCCCTCGGCCAGGTCGGCAGGCAGGCGCTGCCGCTGTTGCTCCAAGTGTGCCGAGGCAAGAACGAGGCGCAGGCCGTGGCAGCGGTGACTGCCCTGGCTGGCATCGATCATCCGGATGTGGCCGCTTGTTTCCTTGAGTTGTCCACCGCCGAGAACACCGATCCCTATGTGCTCGAAACGGTGATTGCGTCGATGGCCAGGCTGGAGGAGCTACGGATGCGGCAGCCATTGGCCTAATCAAGGGGCTAGCCTAACAAGGGGCCATCAGTCTGCTGTTCAGGCAGGCCTCAGAGGTCGTCGACGGCTCGTTGATGTTTGCGTAGCTGCTGAAGTGAGACCTGCAGCACAGGCTTGACCTGGTCGCTGGCTTCTGCTGCCAGGGCAACCTCTAGCTCGGTGATGGCATCCATGGCTCGCAGCTTCATCAACGAAAGGGCGGCATTCTTGCGCACCTGATCCGAACGGTCTCTTAGCAAGGGCTGCAGGAGCGGTGAGGCCCAGATCGGATCATGCAGCTTCCCCAGCAGGGTGGCGGCTTCTGCGCGCACCGGTTCAGCCGGATCGGCGAGAGCCTCGATCACCAGCACCCGGGCCTCGTCGTCGTCCAGGCTCTGAATCTGCTCACCCAGGGCGGCAATCGCCGCCGTACGCACTTCGGTGTCGGCAGAACGGGCTGCTCGGCGCAGTGCTTCTGGCGCCCTGGCACCGACGAAGGCCAGCCCCCAGCTGGCCAGTCCCAGGTGCATGGTGGTGCTCTCGGCATTGGAGAGAACAGCGATCAGAGCCTCCACGGCGCACTCACCAGTGGCTGCCATGGCACCCACGGCAGATCCTTGCACCACCGGATCCGGATCATTCAGAAGCGCAGCCAGGAGATCGGGGAGTGCAACGGGGTCACCGATCAAAGTGAGGGTTTTGGCGGCGGCACGGCGGACGGTCACATTGGCGTGGCTTCTAAGGGCCTGGCACAAAGCCGGAACGGCTGCGGGACCAACGGCACCCAGACTCTCGGCGAAGGTGAGCCGCATCAGGCCGCGTGGATCGCCGAGCCCCGCCACCATCTTCTCGATCAAATCTTGATCCCCGGCGGGGCGATCTCCGGAGCGCAACTGCTGCTTCAGCTCCGAAGCTAAAAGCGCTGCTTCCTCTTCACTGAGGGAGATGGCGGCAGAGGCCGGCGTCAGTGGCGGAGTCTCGTGGATCAAGGCGGTGTGGCAGTCCAGGGCCCATTCTTGACGCAGAGCCAGACGGCACCCGGCTGGTGTGTCTGCTCTTAACATAAGCCCGATTGAAGCAAAGCAATGACCACCTTCTTGATCTCCCACAACCTGCAGGTGGCGAGTGAATGTTGCCCCCCCTTGGATGGGCTGCAATTGGCGGCAGGGTTGAAACGCTTCTGTCCAACGGTCACCTCGGCGGAAGCTTTGTCCCACCCGCACTGGCGTCTCAGGATGGAGAGCCCGCTTGATGCCCCGCGTTTTGCTGAGGAACTGGTGGCAGGATGGGCATCACTGCGTAGCGACGATGGCCATGGGGTCGACCATGGGATTCTTGCGTTAGGAGGACGCAAGGACACACCGGCAGCCAGCTCTTCACCACTCGGTCTCGGCGCCTGGGGGGTCGACGTCGTTGAAACTCCTGATCCAGTTGCTTTTCTGGAGAGTATTCAATGGGAACAGCTGAAAGCTGGCCGTCCAGCCGATGGCGTCTTTGAAGTGCTCCACATGCCGCAGTAGTGGAACGGCTTTAGGTCCGCTTGCTCTGGGAGGGTGGCTCGGTCGTGCGTTGGCTTATGCGCTTAGTTTTTTGGTTGACTAGGTTCCGGCCGATCAGCGTCAGGGGAGGGCAGTGCTTCGAAATTCTCCTGCGCTGTAGCTAGCTGGGGCGTAGCATCAACATCACGCTGCCGTGATCGGCAGCGCATGGGATAATGATCGATGTAATCAAGGATGAACGAGCCAGTGAGTTCAAGCCGCTTTAATAACATTCATCCGGGCCTTGATCTGGAAGAGTCTTTGCGCATTCTGTCTTTACCAGTGGCCGAATTGGAGTCAAGCAGTGATCGCTACATGGCGGCGGCCCAATTGCTCAACTTTCCAGGCTGGCAATCGGAACAGGCCTTGCTTCAGCTGCTCGCAGATGGAGATAAAACGCAAGCAACTCAACTCGCTAAACGCAAAGCCGTGGAGGTGCTGGCGCGGCTTGGTTGCAGAGATGCGATCCAGAGCATTGGCAAGTGTCTGAACAGCGACGACCATTATTTGGTAGAGAATGCAGCTTGGGCCTTGCACCAGTTGGGCTGCCAGGATCAAGGTTTCATCAACCAGATGGTGGCCTTATTGGCAGACCGCCGTCAGAATCGTCGTGTGCTGATTCAGAGTTTGGCCGGCCTAAGGGTCATGCAAGCACTTCCCGAGATCAGCGCTCTACAGAATGATGATAGGCCTGGTGTCCGTGGTGCAGCAATCGCCGCTGTGGCCACTCTATCTGGATCGAAAGATCGGATCCTGAGCCTTGGCGAGCAACTGTTTCTACCAAATCAGATGGACCGGCAGTCGGCTATTCAGGATGTGATTGATGCTGGCGCAATAGAGCTGCTTGAGGAGATTATGCGCACACCTGTATCGCCGGTCTTTCGGATGCGGGCGGTGCGTCTGCTCTGGCCCGAGGCGCAGCCGCTATGCAACGGCCTATCGCTTTTGGACACACTAGATTCGCTGCTATTGGATAGCCCTGAGTGCCTTCAGCTTGTCCACAGCTATGGCGAAAAGCAAGAGAATTTGTTTTTGATTAATGAGTTTTTTGGTACGGATTTTAGTCGCTGCTATCTTGCGCTCCAAACACTTGCCTGCGAACCGGGCGACCGCCTGTGGCCTCTGCTCGAGCAGCGCTGGCTGGAAGAGGCCCACAATGACTATGGAGCTCACTATTTTTTTATTCGCCTATTTGCCATGATAGTTGACTGGGGTGATGAAAAGGCTAAGGTAGAAAATTATTGCGATGATGCCATCTTCAACCGCCGACCGCAGTTTACCAAGTCCCGCCCAGCGGCCATTCTAGCCCTATTAAGTCTTCAGCCCGAACGATTAAATTCTTCTCTAACTCAACTGCTGGACCCTGAACTGGAGGCGAATTGGGAATGTCGCTATGCGTCGTGGATGGCGGCTGCACAAATGATTGGAATGGGCATGTCGATCGGCACTCAACTCGTGCACTTGCACATCAAGACTAATGATCCAAATGCTTTTGTCGAGAGCAAGAAACGGCAGGTGGCTGGGTTACTCACTGATTTCTGAAAATCGTGTCTTTGTGCTTCCATTGCTTGCCCAATAGCTCACGAACGCCTGTCCGGCAGGTCTTGGAACCTTTGCCACAGCACGTAAAATTTTAAAAGTACGCTTTGGCCCCATCGGCCAAGCACCTACTTCTTGTATGGAGGTGATCTCACCCCCTAACGAAAGCAGACAGTGTTCGAATCGATCGATCAGAGATTGATCAACTGTCTCAAAGATAAAGTTAGTCCCACGGCAGATTAGATGCTGTGATCGAATCCAACTTTCCAGCTGATGCTGTGGACTCTTTGTACCCATCTTCCTTAGCTGATCTCATGAATATTCTGGAGCCAGGCTTTATCGAGATGGTCGCCATAGCGATGGGATCGGCTAAAGCGTAGAGGTCCATGCTCAGATCCCCAGAGATAGGCGTGCGTACTCGGGTCAAAGCCGCGATCTCGGCTCAACCAGTGATCCTTGCCAAAATCTACTTCGCTGACAAGATAGGTCAGTTGTCCATCGCGGGGAATCAGGCATTTACAACCCGGCTCCACTTCACCCCTGAAAGAACCATCTTCTTTCTGGCGAAAGACCATCGCGCAGCCTGGACGGGGCAGCAGATCATCTACGACGATCCCAGACAGGAGTTCGGGGCGAGATCCTGCTCCGGCTGTGCGAATTCCGTTACGAAGACCGAAGTTGAGCATCACAAGATGGTCGTCTGCATTGATTAGCCGATGCACTCCCTGACGGTATGGACGCCAAGGATCATAATCATAACTCTGCTCAGAGTAAAACCAAGGGCCACGAAAAGTCTCCCATGGAAAGGGACGAAAGAAAATGTTGATATGAGCGAACTTGGATGGCTCTGCCTTTGCCTGTTGATGGTTGCTGAAACAGCCAGAAATGGTCTGAGCGAAATGCAGTATGGATGCAGAATCCATGGCTCAAGCCTCTATTCTCCTGATTTCCGAGCTGAAGGAAGTCTGCAATATGCCCGATCCCTCTGATGTTCGTAGAACAGAGGATCGGCAACGCACGTGCTCAGAGAGAAACCAGATTCGTTCCTCTGCTATTGATTGACCATAGACAGTCTTGAGGATAAATGTGCCATCATCGAGAAAGCTATAGGAGGCAACTGCCGGCTCCGATTCTGCATAGCCTGTGCTACGCAGCAGCTGCCCCGTTAGTTCGGTTCTTGGAATCGGAATCAGGATGCTGGTTCCTTGAGAAACTGCCATGGTATCATCTGGTTCCCAATCAGACTCTGCCTGCCAAGTTATCTGAAAAGGGCATGAGATCTTGGAAGGCAAAATAGACTGCATTGCCAGGTAGTCTAGCACTTCTTCGTGGTCAATCGCTAGCCGTTCGATACTAATATTGCTGATGACATCCTCAAACTGTCTAAAAGCCAGAGCGTGCGCAGAACGCATCGACCGCCATTGCCCCTCTGAGCGGGCAACGAACTGCTCAATGCTCATAGGCCAATTGCGGGAGTGTGGCGTGCCTATCAGATTCTGGGCGGGCGGCCTGCACCATGTGGACCAGGCTGTGGATCATTAGATCCCTTGCCACAGAAGAACTGGCCTTGATCGCTCTGGATGGGACCTGTGTGAACCGAGACTGGGATTGCATTTTGGGTTAGGGAGATCAGGATATGGTGGGAAGAACTAGGCTGTTTCCTTCTAGGTCAAACTGCTTGCCTGTCCCACCATAAACCAGGTTAGGAGTCCAAAAAGCGTCGATCAACCATTTGTAACCGATAGAATTATGCCGCCGCGACGTTGCACACTCTGTAGCGTTGCGGTGAGGCTGCTGAAGGGGACAACGGACACTTGAACAGCTCGGCGGTTCACTCCGGTTGGCGTCAATGTGCTCCAGCTGATGCGATAGCGACGTTGATTGCGGCTAGAACTTACCCCCCGGTTACTACGAGCAGCAGTGGCCGGTGCCGAACCCGTTGCAAGGCTTGCTTTCAGGATCGGTCGTGTACCCCCATCAAAGGCAGCGAAATCACCTCTTAGATTCAGAGAACGCACATAGGTGATATTGCTTTCTCCAGTGGTGGTAGCGGTGGTACGCCAGTGAGGAACGCTGTCGAAACCGAAGGCATTCACGTACTCAGCGGAATAGACATAGCTGTCGATTTCGGCTTGATACCCTTCCGCTGCCAGTCGCTGAACATGCTCGCTCAGTTCTGTCTGGTTGCGCGGAGCTCGGCCCAGCAGGTGTTTGAAGTTGAGTTCAACGAAACGATAGGGTCCATTCTTTTCGAGAAACAGTCTGCGATAGGTGTCTGAGCAGGCAAGGGCGGAAATCAGTCCCTGAACTGTGAGGTCACCTTGGAGGAAAAGACTTTCAGCGGTCGCAACCAGCTGCTCTTCCATCAAGTGTGCATTGCCAAACACTTGCCGGTATGCAGCTCGCAGGATGTCCTGGGCATGGGCTTGGTCTTGCGCTGATGACGTGGTGAGTGTGAGGGTCATTGCGATGAAGAAAACAGCAAAGGGAGAAACGAGTGTTTAAATAAAAGCAGCGGGAATAGCCAGGCTTAGGCAACTTCAGTGATTGAAATGATGCGTCCGCCACGGCGGTGGATGTAGGCCAATTGCGTGGTCATATCCTTACCAGAGACTAGGTAGCTGGCGTTGGGTGTGCGCTGGCGGCCGCCTGCGGGTTGCGCCTGGACGGATATCCGATACCGTTTTGTTGTGGGGTCAACCGAGCCGCTGAAGGCGGAGCGGCGGTTTAGGCGTACCTTGGTGCTGCTCCAGCCGTCTGGAAGAGCCTTGGCACCTAACGAGGTCACCAAGCTGGAGGAAGTTTGCACGCTGTCGCTACTTGAGAAGCCCTGCACCAGCGCCAAGTGACGATTAAATCCAATTTGGTTGCGGCCATTCTCCGTTTGGATTCGGGCGTATGGAACAGTGTTTTCGCCAAACCATTGTTGATATTCTGTGCCATCAAGGTAGCTGCTGATTTCCGCTTCGTAGCCTTGAACGGCCAGCCGCTGGATATGTTCACTCAGCTCGGCTTGGCTAGCAGGCGCGCGTCCCAGCAGGTGCTTGAAGTTGAGTTCAACGAATCGATAGGGAGCATTGCTCTCGAAGAAGCGACGTCTGTATTCCGGTGAACAGGCAACTGCGCGGACCAACTCGCGGGTGCTGAGGTATCCCTCGGCGAACTTGCTTTCGGCGCTGAGTACCCTTTCGCTTTCCATGAGATGGGGGTTGCCCATCACTTGGCGGTAGGTCGCACGGAGCAACCCCTGAATCTGATCGGCTGTGTCTCCCGGAAGACGTTGGAAGATTTCCTGGCTGCGCTGGCCGAGCCCGAATCCCACATACAGATCGCCACGCAGTGGAACGGAATCTCCTCCATCGCTGCTGCTACGACGCACAGGCACAAAGGCTGCGCGACCCGTTCCAGTTACTCCGAATCCTCCAAAACTTTGGGCTCGGTACACCTGGGTTGGGACACTAATCGTGATGGGCTGATTCCTGGCCAGACTCACGAGGAGCTTACTCTTGGAGCCGATCGCGGAATCGCTGCCAGCAAAGTTTTGCTCCAGGGCGGCGATGCGATTGAAGGCCGATTGTGGCGAGCCGGCAGGGCTGTTCCAAGTCCGGATGTAGGGGGCCGTGTCGTCTCCGAATGAACGTCCGTACTCTTCGCAATCAATGAGGGCGTCGATGCTCGCGTCAAAGCCGCTGCTAGCAATTCTCGCCACTTCGGTGCTCACTTCGGCCTCATCCAGTGGTGGGCGACCAAGTAGATGCTTGATTGCCAATTCAACGCAGCGATGGGGCGCCACGGCTTCATAGAAGCGTGAGCGGTAAAAAGACGACTTCGCGAGGGAGCGAACGAACTCTCTAACCGTTAGCTGGCCATGCTTCAGTTGCGATTCTGCAGATTCGAGGCGCTCACTTTCCATCGGCATGGTGTTGCCGAAGACATGCCTGTAACACGCATTTATCACAAGGTTAAGGCTGGATTCATCATCACCAGCCTTGTAGCTAACCGGATTGTCCTGAAGAGGCGTAGCGCCAAAGCTGAGTGCAAAGGATTGGTTGCTCATTAGACCTATCAGAGGGGGGCGAGGGGGAGTGCTGGCTTGGGGAGCGACTATGTATCCAAACAGTTTTGATGGTTCTTAGAGTCGAGTGGCAATCATTGAATAGTCATGCGGGGGTAATGCTGGCGATCACTCCTCCTTCGCGGTGGATCTGCTTATATTTCGCCGACAACTGATCGAAGGGTACGAAGTAGGTGCGGTTCGATTGCTTGTAACGAGAAACCGGCCTCACGTTGTTGGCGCGATACGCTGTCACATCCACTCGATAAATGCGACCTTCTGCGCTAGCGCCTACTCCCAAACGGGTTTGGGCATCCTGGAGATTAGACGATGGCCTGAAACTCCAGCCCTGGCTGTCCGGTGAGGAGGGTGGAATTACTGCAAGCGCTCGGTTGAGATAGGCATTCCCACCAAGCCGCGAAGCCTTACCAGCCAGACTGCCCTTGAGGCTGCTGCTGCTGGCCCCCCTGAGTAACTGGAAGTTCCAAGTAAACTCCTGCATGGTTAGACAGCTTTCCGTCTTCCATCCCCTCTGGAAGGGAACAGTCCACTCACCAAAGGCGATCTGGTATTCGTCTGAATCTATGAAGCTGTCAATGTCTGCGTCATAGCCATGACTATCGAGGCGTTCTGCGTGAGCACGCATCTCTTCGAAATCCGCAGGTGCACGACCAAGCAAGTGTCTGAAGGCCAGTTCGATATAGCGGTAGCGTGGGCAGGCATCGAAGAAACGGGCTCGATAGAGATCGCTCTTGGCGATGTAACGAATAAACTCACGTACGCTAAGCTCACCAAGCTTTAGCTGGGACTCTGCGACCAGCTGGCGCTCGCTCTCCATCACATAGGCGTTGCCCAACACTTGGCGGTAGGCTGCCTGAATCAGCTGCTCTTTGTTCGCATCGCTATCTCCAGGAAGCAACTCGAGGGGTGTTTCGCTGTCGAATCGCTCAACCCCTAGGATTGAGGCGGGGCCGAAGGACATGATACTGCATTCCTGGGATGACCCGAAGATCATCCTATGAAGGCGGCCATTTTGGCCAGTAGATTTACAAATCGCAATTCCGTCTTCGCCTGACTTGCTTGGGGCCTTGGGATATTGCCCCGCCCATTGCTGCGGGCCCATGGCTGGACAGCCCTTTTCCCTTGCGGCAACGAGCAACAGCCAACAATATTGGAAGTTTAGGAGTTTTTAAAGCAGTCCTAGTCCATGCAGTGGTCCGTGCCTGATGATCACCTCCATCATGACTGCGGCAGCCCCAAGCATCGCTACTCGTCCGTTCCACAGCTCAGAGTCGTTGTTCCAGCCCCAGGCCCACTTGTTCTGGGGTTTGAGATTCACCTTGGTGGGTCGCTGAGCAGCTTGATCGAGATCGGTTTCCGTTTCAGCCATCGCCTGCTGCACTAGGTCGGTCAGGGCGGCAATGAACGCTGGATCCGTGTCCAGCGCAGGGACGCGCCGAAAGTTTTTTATTCCGGCTGCTATGGCAAGCTCTCGGTATTCCATATCGATTTCTTCTAGGGTTTCGATATGCTCGCTGACAAAACTGATCGGCACTACCACAAGGTCTTTAACTCCTTGCGCTCCCAGTTCCTGCAGGGCATCTTCGGTGTAGGGCTTGAGCCATTCGACTGGACCAACACGGCTTTGGTAGGCTAGGGTGAAGGGATTGGTATAGCCTAACTGCTGCTTTAGTTGCTCAAGGATCAGCTTGCTGCTGGCCAAGATTTCTAATTGATAGGGATCACCGTCTTCCTCCACGTAGCTCTTGGGCACACCATGGGCGCTGAAGAATACATGAGCAGATGGCGGATCCTCACAGGCTTTTATTTCGTGTGCGATCAAATTAGCCAGCGCTTGGATGTAGCCAGGATGGTCATACCAGCTACGGATGCAGCGGATTGGCAGGCGGCTGAAGGTTGGATCGGTATTGCGCAAGCGTTGCAGCTCCCGGAAGCTCGAGCCACTGGTGCTGATCGAGAAGTGAGGATAAAGCGGCAGCACAACAACTTCATCCATTCCGTCGGCCTTGAGGTCTGCTACAGCGGATTCGGTGAATGGATGCCAGTAGCGCATGGCTACGTAGCTGGTGGCATCCACTCCATGGAGTCGCAGGCTGCTTTGTAGGTCTTGGGCCTGCTGTCCCGTGATGCGTCGCAACGGCGAACCTCCTCCGATCGAGCGGTAGGCCTGCCGTGACTTGCCGCTGCGTAAGCTGCTGATCAGCCATGCGAATGGCTTCTGCATCGCTGATACCGGCAGGCGGATGATCTCCGGATCTGAGAATAGATTGTAAAGAAAGGGCCCAACGTCCTGGATCCGTTCCGGTCCGCCAAGGTTCAGCAGGACAACGCCGACTCGTGGTTTTCGTTTGGTTGCAGATGGTTCCATGCGGGCTTCAAATGCACGATTGGATTCAGCCATGAAGGCTTTCGCGCGTCGTTCGGCGTGTCAGTGGATTCCAGCAGTCAAGTTCCTGGAAAGCCCGGCCAAGCAGAGATCCTCGAAGGGTGTCGATGTCGATTGCACCTGAAAAGTCAGCCCCGCGAATGCAGCTAGCGCCGCTTAAATCACTGTTTTTGAGCTCTGCATGTCGGAAATCCACATAGTCAAGCTGGCAGTTCAGGAATCGAGTCCCCTCACACAATGCACCTCTCAATAGGGCATGGCGAAGATCTGCTCCAGCCAGTCGTGCCCCTCGCAGGCAAGCACCTGAGAGATCAGCTCCGCTGAGATAGGCACCCATTAACGATGCTCCTTCTAGATCCATGCCGGCAAGATCTGCATTGTTGAGAAAAGCCCCATTAAGCCGTGCCTGCGGGCCGATTGCACCACAGCTCCGGAAATCAAAGCCGTGGGGCCATATTGTGTGGCTGTCATAACGAGCCAGGCGTAGATCCGTTTCTTCAAGTCGGCAGCCATGAAGGTTAACACCTCTGAGATCTACTCGGCATAATCGCGCCTTGGAAAAATCCATCTCACCAAGTCGTAGGTTGCGCCAGTCTGCTCCCCTGGCATCAATTGGACCGGCATGTCTATCGTCAGGAGGTTTCTGCTGTTCGGGCGTATTGCTGTAAAAGGAGAGTGAAGCGATGGGGGAATAGGAAGCCATGATATCTGATGGGTCGATGTTTTGCTTGGTTAATGGCGACTTCGTTGTCTTTGCTGCCTTGTGCTTCCAGTCAATGGATCTCCAGATTGGAGCCGAAATGAAGCCCGAACTCTTTGGCAAACCTGCTGTTGCTGGTGTCAGGAATTGTGCCAGCAATGAGATCATAGGGGGACCTCAGTGTCTGAACTGGATCGTTGGGGTAGCTTTTGGATCATCTGCTCAAGATGAAGCAAGGCCTCTCTTAAAATTGATGCATCACTTGGGCTGGCGTATGTAGAATAGTCTGATACTGCCTCAGACTTCAGAAATCCTATCGCCAGCGCCATGCTGCTGATTGGCACGGCTAACTCTCGATACAAATCGCTAAGACCCTGTACACCGCCAGGTTGTGTGAACGCTGGGCGGCCTGCCGCAACCGCATAAATGGTCACCCTAAGAAAGTGCCAACAGTCGCGCCAACACGCTTCCGCTCTTTCCTCAGGGTATAGTGCGCCACCGGGCAGGTTCAAGCTTGGATCTTTCTCAAGCAATCGATTCTTGGCAGACGTAACGAACTGCGGAGTCTTTGACTGAAGCCGCTGGAGATTGTCAGCATCGACAGCCGAGAATCTACAGATGACTCTCAACTCATGATCGCTTAATGGCCGAGCCGCTTCATCTGCTTGCTTAAATATGGCACGAATGGATGGGGGTAGAGCTTTATCGTACATCAAGCCAAGTATGCGCGCGTTGATGCTCAGCTGCCTCAGTTTTTCGTCCATGGAATTACCGGAGTGGCAACAAGGTGGCCATGGCGTTCAAGGTAAAGAGCCCAGGTAACACTTCCGGCAATACCTGGACAGTTCAACAGGAGAGAATTTACCACGTCAGAGTTTAGGCCAAGAGCATGCAAAAGAACTCTGCAATCATCCTCATTCTTCACTGTAGCAGGGCGAATTGCTGCTCCAACAACCCAGCTCAGCGAAGTGTCTTCAAGTGGTCCTGTCGAACTCAAGCATGCCAATAGGAGATTTGTTTCCTTCCCAGCAATATGCCTATACTCTGATTTCCAAAGCTCAAGGTTGTGAGAAGTCAGGTTAATACGAAATCCAGGTTGACTGGCGTCAGGTATAAGGTCATCTTGGCCTTGATGGGAGCCGATCAGTGCATGCAGCTGGCCAAGGGGATCTCTCATCTTAGTTCTCGTTGTGGGATAAAGGTCTTGATTTGGCTGACTTTCAAAACATGATAGGAAGAGCAATCACTTGGGTCATCAGTTGACCAGGATTCCAAAGCCCGATTGATGACGGTAGTTTATTAACGCAATCTCATTTTATTGTGCACCAGTGCTCAGCATGGCAGCTGCAATCCAAAGCACGAGTCCCGCGACCACAAAACCACCGGTCGCCACTGTATTCTGCCAGAGCTTTTGAGCCCATGGTGCCGGGGCGTTGGCTAGCCAGGCCGGTCGTTCGCCAATCGCGTTATTCCAGACCACCTTGGCTGGAGCTCGCATGGCGGCTTTGTCTCTCCAGACGCTTTCGTAGCGGGGGGCCTGCTGGTTGAAGGGCATGGTCCCTAAGGTTTGGCCCGGTAAAGTACGTGACCTCTGATAGGGAACGGTATTATATCCAAATGTATCCATGTATTCTTCCGAATCCAGGAGTGAATCAAT
The DNA here is from genome assembly GCA_014191755.1 of Cyanobium sp. Classification (GTDB taxonomy): domain Bacteria; phylum Cyanobacteriota; class Cyanobacteriia; order PCC-6307; family Cyanobiaceae; genus Cyanobium. The sequence goes on from BJHE01000002.1 coordinate 121,458, forward strand.
AAATGCTCCGAGACCATGTTCTGCGATCATGATGGAGTAGGCGAGCCGTTCATCATTTCCGTGTACAGGGCGTCCGAGGACTCGGTTAACTACCTGCTCAACCATGCGGTAGTTGCTGTTGCATCGGTAGAAATCGTCGCGGAATTTGCGAGACAGTAGAAGACCCCGCACAAAATCCCGCATCGTGATTTGTCCGTTCTGTAGCTGCGACTCAAGCGCTGGCTCACGGTCAACTTTGAAGGCGTGAAAGAAGATCTGTTTGTAGGCCTGTGCAATCTGGCTCTCAACGTTTCCTTTGCCACTGAGCAGGCCGTTTCCTGACTGGAACGCACGGCTGTCCTGATCTTCCGGCGTCAAAAAGCTGTTTACCCGCGCGTTCATGGTAATCAGCTTAGTGGCAAGAAGCGGAAGGGGCATCGGAGCATGAAATCTGATTGATTATCCAATGCCTGCAAGCTGCATCAGATCCGTCAAGACGAATCTACATCAAGCTTCATGCCGATTGATCTGGTCAGCTGATAGCCGGCCTTGCTTGAGTGAATGGCCTGTCCAGCTGAGGCTGGAATCAGGCAATAAAAAAGCCCCGAAAGGGGCCAAGGTGAAGATCCATGAGGATCCTGCAACACCGGGTCTGGGATCAGATCAGAGCGTTGATAGCGTAATCGATGTAGTTATTGGCGATGTTTCCGGGATCTCCTGAAATGCCGTGGTTGGCTTTGATATAGTTCAGTGCTTCGACGTACCAAGAGGGTGACAGTTCGAAGGCCCGGTTGATTTCATCGAGGCCAGCGATGAGGTACTCATCGATGGGGCCAGTTCCACCAGCCACTAGACAGTAGGTGACTTGACGGAGGTAGTAACCGATGTCACGGGCACACTTGGCTTTGCCGCGTGCGTCCGATGCATAGTTGCTCCCTTGCATCTGGGTGGTATAGGGGAACTTGGTGTAAACGGCTTGAGCAGCACCATTGACCAGTGCATCGGCTTTGGCGTTGAGTGCTTTTGCGGCCTCAAGGGCATTCTTGGCCCGCTCAAAGCGACCAAAGGCGGCGTTAAACTCGGTTTGAGATAGGAAGCGGCCCTGAGAATCAGCGGCGGCAACAGCCTCGGTGAGGGGGGTCTTCATTGAGTTGGAGAAAGGAGAAGTTTAACTTGATCAGGAAAGCTCAAGGACCGAATGCAGGATTCAGTGAATTAGCTGACTGCAGCTGCTGCGCGGTCGAAATAGGTGCCCACTTCGGACATGAGGGCCGTGCAATCTCCTGAGGTGATGCCGTTGCGATCATTGGCGATCGAAATTGCAGCATCCTTCATGTTGCGGACGCCTTCTGCGACGGACGCGCCAGGCACGCCGAGAGCGAGATATGTCTCACGCAAGCCATTAAGGCAACGGTCTTCTAGCACCGAAGCGTCGCCTGCAAAGATTGCGTATGTGATGTAGCGAAGGATAATTTCCATGTCGCGCAGGCAGGCAGCCATGCGGCGACTGGTGTAGGCATTGCCGCCAGGTGCGGTCAAGGATGGTTGCTGATCGAATAAAGCGCGAGCAGCGTTGGTAACAATGGCGGATGCACTAGAGGTGATCCGATTGACAGTGTCTAGGCGCTTGTTGCTCTCAGCGACCATCGATGCGAGGGCATCGATCTGGCCAGAGCTGATGAATTCGCCGCGGGCATCAGCCTGGGCAACGACCTTGGTGAAGGCGTCGAACATTGAGGAGCTCCATGGTCCTGACGGTCGATGTCAGGAAGTGGTTAGGGGGGAAGGGGTGTGACCGCCTACGCGATGCACGGGGTGAATGGCTGGTCACCAGTCAAGGCACCCAAACCGCTTCAACCCTCGTATTGTTGTTGCTAGCACGCCCCCCCCGAGAAACACTTAATAAACGGTCACCGTGCCGCCCAAAGGCATTGCGGCGCAATGCTTTGGGTGACACGGTGACCGCTCACCTGTCTGGGCCATTTGGAGCACCGCCAAGCATGGCGCCAGCACTGGGCGCTGATCGCTGCAATAGTGAGTGACTTCCATGGCTCATTGCTGGCCTCCTAACCTCGTCCATGTCATGGCGATGGAACTGGAACACGCTCCGGCCTGGCAGGGTGTAGTCGCCGCCGGAATGGGAGCTGACCTGTCGCTTGGAATCAGCGTTATGGGTCATGATAACCCAGCCTCGGGAACCGGGTTGCAGCAGGAGCATCCTGGCCGCCGATTTCTTTTGCTTGACTCTCTCGGAATCGTTCCAAAGCCGTTAGCTGGCGCACCGTCGCTCAGCCGATACCATCCGGCATAATCCTCGTGGGCTCTGCGATGGCCGCCCAATCCCCACCAGCCCAGACTGCATCCCAGCTGCAGCGCCGCCTAGGTGAGCATTTCCAGGCCCTTAGCCAGGTATCAGAGGCGATGATCTATCGCTTGCTCGATCTGGAGGAACGGCTGGGGGTTTTGGAAGAGCAGCTAGCAGGCTTGAACGATCGCGATGATCAGGTTAACCCTGGCCTGGGTATGGAAACCGGCGAGATTCTGGCCCTCACCGAGGCGCGGCTAGCCCGCCTGGAGGACCTGCTCGTCGGTCGCCGCCCACTGTTTGGTGGCTCCAGCGGCTCTGGGCATGGTTCTAACTCCGGCGAGTCCGCAGGCACCCAGGCCGGGATCAACGGGGTGATCAGGGCTGGGGTGACCCCGGCCTTTCGGGAGGCGGCCTTTGATCCCTTCCCGGAAGAGGAGGAGCAGTCCTTCATGGATGACCCGATCGCTTGATGATCAGGGGCGCTTGAACCCCAATGCGCCCGAACGTCAGTCCTGGAGCCAGTCGCGCGGTAGTTCGGCGCTGTAGTCGTGGGTGCGCTCGAACTCAAAGGGGCCAGCTAAGGAGCCCCAGAGTTGCTCGTGGCTGCGGGGGTCGTGGCCCTGGTCGATCGTGCGCATGCCCTGGCCATCGAGCTCGAAGCTGCTGATCAGGTAGGCGGTGGCACCCTTGCGTTCCACCAGGCAGCGACAGCCCGGTTCCACCTCGCCGATGAAGCCGTTGGTGGTTTCTTTCACCAAGTAGGTGCACCCCTCGAGCAAGCGCAGGTCATCGGAACGGATCTGCCGGCGCCGTTCGGCGTCCTCCACCGCGCCCCAGAAGCG
>BJHE01000003.1:0-49297 GCA_014191755.1 Cyanobium sp.
ACGCCCTGCACGTCGGTGGTTTCCTGCTGGGTTCGCAGATCTTTCACCATCTGGTAAGGGTGGAACACGTAGTTGCGGATCTGGTTCCCCCAGGCCGCCTCCACGATGTCACCGCGGATGTCGGAGATCTCGGCGGCCCGCTGCTCCTGGGCAATCACCAGCAGCTTCGCCATCAGCAGGGCCATCGCCTTCTCCTTGTTCTGGAGCTGGGAGCGCTCCTGGGTGCAGCGCACCGCCAGACCGGTGGGGACGTGGAGGATGCGCACGGCCGTCTCCACCTTGTTCACGTTCTGGCCGCCGGCGCCGCCGGAGCGGGAGGTGGTGATCTCCAGGTCCTTGTCGGGGATGTCGAGCTTCACCTCCTGCTCCAGCATCGGCATCACCTCCACGCCGGCAAAGCTCGTCTGCCGCTTGTCGTTGGCGTTGAAGGGGGAGATGCGCACCAGCCGGTGGGTGCCCTTCTCATTGCGGAGGTAGCCGTAGGCGTAGCGGCCCTCGATCTCGATCGTGCAGCTCTTGATCCCCGCCTCCTCGCCCTCGCTCAGCTCATCCACGCTCACCTTCATGCCGTGGTCCTCGGCCCAGCGCGTGTACATCCGCATCAGCATCAGCGCCCAGTCCTGGGCGTCGGTGCCGCCGGCGCCGGCGTTGATGCTGAGCACCGCCCCCTCCTTGTCGTAGGTGCCGCTGAGCAGACGCTCGAGCTCCCAGCGATCGAGATCACCCTTCAGGCCCTGCAGGGCGGTGTTGGATTCTTCGAGGAGGTCGGCGTCCGGCTCGAGGTCGTAGAGCTCAAGGGTGGCGCGCCCGTCATCGATGGCGGCCTGCCAGCGGCCGAGCTGCTCGAGCTGGGCCTTCACCTCATCGAGCTGGCGCATCTTTGACTGTGCCTGTTTCTGGTCGTCCCAGAAGTCGCTCTGGGAGGCCAGCTGCTCCAGATCCCGCTGGCGGGCATTCAGGGCCGGTACGTCAAAGACAGTCCTGGGCATGGCCCAGGCGGTCGGTGAGTTCTGAGAGGTCGCGCTTGAAGTCGGTGAGGTCGAGCACCGGAACCGGTTCATCGTGGACTGACCGTACCAGCCGGGATCGCTGGGGGCTGTGGGCAGGCGCCCCCGGCCCGGCGCTGGCCCCCTGCTGGGGGACAGAAGGCACGTGCCACTGCTTTTGCTGGGGGTCGCGAACTAAACTGACTCATCAACCTCTTCGAGCCTGGAGATCGGCAGCGTCGGATGGCACAACAACCCAGCTCCACTCCAGAAGCCGGATCGAATCAAGAGTTTGGGGGCGATGAAGCGCCTCTGAAGGTGGAGATTTACACCTGGCGTTTCTGCCCCTATTGCATCCGTGCCAAGGGTCTGCTGGATCGTAAGGGTGTGATCTATAGCGAATACATGATCGATGGCGATGATACGGCCCGCAAAGCCATGATCCGCCGAGCCGAAGGCCGTAGCACCCTCCCTCAGATCTTCATCAACAATCGCGCCATCGGCGGTTGCGACGACCTGATGGAGCTCGATCGCAGCGGCTGGCTCAACCAGTTCCTCGGCATTGAGGCGTGAGCGGCGCCTCCGTGGTCCGGCAGGGCCTGGTCCGGCAGGGCCATCTCTTCGTGATCGATCCGATCACTCGCCTCAACCCGGCCAAAGATTCCAGCGTGGCCCTGATCCAGGCGACGGAACGGGCGGGCCTGCAAGCCTGGGTGTGCTCTCCCGCTGATCTCGCGGCGGTCGCCGATCCGGCGCTCCCGCAGGGGGCTGACGCCGGCGTCCCCGGAGCGGCTGGTGGCGGTGGTCATCGCGCCTGGGCCCGCGCCCAGCCTGTGAGCCTCGCCCCGATCCGCTGCACCGCAGCCGGCTGGGAGGTGCCCCAACCCTGGTACAGCCTCGGCGAGCCCACCCTGCTGCCGCTCGATCACTTCCACGCCGTGTGGATGCGCAAGGATCCGCCGGTGGACGAGGCCTATCTCTATGCCACCCACCTGCTGGATCTGGCCGAACGCCGTGGCGTGCGGGTGATCAACCGGCCGGCGGCCCTGCGCGCCTGGAACGAGAAGCTGGGCTCGCTCCGCTTCAGCCACCGCATGGCCCCCACCCTGGTGAGCAGCCGGGTGAATGAGCTGCAGGCCTTCACGGCCGAGCACGGCGAGGTGGTGCTCAAGCCGCTAGGAGGCCGGGCCGGCCAGGGGGTGGTGTTCGCCGCCGCCGGCACGCCGGGCCTGCGCGCCCTGCTGGAGCTGGTGACCCAGATGGAGGCCCTGCCGGTGATGGTGCAGGCCTTCCTGCCGGGGGTGAAGGCCGGTGACAAGCGCATCCTGCTGGTGGATGGCGAGCCGCTCGGAGCGGTGAACCGGGTGCCGACGGGCGGCGAATTCCGCAGCAACCTGGCGGTGGGCGGCGCTCCGGAGGCCGCCGCTCTGAGCGAGGCGGAACGGGAGATCTGCGCTGAACTGGCGCCGGTGCTGCGCGCCGAGGGGCTCTTCTTTGTGGGCATCGATGTGATCGATGGTCGCCTCAGCGAGATCAATGTGACCAGCCCCACCGGGGTGCGCGAGGTGGAACGACTCGGCGGCATTCCCCTGGCTGATCTCACCATCGCGCGCTTGCTGGCGCTGTGAGCCGGGGTTTCACCCGGCTTGATCGCACTGTCGCGCCAGGCTGGCCCGTGACTTAAGGGAATGCCTGGGGCGTTAGTGCCCTGTGCGCCGTTCGGTTAGGGAAGCGGATGGAGATCAGGCCCGCAGGGCGCCTGGATCGGCGCCCGCCCGCAGCGGCAGGTTCAGTTGTTGCTGCAGCACCCCGAGCTTGAGGGCCACCTCCTGGAGCTCCTTCTCGGCCCTGGAGCCGCGCACCAGGCCAGCCCCGGCGGTGAGCTCCAGCCGGTGACCCCGCAGGGTGCCGCTGCGGATCGCCACCCGCAGGTCGGCATCCCCCTCGCTGTCGATCCAGCCGATCGGGGCGGCGTAATGGCCCCGCTCGAAGGGCTCCAGGCTGCGCAGCCAGGCGATGGCCTCCCGGCGGGGCAGGCCAGCCACCGCCGGGGTGGGATGCAGGACCTCCGCCAGGGCCAGGGGCTGGTGGGTCCTACCGAGCAGCGCTGGATCCAGCCGGGCCGTGATCGGGGTGTGCAGATGCACTAGGGATCCGTGGCGGGCCAGGCGCGGGTGGCGGGGGCGCCGCGGCGTCAGGCCCGCCCGCTGCAGCACTGCGGTGATCGTTTCCACCACCAGCTCGTGTTCGTGGCGGTCCTTGCTGGAGCGCATCAGCTCGGTCGCCGTGTCCCCCAGCGGGGCCGTGCCGGCGAGGGCATCGCTGCGCAGCAGACCCTGGCGCAGGGTGAGCAGGCGTTCCGGGGAGGCCCCCAGCAGGGCATCACCCCCCTGTTGCTGCCAGAGGAAGCGGCAGCTGCCGGGCTGGCTGCGGCGCAGGTTGGTGAGCATGGCCAGGGGATCGAGGGGGCCATCCAGATCCAGATGCTGGCGCACCGCCAACACCAGCTTGGTGAGGTCGCCCCGCTCCACCAGCTCGATGGCCCGCTCCACCGCGGCGCGGTAGCCGCCGTGCCAACTGCTGCCATGCCGGATGCCCACGGCCGCCGGGCCGCTGCCCGGATCGGGCAGGCTGGCGATGGTTTCGAGCCGGCGAGCCTTCTCCCACAGCTCCTCGGCCACGCTGCGGGCGGTGATGCCGCCGCCAAGGGTGCGCTGCAGCCGCAGCCAGGCCTGGCGCCCTTGGCGGGCCAGCTGCCAGCGGGGCAGCACCGCCTGCACCCCAGCCGGACCGCTGCCCTGCTGCAGAGGGCTGTCGAAGAAGGCGAAGGCCAGCAGCACCCGCGGCCGCGCCAAAGGGGGCAGCCCGCTGGACGGCGGGCTGGCCAGGCGGCCCAGGCTGGCGCTGCTGAACCGCTGGGCCAGCTCGAAGCGGCGGGCGCCGCTCAGCTCCAGGGCATTGCAGCGGCCCGCGGCGGCTAGGCATAGCCCCGGGGCCCCATCCCAGAGGAAGCGGAAGCCATCGGGGGTGGCCAACTCCGGCAGCAGCTGCAGGGGATCGAGGCCAGCGATGGCGCGCAGGGGCACGGCCAGGCTCAGCACCCCGTCGTCCTCCGGACGGGCGGGATCCTGCCGGCCGGCCTCGGTGGCGGCGGTGGCGTCCGCCAGCAGGTCTGTGAAGGACGGGGGGGCCTGCACCAGGGAGGACCTCGGGACCGGCACGGAGAGCTGCTCAAATGTATGGGTCTTTGCAGGCACGCCGGCCCTCGCCCCCATGTCCGAGCCCCAGGTCGTCGCAAGCCGTTACGCCTCGCTGCCCACCCCCAGTTCCCCGACCCCGGACCGGCGGCGCCTTTGGAGGGCGGCGATCAAGTGGCCGATGTACGCGGTGGCGGTGATGCCGGTGCTGCTGGCGGCCGGCTGGCGCTGGGGACGTGGCCTGCCGGTGCGGGCCGACCAGTTGCTGCTGTTTCTGCTGGCGGCCGTGCTGCTGCTGGCCTGGGAGAACCTCGCCAACGATGTGTTCGACGCCGACACCGGCGTGGATGCCGGCGGCAAGCCCCATTCGGTGGTGAACCTCACCGGCCGCCGCGACCGGGTGTCGGCCCTGGCCAATGGGGCCCTGGTGGTGGGGCTCGGCCTGATGGCCCTGGTGGCGCTGCGCAGCAGTCCGGTGGTGCTGGCCCTGGTGTTGGCCTGCTGCGGTCTTGGCTACGTGTACCAGGGTCCGCCCTTCCGGCTGGGATACCGTGGCCTGGGGGAACCGCTCTGCTGGCTGGCCTTCGGGCCCTGCGCCACGGCCGCCGCCCTGCTCGCCCTGGCCCCCGCCGCCGCCGCCGGCAGCAGCACCCCGGTGCCCTGGAGCCAGGCTCTCGCCCTAGGCAGCGGCCCGGCCCTGGCCACCACCCTGGTGCTGTTCTGCTCCCACTTCCACCAGGTGGCTGAGGATGCCGCCCACGGCAAGCGTTCGCCGGTGGTGCGACTCGGCACCGCCACCGCCGCCGGCCTGGTGCCCTGGTTCATCGCCGCCAGCTTCGCCCTGCAGTGGGCACCGGTGCTGCTCGGCCACTGGCCCCTCACGGCCCTGTTGGGGGTGGTGGGTTTGCCGCCGGCCCGCTCCCTGATCCAGCTGCTGCGCGACCACCACGACCAGCCCGAGCGGATCGGCGGCAGCAAGTTCCTGGCTCTGCGCTTCCAGGCCCTCAGCGGCCTGGGTCTGGCGGCTGGGTTGGCGGTGGCACCCCTGCTGGGGTTCGCCGGGGTCCGGTGAGCCCACCGCTGAGCCCGCCGCTGACCCTGGAGTGGCGACCCTTTCGTTTCGCACTGCCGCGGGCGTTGGTCACCGCCCAGGGGGCGTTGCAGGAGCGTGCCGGCTGGTTGCTGCGGCTGCAGGCCAGCGATGGCCGGCTGGGCTGGGGGGAGGCGGCGCCGCTGGAGCTTGGCGTGGGCCTGCGGGGAGGCGCACCGGGCGCCTGTGCCGACACCCCTGCGGCCTGCAGGGCAACGATCGCGGAGCTGGGACCCAGCCTGAGCCGGCAGCAGCTGGAGGAGGCGTTGCCAACGATGCCCGGGTCCCTTGCTTTTGGCATCGGTGCTGCCCTGGCGGAGCTGGAGGGTTGGGCTGGTGAGGCGCCGGGAGGCGGTTTGGCGGAAGGCTGGTTGGCGGAAGGATGGTTGGCAGCGCCGCCATCGGCCTGGCTGCTGCCGGCGGGGGCGGCGGTGCTGCCAGCCCTGGAGGAGGCCCTGGCCAGCAACGCCCAGACGCTGAAGTGGAAGGTCGCCGCCGGTGATGATGCCCTGGAACGCCAGCTGCTTGAGGTGGTGCTGGAGCGCCTGCCCGAGGCTGCCCGGCTCCGGCTCGATGCCAACGGGGGCTGGGATCGGGCCACCGCCGCCGCCTGGGCCGAACGGCTGGCCCAGGAGCCGCGGCTGGAATGGCTGGAGCAGCCCCTGGCCGACGACGACCTCGAAGGGCTGGAGGCGTTGGCGGCTCGGCTGCCGGTGGCGCTAGATGAATCCCTGTGGCGCCACCCCTGGCTGCGGCAGCGCTGGAGCGGCTGGCAGGTGCGGCGGCCCGCGCTGGAGGGTGATCCTCGGCCGCTGCTCGCGGCTTTGGCCGCCGGCAGAGCCGGCTGGATGGTGAGCACCGCCTTTGAAACCGGTGTCGGACGAAGGCTGGTGGAGCACGCCGCCGCCCTGCAGTGGCGCGGTCCCACCCCCACAGCCCCCGGCCTGGCGCCCCAGTGGCGGCCCACCGGCCCCCTGTTCGACGCCGATCCCGCCGTTGCCTGGGCGTCTCTGGAGGCGGAGGGGCCGTGAATCAGGCCGATGATCTTTGGCCCAAGGGGCCGGTGCGCTCCCTGGCGCTCCCTGCTGAGGCCATGGCTGCCGACCCCGCGAGTGCGGCGGCGCTGCTGGAGCAGGCCCTGGACGATGGCGCCGTGATCGCCCTGCCGGCGCCCGGCGAGCAGGCGGCCCTGGCGGCGGCCCTCGCGCCGCAAGCTCCGCCTGGGCCGGCGGTGGTGGTCGGCAGCGGCGGCAGTGCCGGAGGGCGGCGCTGGGTGCAGCTGGGGGTGGCCGGCCTGGAGGCCGCCGCCGATGGGCTGGGGCCGTGGCTGCTGGAGCAGGGCCTCGATCCGGCGACCTGCCAGTGGCTCGATCCCTTGCCCCTTCACCACGTGAGCGGCCTGATGCCCTGGCTGCGGGCGCGCCGGCTGGGGGGGCGGCTGCGCTGGCTGGCCCCAGCCTTGCTGCGGGATCCCGCTGCCCTGGCGGCAGCCTGCCCATTGCCGGCCGATCAGCCGGCGCTGCTGTCGCTGGTGCCCACCCAGCTGCGGCGGCTGCTGGAGCACCGCGCCGGGGAGGACTGGCTGAGGGGCTGCCGGCTCATCTGGGTGGGCGGCGCCGCCCTGCCGGAGGATCTGGCCGAATGCTGCCGGCGGCTGGAGCTGCCCCTCTCCCCCTGCTATGGCAGCAGCGAGACCGGCGCCATGGTCACGGCGCTGGCGCCGCAGCGCTTTCTGGCGGGGGAGAGCGGCTGCGGCACGGCCCTGCCCCACGCCCAGCTGCGGATCGATCCGGCCAGCGGAGCCGTGCAGGTGCGGGCCGCGAGCCTGGCGCTGGGGGAGCATGCCGCTGGCCGCTTCCAACCGCTGCCCCTGGATGAGGGCTGGTGGAGCAGCGGCGACCTCGGTCGCTGGGGCAAGGCCGGGGGCCTGGAGCTGCTGGGCCGGTGCGATGGCGCCATCAACAGCGGCGGCGAGACCGTGTTTCCCGAGCAGGTGGAGCTTCGGCTGCTGGCGGCGGCCCGGGAGGCGGGACTGCCGCTGCGCCACCTGTTGCTGCTGGCGGAGCCCGATCCGCTCTGGGGGGATCGCTTGGTGGCGCTGGTGCGGGCTGAGCGTTCCGCCCTGTCGGTCGTTGGGGCCTCTGATGGCGCCCCAATTGGCCCCCCCGATAGCCCCGATGCCGCCTTAATCCTCTCCCTAGCAGCCCTCGCCGCCGCGCTTCCCCCCAGCCAGCGGCCGAAGCGCTGGCTGGCCTGCTCCGAGCTGGCTCCCTCGCCCCTGGGCAAATGGCAACGCGGGCGCTGGCGCGACTGGCTGCAGCAGAGGCGGGAGGGGAGCTGAGGTTTGCCTTGCGTCTGCGCTCCCGGGCCGGTCTGGGGATTCAGTTGGTGGTGCCCACCCCAGATGTTTCAAAGCCCTGCATCCAGCCCTGACTGGCCAGCAACGCATCGCTGAATTCCCGCAGGGCGCCATCGCCGCCGCGGCGGCGCAGGATCCAGTCGGCCTGGCGGCGCAGGCCAGGGGCCGCATCGGCCGGGGTGATCAAGAGTCCAGTGGCCGGGCGGACGACGAGGTCGTTGAGGTCGTCGCCGAGGAAGGCGGTCTGCTCCCGGCCCATGGCCAGCTCGTGGCGGAGCTCTTCGAGCCCCGCGCGTTTGTTGCCCACCCCCACCCGGCAGTGGTGGATGTCGAGATGAAGGGCCCGCTGCTCGCTGGCGCCGCCGCGGCCACCGCTGAGCAGGGCCACCGTGATGCCGGCCTGTTGCAGCATGCGCACGGCCAGCCCATCGCGCACATCGAATCGCTTCACCACTTTCCCTTCCTCGTCGTAAGACAAACCCCCATCGGTGAGCACGCCATCCACATCGCAGACCACCAGGCGGATCCGGCGCAGTTTTGGGTTGAGGAGCCGGCGACGCAGGCAATAGGAGAGGGCCGGCGGGATCAAAGGCTGCTCACGGCAACGCCACCAGCGATCGCCTCCCGGAGGCTGAGCAGTTGCCGCAACAGGGCCTCCAGCCGATGCAAAGGCACCATGTTCGGGCCGTCGCTGAGGGCCTGGTCGGGGTCGGGGTGCACCTCCAGAAAGAGCCCGTCCACCCCCACCGCCACGGCCGCCCGAGCCAGAGGGGCCACAAACTCCCGCTGGCCGCCGGAGCTGCTGCCCAGCCCGCCGGGTTGCTGCACCGCATGGGTGGCATCGAAGATCACCGGGCAGCCGAGCGCTTGCAGCTGGGGCAGGCTGCGGTAGTCCACCACCAGGGTGTTGTAGCCGAAGCAGGATCCCCGCTCGGTGAGCCAGAGCCTGCCGCTGCTGGGCTCCAGCCCGAATTCCGCCAGTTTGGCCACCACCTGGGCCATGTCCCAGGGCGCCAGGAACTGCCCCTTTTTCACATTCACGCACTTGGAGTTGCCTGCCACCGCCGCAGCGGCGGCCTGGAGCAGATCGGTCTGACGGCAGAGATAGGCGGGAATCTGGAGCACATCCACCACCTGAGCAGCCGTTGCCGCCTGGTGGCTTTCGTGGATGTCGGTGAGCACCGGCAGGGCGAAGCGCTCGCGCACCTCCTGGAGAATCGCCAGGCCCTCCTCGGCCCCGGGCCCGCGGAACGCCCTGCCTGAGCTGCGATTGGCCTTGTCGAAGCTGGCCTTGAACACGTAGTCGATGCCGAGCCGTTGGCAGAGTTCGCCCACCTGATCGGCGATCTGCAGCACGAGGTCGCGGCTCTCGATCACGCAGGGGCCGGCGATCAAGCGCAGGGGGTGGCTCATGGATTGCCCAGTCCGGCTTGGACCAGATCATGGAGGCGCAGCAGGCCCAGCAGACGCCCGGGATCGGCGGGATCAACAACGGGCAGCACCGAGATCGTTCGCTTGCCGTTGCGCTCCATCAGATCGAGGGCCGTGGCGGCCATCGTGTCGGGTGTCACCGTGATCGGATCGAGCGTCGCCATCGAGGCGGCCGGGGACGTGGGTGGCATGCATCCAGGCGGCCCCGAGGCTGCCCAGGCTGCGGCTGCCGGAGGTGAGATTGGCGATCACCGCCGGCAGGGGCGCATTCGGCGCCAAGGGGGGCCAGATCGGCTGCCGGCAGGGTGGTTAACGGCGATGCCCTGGCGGTGGGGGCGAGGTTGAGGGGGAAGGATCGCGAGGAGTTCTTCGGTTTCGCCGCTGTTGGAGAGCAGCAGCACCACATCGTCGGCGGCCACGATGCCCATATCCCCGTGCAGGGCGTCGCCGGGATGGAGAAAGACGGCCGTGAGGCTGAGGGAGGAGATGGTGGCTACAATGTGAGTACGCCTGTCTGGGGTCGCCATGGTTCGGGGGAAGTTGGTCAAAATTGGAAACTCCCGGGGCATCCGTCTCGCGAAGCCACTACTCGAGGTTGCGGGACTTGCGGATGAGGTCGAAATCGAGGCCGCGCCTGGCGTGCTGACGATCAGGCCCTCGGCCCATCCAAGGGCAGGCTGGGCAGAAGCGGCAGCAGCATGCGATCGAGAAGGTCTGCTCGATGCAATGAGCAGCACCTGTTTTGACGACGAAGAGTGGTCCTGGTGATAGAAGAAGCTGTCTCAAGGGGTGATATCTATCTTGTTTCCTTTAATTCCACGCGAGGATCAGAAATCAGGAAAACGAGGCCCTGCGTTGTCGTTTCCCCAGATGAGTTGAATGCCCATCTCCGCACGTTGATCGTTGCGCCGCTGACAACAGGTAGTTATCCCTATCCTTTCCGCGTAAGTTGCCAATTTGATGATAAGGACGGCCACGTGGTTGCTGATCAACTCAGGGTTGTCAATCGAGATCGGCTGATTAGGAAACTGGGCGTTTTGGACGAAGCCACGCTTGTTGAGCTGCTCAGTATTTTGCAGGCCATGTTTGCGCTGTAGCGGCCGGGCCATGGCGAGCTGTTCGAAACCACTAGCACCCCATCACCAGCTTCTCCCGGCCGCGATGGCCCGCGCCTGCTCCAGCTGCTCGGGGGTATCCACCGAAAACTGGTCGCCTTCCACTTCCAGGGTGTCGATGCGGATGCCGGCCTCGATCAGCCGCAGCTGTTCGAGCTTCTCCAAGTGCTCCAGGGGCGAGATGGGCAGCTGGGGCCAGCGCAGCAACACATCAGCGCGGTAGGCGTAGATGCCCACATGCCCCCAGAAGCTGGTGTGGCTGCACCATTCGGCCGGATCCACATCGCGCACGTGGGGCAGGGCCGAGCGGGAAAAATAAAGGCCACGGCCATCGGCCGCCAGCAGCACCTTCACCACATTCGGATTGTGCAACTTCTCAGCACTGAGCCGATAGATGGGCGTCAGCACCTCGGGGGTCGGCTGGCGAGCGATGAAGGAGGCGGCGATGGCATCGATCAAGGCGGGGTCGAGGAAGGGTTGATCGCCCTGCACATTGATGATGATGGTGCGCTCCGGTGCGCTGTTCACTGCGGCCAACAGTTGATCCGCCACGGAGGCAATGCGATCGCTCCCGGATGTGCAGTCAGCGCTGGTAAGGAGTGAAGCAACCCCCAATCCTGCAGCCTGGTCGGACAGTTCCTGGCTATCGGTGCAGAGCACGGTGGCGCCTGTTGCCCTGGTCCGCAAACAGCGTTCCAGCACATGCTGGAGCATCGATTTGCCACCGATGTCAGCGACCAGCTTGCGCGGCAGGCGTCTGGATTCCAGCCGGGCAGGGATGGCGAGAATCACCGTGAAGGGTTGATTCATTGGATTGCTTGAATCGGGTTGGGAGACATTGCAAAACTCAGCTCTTCCTTGTGAAAATACAGCCGGCGCCTGCTCGAGAAGCTCAATCTGGGCAAGAAGATCTTTACGGCCCAGAAGGCCTACCTCAAAGCGAAGGGCGGCCTTGTCCAGTCTCGACATGGTGAGGTGCTGGGTTGAATGCCACTGAGCTGAGTGCTTACTGCAGGGAGCGGGGTCTGTTCCCCGAACAGGTGGACCGCTGGCGTCAGGCCGCGCAAGATGCCAATGCCCAGCCGCTGCTGACCATGGACGACCAGAAGAACCTCCAGAAGCGGCACCAGGAGGATCAGCGCCAAATCAAGATGCTCCAGCAGGAGTTGCGCCGTAAGGACAAGGCCCTGGCGGAGGCGGCGGCATTGCTGATCGCCTCAAAAAAGATCCAGGCCTACTGGGGCGAGGACGAGGTGGACTGACCGCACCTGAGGATCGCCGCAAGGCCCTGGAGATCCTCGATGAGGCCATCGCGGCTGGTACACGGGCCCGAGCGGTGGCGGCGCTGCTGGGCGTGGGGCTCACCACGCTGCAGCGCTGGCGGCGGCAGTTCGCCGGTGTTGGGGACGGCCTGGATGGCCGTAAAGGCAGCCACCGCTTGGTGTCTCACCGCCTCACCGACGAGGAGCGCCAGCGCATCCTTCTGACCTGTAACCAGCCGGAGTTCGCGGCATTGCAACCGGGCCAGATCGTGCCGATCCTTGCCGATCGGGGTCTGTACATCGGCTCGGAGCGCAGCTTCTACCGCGTGCTGCATGACCATGGCCAGGCCCATCGCCGTGGCCGGGCTCGGCCGCCCCAGGAGCCCCGCCCGGTGCCGCGGTTGCAGGCCTAGGGCCGAATCAGGTCTGGAGCTGGGACATCACCTACCTGCCCACCAGCGTCCGTGGCGTCTGGCTCTACCTCTATCTGGTGATCGATGTCTGGAGCCGCAAGGTGGTGGCCTGGGACGTGGCCGAGCGAGAGGAGGCCCAGATCGCCGCTGACCTCGTCAGCCGGGCCTGCCTGCGGGAGCGGATCAGCAAGGGTCGGCCCCAGCCTCTGATCCTCCATGCCGACAACGGCAACGCCATGCGGGCGGCGATACTGGAGAGCCGGCTGGAGGAGCTGGGTGTGCTCCGATCCTTCTCCAGGCTAAGGGTGAGCAACGACAACCCCTACTCGGAATCGCTTTTCCACACCTTGAAATACCGGCCGGACTACCCCCGGCGGCCATTCCAGAGCGTGGCAGAGGCTTGCAGCTGGGTGGCAGCATTTGTGGGCTGGTACAACGATCAGCACCGCCACAGCGGCATCCGGTTCGTGACCCCATCTCAGCGCCAAGCGGCAAAGCCATTGAGATCTGCCGACACCGTGCCCGCGTCTACGAGCTGGCCCGTCAACTTCATCCACTCCGCTGGACTGGAACCACCCGCTGTTGGCATCAGCCGGAGGTGGTCTGGATCAATCCTCCTCCACCTGAAAACTACGCAAAACCAGCTAAGTTGGTTATGGCCTCCTGATTGGCGGCAGGGGCGACATCTTTCCTGGCAGTTACCGAGCGTGGATTCTATCTGAACGGATTTGTACGGATGCAATTTATATGACTGTTGAGAACAAAAAGTTCTGCTAAGCGCATGGGATCCGTCTCAGTGGCCGCGCACGCAAGAAGGAGGCAGCAGAACTCACAGTGCAGCCAACGGAACATCAAGAGCTGTTTAAATCAGACCTAAGAAAACGGACAGTGATCGAAGGCAGAATCGGCACAAGCAAGAGAAAATATGGACTAGATCGGATTCCGACGAAACTTACTCTAACTTCCAGACCGGTAATCGGGATGGCATTCTTTGTGATGAATTATGAGAAAAACTTGCGCTTGCTGCGCCTTTTGTTGGCTCTGCTTGTATCTGGTGCATTGCAACTATGTGTTTATTTGCTCCTGAGCGTTACACAGTGCTGTTGGGTGCATTTTAGACAACACTTTTGGGTCAATTCTTGATCGAATGTGCAAGTGCAGGCGAACCAGCGCATTGCCCTCTATACGACCTAAGCCCTGGAAAACTTAATTAAGCAAGCCAAAATTAAGTGGAAGTATCTCAATAGGAAGTCAGGTAGGTCTGCAGTTCGACCAAGTTGTTCATCGGACATGGGGGGTGAGGTCGCCATGGTCCGGGTGTCACCGCCGACCCACCGACCTCACCACCCATGCATACCCATCCAAATACCAGAGTGATACCACTCAGCCGGGTGAGGCTGTTGCGTCGACACAATTACGAGCAGAGACCTTAGCGCAGGTCACCGGCAGGGATCAGCCTGCAGACTGTCTATAATTGGATGGCCGTTGCACCATTCAAGCGGTGCACCGGTACTGGTGGATCCGCACAGCGTTCGCCGCATCCAGCGGAACTTGATTTCAAACGTAACCTTAGCGCCTCAGCCCTGCGTTCAGCTGCGCTGCACCATGAGCAGAGCGCCGGGCCGCTGCTGGGATTCTCTCACCGCTGGCCGTTCGCTCAAGGGACTGGATGGAAGCCAATGCTAAAATATCAAGAAGGCTTGGCTGCCACTGTGGCATGGTTTTCTGCGGAACCTGAGCTGGTGCGAGCATGCCAAAAGGAGAATAAGATACAATGACTAGAGATTGGGCCATCTAAACAATGACGATCTATGCTTCAAATCATGAAGTCGAGCGACTTCCACGCATCATTCCACACAAGGTAATCAGTATACACGACTTGGAACCCATATCTAATAACTGCTACATGGCCAAAGGATACGATCCACACATAATCCTTGAGTTGGCAGAACAGCCTGATGAAAATAGCAAAGCAATGATTAGGATGACAGTCATTGTTGAAGGTTACCACGATCGCATCAATAGTGCAGTATATTTACCTTGGGAGCACTCGTATCATGGCGATCGCGTTATCAAACGCAACTACGCATGCGGAGAACAGCAAGAGTTCATAATCGAATCCCACAAGGGGAAAGGCTACCTGCGCTATGACCCTCACAACATGCCTGGCTTTCTTCATATCTTTGCCATGCGTTTCCAAGTCTGGAGTGATGCGGCATCTTATGCCTCTATGTTGCTAGATGTCAAGCGGCGACATACAGATCCAAGTCTGGCAAAACCAATAACAATGTCAGACGCCTGCAAGCAGGAAGAGATCGGAGAATCGTGCCAACAACAGTATTCTTTGTATCGTGACGCGAAGCCGGAAGGAGTGGATAATCCATACGGCCTCTGGATAAAGTACACAGAAAGATCACGACTACATAGAATGAAGAAAAAAGAAGAAAGAAAGGGCTATGATATAAATCCAAAATTCTCCATCGTGGTTCCAGTCTACAATACTGATTCGAAGGCTCTTCGAGAATGTATTGATTCAGTTCTGCAACAAAGCTATGAGAATTGGGAGCTCTGTCTCGTAGATGATGCAAGCTCCACGCAGGAGCCTTGGATGATTTTGCAGGCTGCTTCTGAAATAGATCAGAGGATTCGGATTAGGAAGCGGACAATTAATGGTCACATATGTGAAGCGACAAATAGTGCCATTGCGATGACAAAAGGTCACTGGATAGTTTTCCTTGACCATGATGATGCGTTAGCCCCTCAAGCCTTGGAGCGCCTATGTCAAGTAATTGAAGAGACCCCGAATGCCAGGCTAATCTATAGCGATGAAGATTTCCTAGATCCAAAAGGCAACAGGATTAACCCGCACTTCAAGAGCGATTGGAATCGCGATCTTCTATATTCTCACAACTACATCACACACTTGGTATGCGTAACATCGGATCTCGTAGATTTGACACGAGGAATGCAGAAAGGCAAGGAAGGCGCCCAAGACTACGACTTCCTCCTGCGTATAATCGAGAGGCTAGATGACAGTGAGATTGTTCATATTCCTGAAATTCTTTACCATTGGCGTATCTCCGAAATGTCGACTGCACATGATAGCAACTCAAAGCCATATACTGTACATCGTGGAAGAGAAGCACTCACAGAACATCTCCAGCAAGCAGGGAAATTTGCAACCGTAGAAAGTCTAGATCAACCCAACTTCTATCGCGTGCATTGGGAAATAGCCGCTGATAACTTACCTTTGGTATCAATAATTATACCTACGCGCGACAGGCTTGAGCTCATATCTAGATGTGTTGAGACTATTCATGAGTACACGCAGTATAGTAACTACGAAATCATTATAGTGGACAATGAATCTATAGACCCCAGCACGATTGAATGGCTTTTCAAGATTAAAAGACAACATCCAGGGCGGATACGTGTAATTAGACATGTCATTCCTTTCAACTACTCAGCGCTTAACAACTATGCAGCATCCCAGAGTAGAGGCAGCCTCCTCTGTCTCTTAAACAATGACACTGAAGTCCTCAAAGATCAGGGAAACTGGCTTGGCGAAATGGTCAGCCAGGTAATGCGACCAGAGGTTGGTTGTGTCGGTGCCAAGCTTCTCTACCCTGATAGCACAATTCAGCACGCAGGTGTCATACTCACCCTAGGTGGTGTGGCCGGTCACTCACACAAGGGATGGCCAGCAGGAAGCACAGGTTACTTCAATCGTCTCCGCATTGTCCAGGAAATGAGTGCAGTCACTGGGGCCTGTCTAATGATCCGGAAGAAAATATACGAACTGGTAAAAGGGCTTGATGAAAAAGATTTTCCAATAGCGTACAATGATGTTGACCTCTGCCTTAAGGTACGATCGGAGGGATTCCACAACATATACACGCCAAATGCGATACTTTTACATCACGAGTCAAAATCGAGAGGGTACGAGGACACGAAAGATAAAAAAGAGCGCCTAAGGGTAGAACAGGGTAGGCTATTGGAGAAATGGCCTGAATACCTTGCAAGAGACCCCTTCTACAATATAAATCTAACGACCGATCGCGAAGACTTTTCCATAAGAATTCCACCAGGACATTAGCGGCATCAAAGAATACCCACAAAAAACGCTATAATATACCGGCTTATATAATCTCTACCGTTATTTAAGGAATTATGCATAAATAAGCCGCAGCCGAAAATCATCCCTAACATCACTAGCATCAACAACGTCAACACCAACAGCAATGACTGAACTTCAAAATCTAAATCAAGAGAATCAAAGGCTTAAGCATCAACTGTCTATTCTGGAAAAAGAAGTAGAAGAACTTAACCTTTTACTTCGTTCCATTCCCCCTTGGGGTCTTCCTGGAGCCATTGATCTAGAATACGTGGATGCTTCAATCCCCTCGAGACCTATCGCCGACCACGGAGAGAAATGGATCAATCACCTCCGACCGATCTTAGACAAACCAAATATTAGTATACTCGAATTGGGAAGTCGTTCCGTAATTTCAAACTCTGTTGTGAGATCTGCCTTTCCCACCGCGGCGCATGTTGGGTTTGACTTTCACCAAGGTCCAAATGTAGATATAGTAGGAGATGCACACTCGATGGCCAGTTATTTTGATAAATCATTCGATGCAATTATATCACTGGCTGTTTTCGAACATTTGGCATGTCCATGGATCGTTGCAGAAGAATGCGCCAAGCTACTTAAACCTGGTGGTTATGTCTTTGTGGAGACACATTTCTCCTTTTCGATGCATGAACTTCCGTGGCACTTCTACCAGTTCAGCCACAAGGCTCTTGAGTCACTCTTCAATCATGCACTTGGCTTTGATGTCATAGAGTCAGGAGTAAGCAACCCGATTATTGGGAGATTCTCCATGGCAGCCTCTGAATACCTCGTGGGCACGCCAGTTGGAAATCTATACTGCCATAGTGGCATCTTGGCGCAAAAACGTATAGATGCTCCACAGTATTCTTCATCAAACAGCTTCGTATGGCGAAACGCGCTCCAAGACATCTATTCCAAAACAGAGTATCCACAACCCCGTAAGCCATCCTAGGATAATAACCTATAGTTTTTATCTATATTCAAATCTTTTAACCGGAGACTCTTCCCCATGATGATCGAGAAGGTTGAGACCGAGTTAGCGAGTATAGGCACCTATTCAACCAGCCTCTACCACTGGCATGTGCTATTGCAAAAGTCAATTTATACACGCGAATACTCCGGTTGTCTTCTATCTCTATTTGGATGCATCACTCTCGGAGCCATGTATCCCGTTACATGACTTCTGGTCATAAACTATCAAGGGCCTTGGCGATGCTACGGTCATCTGCTATATTGGCAAGGACTGCATGAAAGATCAGGTCTGCCAGTTGGATTAGTCTGTCATTGTAGCTATTGCTTGCTTTAAATAGGTATTCATCTGTGACAATCGGCTGTTGCCGCTTTAGGCATTTATCGATAAATGTTGTTGCTTGATGGTTAATTTTAGGCCTGAATGCATTTTGATCATCGACCATGCTCGCGTTGCTTTCAGGATAGGCGGCTGATTCTACGAGCTGGAGACATGCCTCCAAACAATTTGCTGGATCCTGAATAAGCACATCAAAGCTAATGAACTTTCTTCTGTAGCCCCGCGTGGCTTGCTCAGTCATAAAAATTGATTTAATCCATAGCCGCAAGGCCTTGTAAAGATCAATCCCCTCAGCTTGCAGTAGAGAGTTGGCGACTTCCAATGGATGTCTGATTGGAATAATAAAGCTGGTATTAATTAATCCCGACTCAAACCAGGGTTCAAGGCCCATGATCAGTGTGCAGAACCTTGGGTCTTTGATCGTCGCTAGCTGCGCCCCTCCAAAAACTTCAGAGATCAAGTTGATCAGTGAAGTCCGCCACTTTCGGGCGCCGATGCTTTCACTCCATCCGGCTGGTAGCGGTAAGGATGAACTCCAATGGCTTTCCATTTCTGCAAGGAAGCCTTCATTGATGCCCAAGATACCCAGTGACTCCCAATAGCCCTTGGGGTTCGCTATGGACGCTGGCATCAGGTCAGATGGAGCGGTAAAGCCGGCTTGGACCAGCATGCCGGTAAGCGCAGATGTGCCACTGCGGTGCATGCCAAGGACAAACACGAAGTGACGACCAATTTTGTTTGTTCTTCTTGCCTGCTGAAGTTCAGCTTGGCTTACAAGACTATTGACGAAGCAGCGTGTCCTTGCCGTTAGATCATGTCGATCTGGCTTGGTTGTTATTCCTAGCCTCTCTAGGCTTTCCCGTAAGAAGGTGATTGCATTGTGGCACTCATCGTTTGCCTTTTCGAGGTCTTCATTGATGATGTGTTTATAGGCGAAAAGTAGGCTGGCTCTGTAGAGGGATAGGCTGCAGGCTGAAATTATGTCTTTGTTTGCCACTTCGGCGAGGTGGTGGTTGGCGTCTGCGGTTGAGTAAGGGGATAGGCTAATGTAGTTGATGGCATGTAGTTGAATATTGTTTTGCCCTGTTTCTTGCCATTGAGAGGCTCCGGTGCAGAGGCGATTCAGTTTTTGCCAGGCTGCCGAGGTTGTCAGCAAGAAAATGTCCGTCATCCCACTTTGGGCTGATGATATGAATATGGTTTGTCGGCCAGTCTGGCAAAAAGATCTTTCATGGTTTCGAGTTGTTGCTTGGCTAGCTCAAATTGTGTCTCTAGAATCTTTAGCTTGGCTTCGGTTTCCTTGCATTGTTTGAGACTGGACTTCAGCTCGCTATCGAGTTCTTGGTAAGTCTTGATCCGATTTTCATGCCGGCCATATTGCAGGTAATGGAGCACGAGGTCATCCTCATCAAAATCACTAAGATCAATGCTTGCTTCCTTGTAGAGCTGGAAAGGGAATACTATTTTTAAAGCTTCTATGCTGTTGTGACTGGCTGCTTTCTCTGTCTGGAGCTTTTGCAGTAGTTCGGACTTTTCGCAAGTTAGTTGTTGGCACTCCTGTCGGATAGCTTCCAGTTCGCCGCTGAGCTTTTCGACTTCTATCTGAGATTGCTGGATGTCTGCCTGTGTTTGACTTTGGTTGTCTCTGAGTTCCTGATATTGGCCGGTGAGCAGTTCTAGTTCTGCGGCTAAAAGGTCTCGTTCTGATCGCGTTCTTTCACATGCGTTGTTGAGCTGTTGGTTGGTAGCAAGCAGGGTTTGCTTTTCCTGCTCTTTTTCCTTCAGTAGCCGATCTTTTGTGGCAACTGGGTCGCGATTCCACATCGCCGCTTTTTGCGGATCTTGACCAAAATTCTGCTCCGCAAGCCAGGCCTCTGCAAGCTGCATGGTTTCCTCTGGCCATGGCAGCATTAGTTGCACCGTCTGCAGACGACTGATCCAAGGCCCTAGTCCATCCAGGGCTGCCAGGGGGTCTCCCTGGCGCAGCACGAGGTGCAGCGGTGCCAGCGCCTGTTCCCCTTTGCTCGGGACCCAGTTGTCCAGCAGGTCGCGGAGGCGTCGTCCACAGCGCTGCTCTTCATCAATCTGTCGCAAGTTTGGGAAATTCTGCTGCCAAATCGTGAGATCGCTCGGCCCATTCAACCGCGTATCGTTAAACCGGTGCCATCGCACTGTGGCCTCGTTTTCAGCCGCCAGCACCTCCTCGCAGACCAGCACCTCTGGCCGATCTCGAAGCACTTGCCTGAGTTCTTGCGCTCTTTGGGGCTCGGCCTCCACCACCAGCAAGCTCCCCGAGCTGGGCAACCCTCTGGCCAGGCCGGGAACACCCACCCACACCGTGATCTCCTCCCCGCTGCCGTGGTCGGACGCTACTGCGGTTGTTTCTTTTGAGGACATGGATCTTGAAACAATAGGTCCAGTCCCCTTCGAGTGGTTTAACTCAAGAGGTCCGGTGACTCTCTCTAGCAGTGTCTTGTGGACGCGTCGCCAGGGTTGGCCATGGACGCTAGGCTACTTCTGAAGCGGGATGGGTGGTCCGGGTTTGGAAGTCCCCGTACCAAATTGAATCGTCGTTGATCGGACCGGGTTTTCTGTGGGGATCCGCTTCCTCGCAGGGCTATTGGCTATGGCAACTAGCCACTGCCGTATAACCTCTTCAGTACGATGGCTGGAGTGCTTTCACCATGCGGTACTGGGTTACGCCGTTCCAGCTGTCTGCAACGGCCTTGAGCATGCTCAACGAAGCTGGATTGCAACCTTGGCCGGCGGAGGGCTGGTCCGCCCTACCCGACGCCGAGTCCCTGCTGCTGTACGACAGCCCGGATCGATTGATCGCCATGGTGGGGTCGGCGCCCGAAACCGAGAGCCTCACGGCTCAGAGCCTCCTGCAAGGCTATCGCCGTCTGCTCGATTGGTCGAAGCGCCCAGGGCAGCCACTGCTGGCGGTCTCCCAGCTGCAACGGCTGGGCTCGCAGGCTCTGCGCAGTTGGTTTGACCACGGCGACGACGCCTCCCCATCCCCGGTTTTACCCCTGCCAATCCCGTCGCTTCTGGCTTCGGTGTGCCTCAGCTTGCTCGAGGACGAACCCGCATTGCTTGATTGCTACCACGATCTTGAGCTCCGCGCCTCGCTGTTGGGCCGCGATCCGGATTTACGCTACCGAGAGCGCTTGCTACAGGCCGGACAGCAGGGAGACGCCCTACTGCAAGTTTTTTATGCGAATCAACGGCTCCAGGCGGCGTCTGCAGAGCTGGAGAACCGCCTGGCCAGCAGAGACACGGAGCTGCGCGAGGCGCGAGAAGCGGCGGAACGGTCTTTACTCCAGCTGCACCAGGTGCAGGAGGATCTGGAGCATTACTTTCTGGCCGATGCGGAGAAGCAGCGGCAGTTGGAGGCTGGTGTCCGCGATCTGGAGGAGCTGCGGCGCAGCAAGGCCGATCAGGAAAGCAACCACGAACAGGCCACGGCCGCCCAGCAGCGTGCCCATGAAGCGGAACTGCAGGCCTTACGTCTTCAGTTCGAAACGCGACTAGCCGAGCTGGAACAATGCCTTGCCGGTCGGGACACCGAACTGCGCGAGGCGAAGGAGACAGCGGAAACGACCCTGCGGCAGCTCCACCAGCAGGTGCGGGAAGAACGAGAGCGCCACTCGATGGCCGAGGGCGAGAAGCAGCGGCAGTTGGAGGCTGGTGTCCGCGATCTCGAGATGCTGCGGCGTAGCAAGGCCGATCAGGAAAGCCACCACGAAGAGAGCAAGGCCGCCCAGGAGCGTGCCCACGAAGCGGAACTGCAGGTCTTGCGTCTGCAGTTTGAAACGCGATTAGCCGAGCTGGAGCAACGCCTTGCCGGTCGGGACACCGAACTGCGCGAGGCTAGGGAGACAGCGGAAACGACCCTGCTGCAGCTCCACCAGCAGGTGCAGGAAGAACGCGAGCGCCACTCCATGGCCGAGGGCGAGAAGCAGCGGCAGTTGGAGGCTGAGATCCGCGATCTCGAGGAGCTGCGGCGGCTCAAGACTGCTCAGGAGAGCGCCCACGAACAGGCCAAGTCCGCTCAGGCGAGCGCCCACGAACAGGAACTGGAAGCTTTGCGTCAGCGATTCGAACCGCAACTGGCGGAGCAGGAGCAACGCTTGTTCAGCAGGGAAACGGAGCTGCGCGAGGCGCGAGAAGCGGCGGAACTGTCTTTACTCCAGCTGCACCAGGTGCAGGAGGAGCTGGAGCATTACTTCCTGGCCGATGCCGAGAAGCAGCGGCAGTTGGAGGCTGGGGTCCGCGATCTGGAGGAGCTGCGGCGTAGCAAGGCTGCTCAGGAAAGCCACCACGAAGAGGGCAAGGCCGTCCTGGAGCGTGCCCATGAAGCGGAACTGCAGGTCTTGCGTCTGCAGTTCGAAACGCGACTAGCCGAGCTGGAGCAATGTCTTGCCGGTCGGGACACAGAACTGCGCGAGGCGAGGGAGACAGCGGAAACGACCCTGCTGCAGCTCCACCAGCAGGTGCAGGAAGAACGCGAGCGCCACTCCATGGTCGAGGGCGAGAAGCAGCGGCAGTTGGAGGCTGGTGTCCGTGATCTCGAGGAGCTGCGGCGGATCAAGGCTGCTCAGGCGAGCGCCCACGAACTGGCCAAGTCCGCTCAGGCGAGCGCCCACGAACAGGAACTGGAAGCTTTGCGTCAGCGATTCGAACCGCAACTGGCGGAGCAGGAGCAACGCTTGATCAGCAGGGAAACGGAGCTGCGCGAGGCGCGAGAAGCGGCGGAATTGTCTTTACTCCAGCTGCACCAGGTGCAGGAGGAATTGGAGCATTACTTCCTGGCCGATGCGGAGAAGCAGCGGCAGTTGGAGGCTGGGGTCCGCGAACTAGAGGAGCTGCGGCGCAGCAAGGCCGATCAGGAAAGCCACCACGAAGAGAGCAAGGCCGTCCAGGAGCGTGCCTACGCAGAGGAACTGCAGGTCTTGCGTCTGCAGTTCGAAACGCGATTAGCCGAGCTGGAGCAACGCCTTGCCGGTCGGGAAACAGAACTGCGCGAGGCGAGGGAGACAGCGGAAGCGACCCTGCTGCAGCTCCACCAGCAGGTGCAGGAAGAACGAGAGCGCCACTCCATGGCCGAGGGCGAGTTGCAGCGGCAGTTGGAGGCTGGTGTCCGCGATCTGGAGGAGCTGCGGCGGATCAAGACTGACCAGGAGTCCGCCCACGAACAGGATCTGGATGCCTTGCGTCAGCAGTTTGAAACGCAATTGGCGGACCTAGAGCAACGTCTGGTCAGCAGGGAAACGCAGCTGCGGCAGGCGCGGGAGGAGGCGGACATGACCTTCGAGCAGCTCCACCAGGCGCAGGAGGAACTGGAGCATTACTTTCTCAAGGCCCGCTCCGGTGATCAACTCGCCCAGGCTCAGCTGGAGCAATTGCAACGGGCCCAAAGTCTGATGGTTCGGCTTAACCCCGACGTGCTCCCTACCGCCCCCAACCCCCAGGCGCTCGCGGTGGAAGTGTTGTCCGAGTTGCCTGCAGCGATGCCAGATCCAAGCTTGCAAACCCAGGCGTTGCTCAGCGCCTATGCCGCCAGCTTGAAAAGGGCGAGCGCCCTTCTGGAGCGGGCCAGGCGTTCCTAGCGATCTCCACCAAGCAGGCGTGGCCACCATTTGGGCAGCATCGATTTTTTTTCCGCCGGTTGCGGCTTTTTGTCTCGCCTATCCAGTTCCTGCTCAATCTTGTCGAGATAGAGCCGAAAGTGTTCGAGGGATTGCCAATGGTGTCTCAGATCCTCTGGTACACCTGGTAACCACTCCTGCATAGGTTGGTAGTTTTCCACCTCGATCAAGCTATTGGTCTGGATCGACTGCATCACCTCACTTCCCACGGCTGGTAGCACCACCCTCTCCTCCTGGGGTAAGCGGAAGTGGCCCTGTTCATCAAAACTGCACCACACCTCCAGTCCGCCCCAGCTTTGGGGCAGGGCCTGCGGATTGAGATGGAAGCCGCTCCTCTCCGGCAGACCCTTCGCCTGCAGGCCATCGCGCCATTGATCGCAGATCAAGGGTCTCGGCTCCTGTCCAGCAGCCTGGAGCCAGATTTGGGCTGGTTGCCGCTGTCCACGCCGGCCGGCCCAGCCCCTCAGCGCTCCCAGCAGCAGACCATCAACATGGCCTTCCAGCCCCAGCAGTTCGCTCTGCAATAACCTTTTCAAGAGGTCGGCGGTCTGATCAGGCTGGCTCCTCAGCGTCAGCTCCACCCGCTGACTGCCATCGGCGCTGAGGGCCAGCAGGCGTGGCGTCGGCCGCCAGTCCACGGGCGGGAGTTCCGCGGGCAGCAGGAGAGAAAATCCAGGTGTTCCCTGCCACCCGAGGCTTTGGCAAACGTCTGGGCGAGGCTGGTTGATCTCTGCTCGGGCAATCAGGTGGGGGCCCACGAGCAGGCGCACATCTTGGAGTGGCACGTCTTTCGCCACAACCCAGCCGGATATCATGCCGGGCAGAAGATGTTCAATCCCGCCGTTCCAGGCGATGACGGCCTCTCGCCGCAGGCCGAAATAGCGTTTCAGGCGTCGACCTTTCTTGTTCATGGCATTAACGGTGGCAATGGGCCAACTTCCTGCGATTGGCGCAACTAATATGAACTATACCTTGCTCAGCGTCGGGTTTAAGTCTTGCCATTCCACGTGGTTGAAACGCTGAGTACCTTTGGCGATATCGAAAGGATTGCGCAGGCAGGTGCCTCCCTCCTCTGAGGCGAAGTTACGCATTGGAGTGGTGTAGAGACAGTTGGCAAAGAAATAATGATTTACCTGGCTCCAACGCCTGCTGGTCTTATCTTGAACCGGCTCTCCTCCATGCAAAAGATTCGCATGCCAGATCAGTAGATCACCCCGCTTCGGCAGAAACTGCTGCTTCTCAAATGCATGCTCGTTCACGGCCTGTTGCCAAGAGGGTTCAAAAAACCGCTGTGGGTGCCGTTCTCCCATCACCGCATCGCGAACTAGGCCTAGAGATCGTGAACTGAGATAGGGCAAACGATGGCTGCCCGGAAAATAGATCAGGGGGCCGCTCTCCGATTGCACGTCCTGGAGCGCGATCCAAACGCCGCACATGAATCCATTTGGATAGCTGTGAAAATGAACGGCATCACTGTGAAAGTGCTGCTCACTTCCTACGGCAAAGTTGAGGGTTTGAAAGGCGAAGGGTTCTCTTCCATAGAGATGCCGCAGCAGATCCAGCACGATCGGTTCTAGAGCGAGAGCTTTTATCGAGCCATGGTCGATCCAGCCATCCTGCAGGCGAGGTGGTCCGCTTTCACCGCAGTCCCACAGCTTGAGATCGGCTTCAAGAAGCGGCTGTAGATCTTCAATAACTTCATCTATATTCGCCAGCCAATCGCTCTTGCTGAGATTAACCACGCAGTATCCCTTATCGTGCAACGAGATCGCTTCCTCTCTCCAGCGGCCAAAGTAGTTGGCCTCAAGCAGCTGTTGAAAATCACTGCGGTCGATCAGGGGTTGGCCGGTGAGATCGAGGGGCATTGATTAGGCAGGGGGGAAGGCAGATGTTCGCGCTGTTGTGGCTGAGATCTTAATCGTGAGAGTTAGATTCTCTTCCAGTAGGCTGAGATGGGGGCTGTAATAGGGATCGGCTTGTAAGACGACGCCCCAGCGATTGACCATAGCCTGCCGTTCTCTGTACCATTCTTCATTCGCATCCGATGAAGTGGGCGCGCCACGGCTTTTGGATTCGTGGTGGATCAACACCGCATCCGGACAAAATAAATTGCGATAGCCCGCCTTTGCTAGACGCAGGCAAAAATCAACATCATTATAGTTTACTGCGAAATTTATGGCGTCAAAGCCGCCGACTTCTTCGAACAGAGTTTTGCGTACCACCAGCGTTGCCGCTGTCACGGCGCTCAGGTTATGGGCCAAATTGAGCCTTAATTGATAGCCTTCGTCTTCCGCGGCCAGATATTTGTGGGCGTGGCCGGCAATGCCGCCAATGCCCAGCAAGACTCCCGCATGTTGAATGGTGCCATCGGGGAACAGCAGCTTCGCCCCAACCGCACCAATCTCCGGGCGAAGGGCTTGTGCCGCCATGGTGGCCAGCCAACCGGGATGGGTGGCCTCCACATCGTTGTTCATCAGCGCAACCAACTCACCACGGGCAAGCGCCACGGCTTCATTGTTAAGGGCGGCATAGTTAAACTTCCCCGGACGCCGCAGCACACGCACATTCTCCTGTTGCTCCAGATTGGCGAGATAGTGCAGCGTTTCAGGTTCGCTACTGCCGTTATCAATCACAATCAGCTCCGTCGGCGGATTGCCCTGGCCATGTTCCGCCAACGACGTGAGGCAACAGCGCAGCAGATCACCGCGGTCCCGCGTGGCAATGATCACACTCACCAGGGGCGGCGGATCCGGCAGGGGCCAATGAATCAGATGGCCGCCCGTTCGATGATGGGAAACCTGAGTATTCTGTCCGTGACGGGCAAGAAATTGTTGCAGGCTCTTGGCTGTGTGGCTCGATGAGCGAGGCTCTCCCGGTTGATCAAGGCGGTGATAAAAAACTTCGGGCAGGTGGAGGATTTGGTCGTTCTCACAAAGGGCCGTTGCCTCGAGCGCGATGTTATAGAGCTCAGGCGATTCTCCTTCGGAATTCAGAGCCTCACAGGCCCTGATGCAGAGATCGGCGCGGATCAGCCAACAGTGGGAATAGTGGGGGTCGCTGTAGAATAGATCCGGATTCCAGGCCGGTTTGAACTGGGGTGAGTGTCGTCTTCCCCTTGGGCTGATCTTGTCCTCATCCGCATACAAGACGCCAGCATCGGGGTGGGCTTGAATCACGGCACTGCAGCGAGCTAGTGCTTGAGGAGCCAGTTGATCGCCTGCTTGCAGAAACACTATCCAGGTATGTTTATCTTCATCGAGCAGCTGTTGCTCAGGGGGCAGGATCTGAAATGCTCCGCCAATTTGCTTGCTGACACTATCGATCGTACGTTGACATTGTTGTTCATTTTCCCGTTGCCCCCAGAGCCAGATGGCGAAGTTCACTGAAACAAGATTGGCAGCAGCATCTGTTGACGTGAACTGGTTCTGTAGAGGCTGTTCTTCCAGTGCTGGCACTTCGACCCGTTCTATCCATTCGTCATATCCCACCAGCGCAAAGTTCTGGCGCGACAGGAGCCGGTTGTAATCTCGCCATCGCTGTGCAAATGACCGTTCCTTCAGGGATTCTTTCCGGTAGGCGGGGTGAAGCCTCAGCAACTTGGCCGCCATTAACCTTCGCACTCGCCACCAGGGCTGGGGCACCAGTCTTAATACCGCAATCTGCGGATCATCATTGAGGCCCAGAATTTCAAAGCGTGTCGCCTGTGAACGCTGGCCAATGTGCACCAACCGGCGGCGGCGTTTGCCGCTCACAAGGATCCTCCCCTGTTGGCCGTTGATCAGGCCGTAACTGCGCAACGTCTCGCTCTGGAGGTGCACCGTCAGCAGATACCAGCCGGGCCGAGCTGGAACGCGAAGCGTCAGGGTTGGCCGTTGGCAACCCACGTCCCAGTTCCAGTCTTCCCGAAGCCGCAAGCCAGTCCAGCGTTTGAGCAGATTCACTGGCGATGGCTTGCCTGCATGCCGAAGATGAATTTGGTCAAGCTAAAGCCAACCGCGCAGCTGGCCAACACGGTGAAAAATCCCTTACTTCGCCAGTCATTTTGGGGGTCTTCCGGGAGTTGCGGTGCCGAAAGCAGGGCCATGAATTTCTGTTGGCGCTTGCTCTCAATCCGAGCCTTCTCAACGGAGGTAAGGGCAAGTTTATAGGAATCGGTGGCAAAGTTCACTTCCGATTCCAATTTGAGCATATCTGCTGCTTTGCGGTTTAGATCGCGGCCCTTGCTTGAAACCAAGGAGCGGCGTTCTTTTTGAATTTGTTGCTCTAGTTCCCGAACCTGGTCGGCAACGACCGCCACTTCCGGCTCGGTAGGATCCTTGAATTGTCGCTTCAAGGTGGCTAATTCCACCCGCAATTCCACCAGCTTTTCCTGGAGTTTGCTGATCGTTTGGCCGGCGAGTTCGGCTTCGCCTTTGGGGTCGATCACCGTGTTGGAATCTTGATAAGCCAATAGTCTATTCTTGGCTTGATTGAGATTGCCGCGCGCCCGGCCCAGTTCTGATTCGGCAAAGCCCAGTTGCTTTTGGCTGATGTCCTGATTGAGGCGATTCACAAATTGTTCGCTCTTGGCCAGCATGAAGCGATTCAAATTCAATGAGGCTTTCGGATCGAGGCCAATCGTGCGCAGCACAATCGCACCTGAAATCTCATCAAGGTTCACCGACACCTGCTTTTTGAAATAGTTCAGTCGTTTCTCTTTCGATAAGCCAGGCTTCATGCCGGCAAACCGATCGAGCCCCTTCTGGGCGTAGGCCTGATCAAGATCGTAGGTGCGGTCAAGATCGGCTAACACCTGCGGCGATTGCAAATAGGTTTTCAGGAAGCGTGCATCTTCCAGCGAGAGCTGATTGCCCCTGCCCAGCAGCGAGGCCAAGCCAGCACCAGCAACGTTGGTGTCGCTCTCCTCCGCTTTGCGGATCACAAAATCGGATCGGGTCACATAGCGATCACGGGCAATCGCATAGAAATAAATGCCGGATAACGCGATCGGAATCAGCAGCAGCTGGCTGACAGAAAGCTGAGGCAAGGGCGAAGAGCGGAGCCGCGGCGGTTTGATCGGCACAACCTTCGAATCCGTTAGGAGGTCTTCCTCACCCTCAACAATCTGTTCTTGCTGATCTTTCTTCAGCAAAAAGCGATTCAGCGGATTAAAGTTATCAACATCAATCATTGGTTCTCCCTCGAGGATTACTCCTCGATCCCCCGCTGCGGGGGTGTGGCCAGCAGCCGCTCGGTGTGTAGGGCAACGGCTTCATCGAGGTCGCTGAATTCCTCTATTTTACCACCATCTAGGATAAAGGCCCTGTCGCAATGCAGTTTCAGGCCCCAGAGGTTGTGATCCACCATCAAAAAGTCGGCAACTTTCTTGCGTTCCATCAGCAGGCGTTTGCTCTTGTCGCGAAAGCGTTGATCGCCGGCGGCGGTTACCTCGTCAATCAGGTACACATCAAAGTCGAAGGCCATCGATAGGCCAAAGGTGACCCTGGAGCGCATGCCGCTGGAATAGGTTTTAAACGGGCGGTCAAAATACACACCGAGCTCGGCGAATTCTTCGACATATCGCACTTTCTCTGGAACCTTTCTTTTTTCACTATAGATGCGGCTCACAAAGGTTACGTTTTCGCGGCCGGTCAGACTCCCTTGGAATCCGCCCACCAATCCCACGGGCCAGGAAATGGTGCTATCGGTGTGGATCGTCCCACTGTCGGGTAGATCGATTCCGCCGAGGATGCGCAGCAGCGTGCTTTTGCCAGCTCCATTGGCGCCGAGGATGGCGATCGATTCGCCGGTGCTGATTTTAAAGTTTAAATTCCTAAAAACGGTTGTTTTTTTACCTTGATAGGTAAAGCTTTTGGTCAGGTTGCTAACCTCAATCATTGCGGGTCACTCCTGGGGGTCATAGGGTCAGAAGTTTGCGTTCGTTGTTATAGTAGATCCAGAGCGATAGGGTCAGTAAGGCAATTGCCCAGATGATGGCGTAGTCAAGGTTTGCGTCGGGCGTAAAGTAATCATCGCTCATCGACTTGCGGTTTAATTCGATGATATGCATCAGTGGATTCCAAACGAAAAAAGCCCTCGTCCAGGGTGGGAAAATCCAATACCGGAAGGGCACGCCAGAGAGAAACCAAAGGATGCGTGGGACCCAAAAAGCTCCTTGCTTGAATGCCGGCATCAGGTGGGAGACCGTCATGAAGATCAGGCCGGTCGAGAAGCCGATGCAGGCGGCCAGGAGAATGGTGAAAAAGAACAGCCCCAGGTTGCTCATGTGAACTTGGTCGAGCACGATCCAGGTGCCCACGCAGATCACAAGCAAGCAGCAGGTATAGAGTCCTGTCTCGCTGATCGTACGGGCGATCACCGTGTCAATCGGCTTGACAGGCTTGTAGAACAGCAGCGCTTCATTGGCTTCCATCGCCGTAATGCTTCTGTTGACGATTTGACTGAAAATCGTGAACAGTATAATACCGGAACCAAGAAAGAGAACGACGTTCAGGCTGCCCCCTCGATGGGCATTAATGGCCGTCAAGAAGATCACCCAAATGGCTACCAATCCGAGCGGTTGTACCAGGACGCCTAGAAAGCCACCCTTCACATCGCTGACGCGGGTGCGTAATTCGCGATACACCAGCGCATCCACCACTCGCCATTGCACCTGCCAGCCGCTCAGGCGCCGCAAACCATCAGCGTCGCGGGCCTGGCGTCCGCTGGCCACCTCGGTTGGATCAGCGGAGTTGGCCGAGGGATCCAAACGCCAACCTTAGAAAACTGCTCAGAATTTACCTCCAGCCAGCCAGGCCCCAAGGTCGTTGCGCATTCCCCGCTCCACCCGCCGCTCAACCCGATCCAGCACCGCCTCCAGGGCCAGGGTTCCCACCTTTCGGCCGATGGAGTTGCCGATCAGCCGTGAGTGGAGCCCCACTTCCGCCCAGCCGCCCAGGCCCCTCTCCTCTGCTCCCAGCACAGCCTCCAGGGTGAAGCCAATCGAGTCCATCCCGAAACCAAGCCCCACCAACCGGCAACTGGTGCTGCGCACCTCCAACTGCTCGCCCTCCCACTCGCCCCGCAGGGTGAGGGTGGGCACCACCTGCCACTGCAACACCTGATGGGGGTTAGAGCGATAGGTGAACTCCCCGGGAGCAATGGGTGTGAGTCGCTCCCTGGCCAGCAGGGCCGTTAACGGCCGGTCCACCAGGGCCAGATAGGCCAGCAGCCGCTCCCGGGAGGCTCCTGGAGCGGTGATCGGCTGGCTCAGCTCGCGGCGGCGCAGCAGTGCGGGCGGCTCGGCCATGGCCCGGCGATGCGGTGGCTGTGCTCGACTATGGCCGGTTGGTCACTGCTTCGGTCGTGAACGCACGCCCGTCCACCGCTGTGGTGTTGGGCATCCCGTCTCGGGCCCTGGCCCGGATCCCCACCCTCGGGCCCCTGCTGGCGCCGGCCAGCTTGGTGGTGGGAGCCCCGGCCTGCCGCCGCGCCCCCCTCACCGCCCTGCTGGCCTGGGGCCGCAAGCCCTCCGGTAAGACGGCGGAGGCGATCGCCCGGGAGCGGGGCCTGCCCGTGTGGCGCTGTGAGGATGGCTTTCT
The DNA here is from genome assembly GCA_014191755.1 of Cyanobium sp. Lineage (GTDB taxonomy): Bacteria > Cyanobacteriota > Cyanobacteriia > PCC-6307 > Cyanobiaceae > Cyanobium. The sequence continues at coordinate 30,508 of BJHE01000003.1, forward strand.
GCGCTCCCTCGGCCTGGGCCCGGACGGGCCGCCTTGGTCGCTGCTGATCGACGATCTGGGCATCTACTACGACGCCCACGCCCCTAGCCGGCTGGAAGCGCTGATCAGCCAATCCCTTTCCGCCGAGGAGGGCCAGCGGGCCGCTGCCCTTCGGGCGCTTTGGCGGGCCGAACGGGTGAGCAAGTACAACGGCTCCCGCGAAACCCTCCCTCCCAGCGAACCCTTTGTGCTGGTCGTGGACCAGACCATGGGCGATCTCTCGCTTCGCTACGGCATGGCCGAGGGGGCGAGTTTTCAGCGCATGATCCGGGCCGCTCTCGATAACCATCCTCACTGCAGCGTGCTGCTCAAGATCCACCCCGATGTGGCGGCGGGTCGCAAGCGCGGCTATCTGGCTGAGGCCCCATTGAGCCATCCGCGGCTGCGGATCTGCGCCGATGGGGGCCATCCCACCGCCCTGCTGGAGTGGGCGGAGGCCGTGTATGTGGTCTGCTCCCAGTTGGGCTTTGAGGCCCTGCTCTGGGGGCGCCCCGTGCACTGCTTCGGCATGCCCTTCTACGCCGGCTGGGGGCTCACCCACGATGCGCTCACGCCACCGCCTAGGCGCCAACCCCACCGCCCCACGATCGATCAGCTCGTTCATGCGGCCCTCATTGCTTATCCCCGCTACATCGATCCCCACCGCGGCCAGCCCTGTGGGCCCGAAACCCTCATCCGTGCGATCGGACTGCAGCGAAGACGGCAGCAGGAGCTGCCCGCCGAGATCGAAGCGTTTGGCTTCAAGCCCTGGAAGCAGCCGATTCTGCGCCGCTTTCTGCGGGGTTCTCAGCTGCGTTTTCGCCGGCGCAACGCCCTATCAGATGGTGCGTCTTCAGCCCTGGCGATCTGGGGCCAGGATCCGGGGCGTGGCGTTGCTCTCCGGCTGCGCCACCAGCCTGGGGCGACCCTGCTGCGCATCGAGGATGGCTTCCTGCGTTCGGTGGGGCTCGGCGCGAATCTGATCGCCCCGATCTCCTGGGTGATCGATCGCAGCGGCATCTATTACGACGCCAGCGCCCCATCCGATCTCGAAACGCTGCTGCGAAGCCATCACTTCGATGAGGCGGAGCGGGGCCGGGGTGCGGCCCTGAGGCAGCAGCTGGTTGCGGCAGCGCTCACCAAGTACAACCTCCAGGCTCCCCCCTGGCACCGCCCCGCCGGCCGTGGCCGCGTGGTGCTGGTGCCCGGCCAGGTTGAGAGCGATGCCTCCATCCTTCATGGCGCCCCCGACCTGGATACCAACCTGGCGCTGCTTCAAGCGGTTCGTGCTGCCGAGCCCGAGGCCTGGATCGTCTACAAGCCCCATCCCGATGTGGTGGCCGGCCTGCGGCGGGAAGGGTCGCCGCAGGCCGATCTGCAGCATTGGTGCGATGCCCTGCTCACCGAGGGCTGCATGGATCAGCTGCTCCAGGAGGTGGACGCGGTGCATCTGCTCACTTCCCTGGCCGGCTTCGAGGCCCTGCTGCGGGGGGTGGAGGTACACACCTGGGGGCTTCCCTTCTTTGCCGGCTGGGGCCTCAGCCACGATCGCCTGACCTGCCCGCGGCGGGGGCGGCAACTTCAGCTCGACGAGCTCGTGTACGCGGCTCTTGTGGTTTATCCCCGTTACGTGAGTCGCCGCAGCGGGCTCTTCATCGAGCCGGAGCAGGCGATTGAAGAGCTGCTCGAATGGTCTCAGGAGCCTCCCCGAGCGCCGAACTGGTGGCGCAGGGTTTTTCGCCACTGGGGACGATGGAGAGAGCGTATCGCTCCTAACACTTCACGCTCTGCACGGCTGTAGGTTGTCATCCCCTGTGGTGGGAAATCCTCGTGAGAGAAGTCGCTATCGAGGGCCCGGTATTGATGTTGATGGGGCCGCTTGGTACCTTCTTCGCGAGGCTCGCCAACCATCTTGAAACCAGGGGCGTCACCATTACCAAGCTGAGTTTTCCGCTCCATGAATTTGGCTTCCCTGCCCATCAGAGGGTTGCCTACGCCGGCCCCATGGAAGCTTACAAACCATTTCTGCGCTCCCTGATTGTGGAGCGGGGCATTCGCCATCTGTTCATGTATGGCGATTTCATCGATCCCCATCGACTGGCGATTGAGTTGGTGTGTGAGATGAATGCCGAGAAGGCCTTGCCCCACACCATTGAATCCTGGGTGTTTGAGCTGGGCTATGTGCGCCCGAATTACGTGAGTCTGGAGCTGGAGCGGGTCAACGCCCGCTCCAATCTCAATCGTCCGGTTGAGTTTTATCGCGATCTGCCGCCGGTGGAAGAGATCCCGCATCCAACCCTCGATGCCGGCATGCGGTGGCGGAAATGCTGGAAGGCCCCCACCTTCATCCAGCACGCCTTCACCCCCTACCGCATCATCAGCGGCCCCCACAAGCTGCAACCGAAGCCCTCCTACCTGCTGGCCCAGGTGGCTGGCTTGTTGCGCAAACACCTCTATCGGTTCAGTGAGCGCGCGATTCACCAGCGCTTGATGGATGGCACGCCCTATATCCTCGTGCCCCTGCAGGTTTCAAGCGATTCCCAGGTGAGTCTGGGCTCGGACTATGCCGGCATGGAGCCTTTTATTGCCCAGCTGATCGATTCATTTGCCCGTTTTGCCCCCTCGGATCAGCGATTGGCGTTCAAGCATCATCCCCGCGATCGCGGCTACAACCATTACGGAGCCCTGATTAAGGATCTGGCGCGCAAGCACGGTGTTGCAGAACGCGTGCTCTATTTCCACGATGGCGCCCTCGGGCCGATCCTCAAGCGAGCTAAGGCAGTGCTCACCATCAACAGCACAGTTGGGTTGCAGGCTCTGTATCACGCCGTGCCCACCAAGGTGCTGGGGCGCACGTTCTACAACATGCCTGGACTCACGGATCAGCAGCCGCTTCGTGTCTTCTGGAGCTCCCCCCAACCCTCAGACCGCGCGTTATACCGGAGCTTCTATCGCCACATGATCGAAACCACCCAGATCAATGGCAATTTTGATGGCCGCTTTCCCTTCTCCCGCATCTTCGCCGTCTCCCCATCCCTGGGCGTCCATGCCGTCGGCCCCCGTCCGCGCGGTTTTGAGCTTTTCCAGCGGATGTTCACCCTCGGCAGGGGCTTCGCCACCTACTACCTTCAAGTCCTGGCCCTTGCGTTTGGGGCCCGCCAGTGGGCCCGCCGCCTGCTGGAGCGGGGTTCCCAGCTCGTCCTGGCCGGCTTGGGGGTGGAGGTGCTGATGGAGCGCAGCCCTGAGTTGATCGATCGGCCCCAGATTCACATCGCTAACCATGGGCATCCACTTGATGTGTTGCTGGTGCAGGGCTATTTCAGGGAATCCAGCATGACTACAGCCGCCCGCCACCTGCGCTGGATCCTGCCCTTCTTCGCCGCCAGTGCCCGCAATTATGGCCATACCAACCTAGACCATCTCTCCAGCCGCTCCCGCCTCGCTGGCCTGCGCCAGCTGCTGCGCGTTCTGGACAAGCAGGGCCGTCTATTTCTCTTTCCCAGTGGCTCCTTGATCACTCCGATCACCCAGCGGATCTCTGGAAGTTTGCATGTGCTCGGCCGGCGCAGTGGGGCGGTGATCATTCCCTGGACGATCCGCTACCGGGGTTTCCCCCGCTCCGAAGCGGCCAGCCGCTATCGGCCCCTTCGGCTGATCGTGCAACGCTTGTTCGGCCCCCAGGCCACGATTCTTTGTGAGCAGGGTGCCGCGATCGATCCGAGCGGCTTTGCCGATCAGAACTCTCTTTCCCTGCATATTCGGGAGCTTTATGCCGACAGGCTTGGCGCGATCAACCCGGCGTCGCCGTCTCCCAGGCAGGAATCAGATTGTTGACGATCAATTCTTTCTGTTGATTTGGCCGTAGCTGATTGAGATCACAGCGCATCAGAATTTCGCAGATTTGATTGAAATCGCGAGCCAGGGACAAGCTGATCACCTGGGCATTGCCGAATCTTTTAAACTTCTTTAGCAGTAGCGGCGCACGAAACGATTCTTGAAAAGTTTGCTCAAGGATCCGCTCAAGTTCACCAAGAGTGCCCGCAATCGGGGGCAGGCCTGTCTCATGGCTTCCCTCAGTCTTTAAGGGGAAAGGATGCCGAGCCGGGGGTATGCCAAAATCGTCTCCGAAAGGTTTTTGCAGTAGCGCCGTGAGGAAGTTGCTGCCTAGCCTTTCGCTGTGTTGGTGGTGGTTGAACGACACCATGCCCATCAGAGTGGTGTGTCCCGTGGCCAGAGGAATGCTGACCATTGCCCGCAGCAGCATCTGCAGGACCGGGCTGGTGCGTTGGTAGGGCGGGGCGACCAAGGTGCGGCCGATTTCGGCGTAGCTCAGGCCTCGCCTACGCATGACCTGATCCAGACCCGGATAACAGTGCTCTTGGTAGGAATGGCTGCCATCCCACTCCTGGCCATGCCAACGGGAGAGGCCCATGCGCAGGCACCCTGCGAGGCAGTGCCGCTCTTGATCCAGGATCAGCAGGTGCCAGTAATGGGCATCGCGGCCGTCAAGGTCCACCTGCTCCGGGCCAAGCGGAGAGATCTGCCGATAGGTGGTGGCGCGCAGGGCGCCGACCCAGGAGGCGATGGGATGGAACTGGCTTGGTGAAAGAAAATAGGCGGAAAGTTGATTTTGATCAAAACATCGTTGATTGGGAAGTTGCGAGCGGATATGGTTGAAGGTGTAGTCCTCAGTTCCGGCATCCCTCACTTTTCCAGTTTCCATCCTCCTAGTATCTCGCTTGGGTGATCACCAGTCAACCGCGCAATGCCTCTTCCCCAGCTGCCCGGAGTTACGTTGCTGCAGCGGGGGCAAAGTGTCGTTCTGCTCCACCAAGGCGCTGGCTCCACCATCGACCATTTCCTGCGGGGCCCATTGGAGGCATGGGAGGCTCAGATCATCGAGGTTGATTCCGCTGAGGCTCCTAACCCTAATGTCCAAAGTTTAATGATGGCTGCCCATCTTGTCGTGGTGGTGCGCTATCTGCCACGTCACTGGCTTCGGGTCCTCAGGCATCTCCGCAGGGCAGGCATTCGGCTGGTGTATTTGATGGACGACGACCTTCTCGACCCGGCCCTGCTGCCGCAGCTGCCCGCCGTCTACCGGCAGCGGCTGCGGCAGCGGATCACCCGCCAGCGTTCGCGGGTACCGGAGCTATGCGACCCCATCTGGGTGACCAGTGCGTTTCTGGAGCTTAAGTATGCCCACCTCGGTGCCCTGCATCTTCCCCTCAGCCCCCATCCCGGTTTACTGGCAGAGCGTCCGCGCCTGCAGCTGGCCTATCTCGGCAGCAGTGTTCACCAGCTGGAGTTTGCCTGGCTGCGGGAGCTGCTCCTCCTGCTGCAGAGTCGCCAGTGCCACACCCATGTGGATGTCTTTGGCGACCTCAGCATCAACCGCCAATTCCGCGACCTTCCCCGCGTGCGGATCCTCCACCCGATGCGCTGGCCCAGCTATCTGGCCGAGACCGGCCAGGGCCGCTGTGATCTGTTGCTGACCCCCTTGCTGGAGAGCCCGTTCAACGCGGCGAGGGCCCCAGTCAAGTTCATCGACGCTGCCCGCTGCGGGGCCGCCGGCCTTTACTCGGATCGCTCCCCTTACCGAGGCTTCATCCGTCCAGGCATTGATGGTCTGCTGCTCGGGGATCGCCAGCAGGAGTGGCTGGAAGCGATCGAGTGGCTGATCCTCGATTCTTGCGCCAGGCACCGACTGGCCACGGAGGGTCGGCGTCGCGCCCTGCAGCTGAGTGGATCTCCCTGATATCCGGGCGTTGGGAGAGCTTTGTAGCCGTGAGAAACTCCTCTAATATTGTCTGACCATGCCTGCATGTCACCCTGCGCGGGATTCACCACTCACTGCGCTCAAGGCCAGCTTGTGGCAGGGATCCGCTGGGGTTCGATCGGTTTGATGTCGTCCCTGATGGTGCTGCCCGGCGGCAGCGCCGTGGCTCAATCAGCCCCGAAGCCCCTGGCCCCATCGCGGCCAGTAGAGAGGAAGCTGCCTGCGGCGTCTGCGATCGACCCTGGCCTGGCGGCCAACCTCCGCTACCGGTTGGGTCCGGGAGACAAACTCAAGATGGCCGTCTTCCGGATGGAGGGCTACGAGACCGTCGCCGAGGTCCTCAGCGATGGCACCCTCAACCTGCCCCGGCTGGGCAGCGTGCCGGTCTGGGGGTTGAGTCTCGATGAGGCCCGGCGGCGGATCACCGCCGGCTACGCCACGATCCTGCGGCGTCCGATCGTGTATCTGGATCTGGTCGAGGCGCGCCCGGTCCGGGTGGCGGTGAGCGGCGAGGTGCAGCGGCCGGGGCTCTACAGCATCGGCAAGGGGGGATCGAACCAGCTCAGCAGCAGCGGCCCTGGAGGTTCTCCTAGCACCATGATTCAAACCAGCGGCGCACCGACCCTCCTCGATGCGATCCAGCGGGCCGGAGGTCTCACCGCCTACGGCGATCTTCGCCGCCTCACCGTGCAGCGCCCCAGCGGCGGACCGGGATCCCCCATGCGCACGTATCAGTTCGACTTTCTCAAGGTGCTCTCCGGCAGCGGGCCCGTCACCAACCCGCTCCTCTACGACGGCGACACGATCACGATTCCCCGCGCCGAAAACCTCAGCGAAACCGAATTGCTCGCCATCGCCTCCTCCACCTTCGCGCCCGACACGATCGCGGTGAATGTGGTGGGCGAAGTGTTGAAGCCCGGCACCCTGAATGTGAAGGCCAACAGCCCCCTCTCCGGCGCCCTGCTCACGGCCGGGGGGCTGACCCGCCGGGCCAATGATCAGACCGTGCGCTTACTCAGGCTGACTCCCTCCGGCACGATCAAGCAGGCGACCATCCGCTTCAATCCGGCCGCCCCCCTCGGGTCGGTTCAGAACCCACCCCTGCAGCAGGGTGATGTGATCGTGGTCGACCGGCATGGCTGGGCCAAGACCACCGACGGACTCTCCGATGCCCTGGCGCCGATCGGTCCGGTGATCAACGCCGGCTCCCTGTTCCGGCTGCTGGGGCTCTGATCCTCCAGGCTTGGCGGTTCCCACGGGCGGTTGGTGGCCGGCGGGGGCGGGGGGATTAGAGGGGGCGGACCCCTTCGCCGAGGCCCGAGGCTTCCAGCCAGCGGCGGATGCCCTCCGGCAGCGGACAGCGTTGCCGTTCGGCTGCGGCGATGGCCAGATGGCGCGTGAGGCCCTGGGCCACCGGCTGCCCCTCGCGCTCGAAGCAGTAGCTCACCTCAAAGCCTTCGGGCCCCAAGGCTTCGGGCCGCAGGCTGATCAGCAGTTGGTCGCCCGTCAGCAGCGGCCGGCGGAATTCGGCCTGGCAGTACACGATCGGTAGGGCCACGCCCGGTGAAACGCCCGCCCACTCCGGTCTGGGAAACACCGACGCGGCCGGCAGCCCGAAGCGCTCCAGGCTCTCTTCATAAGCCTCGTGGCACCAGCGCAGCAGCTGGTGGAAGTGCATCACGCCGGCGGCATCGGTGTCACCAAAGCGCACGCTGCGATGCAGCTGCAGCCAGGTGGTGGGAGGCGGGAGCGGCATCGGGTGGAACGGGACAGGGTCCCTGGATCAGCGATCGGTCGCCGGTAACGGGATCACAACAGCCGATTCAGCAGAGCGAATGCCGGTCGCCGTGCTGCCGATGGAGGGCAAGGACGGGTAGAGCTTGGCTGCTCAGCGATCCACGGAGCCCATGATCACATCGATCGAGCCCAGGATCGCCATGATGTCAGCAACCTTGGCCCCCTTGAGGATATGGGGCAGGATCTGGAGGTTGTTGAGGTCGGCGGCGCGGATCTTGAACCGCCAGGGGGTGACATCGTCGTTGCCCTGGATGAACACACCGATTTCGCCCTTGCCAGACTCAAGGCGGGTGTAGAGCTCACCACCGGGAATCTTGAAGGTGGGGGCCACTTTCTTGGCCACGTACTGATAATCGAAGCCGGACCATTCGCTTCCCTTACCCTCGGCCATCCGACGTGCTTCCAGGTTCTCGGTAGGGCCGCCCGGAATCATCTTGCAGGCTTGGCGAAGGATCTTCAGCGACTGGCGCATCTCCTGGATTCGCACCCGGTAGCGGGCGAAGCAGTCGCCTTCTTTTTCCCAGGCCACATCCCAGTCGAAGTCGTCATAGCACTCGTAATGATCCACCTTGCGCAGGTCCCAGGGCACGCCGGAGGCCCGCAGCATCGGACCGGAGAGGCTCCAGTTGATCGCCTGCTCCCGGGTGATCGCCCCGAGGCCCTCGATGCGCTTACGGAAGATGGGATTGTTGGTGATCAGCTTCTCGTATTCATCGATCTTGGGGCCGAACCAGTCGCAGAAATCGAGGCACTTCTCCAGCCAGCCCCAGGGCAGATCCACCGCTACGCCGCCGATGCGGAAGTAATTGTTGTTGATCAGCCGCTGACCGGTGGCCGCTTCCCAGAGGTCATAGATCATCTCCCGCTCGCGGAAGATGTAGAAGAAGGGGGTCTGAGCGCCCACATCGGCCAGGAATGGGCCCAGCCAGAGCAGGTGGTTGGCGATGCGGTTCAGCTCCAGCATGATCACGCGGATGTAGCTGGCCCGCTTCGGAACCGGGATGTTGGCCAGGCGCTCGGGGGCGTTCACCACGATCGCTTCGTAGAACATTCCGGCCGCGTAGTCCATGCGGCTCACATAAGGCACGAACATCACGTTCGTGCGGTTCTCGGCGATCTTCTCCATGCCGCGGTGCAGGTAGCCGATCACCGGCTCGCAATCCACCACGTCCTCGCCGTCGAGGGTCACCACCAGGCGCAACACCCCGTGCATCGAGGGGTGATGGGGGCCGAAGTTGACCACCATCGGCTCGGTGCGCGTTTCCAGCTGGGTCATGGGAAGGCGGAGGCCAGGTCTGATGACAATCCTAAGGAGGCCGCGGCGGAAACCTGGTGGTTTGCGGCAGGCGAGCCAGTGTTCAGCGGCCAGGGGCCCCTAGGTGCTGGCCCAGAGGTTCTGGACCACCGCGGCACCCACATTCAGACCGACAGCAAAGGAATCCTCACAGGCCTCGCGGATATGAACGCCGCCATAGACGCGGCTGATCGCATTCTCCAGGCCGGCCTCGTAGAAGCTATTGGGCATAACTTCCCCCGCATCGGTAAAACCGTCAAAGGTGCGCACCACGCCGGGGAGTTCCTGCGATGTGGCGTCAAAGGTGAGATTGTTACCAAAGAAATGGCTCATGACGCTGGCAAAGGTGCCCCCCATCACCGAGTGGCCGGAAAGGAAATCCGGGAAGGGTGGCGACTGGACGCCATTGATAGCGGACAGCAAGGACTGCCAGTTTGGGTCTCGGACGGTGAGGGCCGAACCATCCGTATCGGAGAAGCTGCCGGTGATCAGGTCCCAGGGGCGGGGCTGAACGTTGTCGTATTTCTCTTTCCAGGCGCAAATCACAGCATCGGCCATGGCGAGGCTGAGGCTGGCGATCAGCTCGGCGTTGTCGAGCATAGAGGTCACCTGGTCGAGCGCCACATCCACGGCGATCTCAAGCATCTGACCGTAGGGCCGGAAGGTGTCTGTCCTGTCGTAGGCCCAGAAGAGAGCGATTTGCGTCTGATCGGGGCTGCGCTCCAACGTCGTTGTGGAGGTGTTCGCCAAGCCGCCGTAGAGACGCACTTCGTTCAACTGCTGGGCATATTGGTCGAGGTCCACATCGGGCCGGCACTGCAGACCGTTGGAGCTGAAGTCATCGGGACTGCTGATCACCCAGGGGGTCACCGATCCCCAGTTGGGCCCCAAAGCCGCCCCCGCGGTGGGTCCGGATGGGGCCGGAGTCCAGACATATCCCGGCAGGCCGCCGCTGGGGGGCGTGTAGGGGGTGGTGTTGGCCGAGCCGTCGTTGGCTCGCAGAGCACGAATCTGGTCGGCGATGCCGGCACCGAAGGCCAGGGCCTCCTCAATGCTCTCCGCTGACCCCGCGAGGGACTGGAGGCTGGAGCTGTATTGCTCCTGGATCAAGCTGCTTTCCCCAGGAAGTTCGAGCGAGAGAATCCTCTGCGCCGCACCCAATAGGGCCGCATCTATGTTGGCGCCCGCCGGGGCGCTCTGGTCGATTCGGTAGAAATCCACCTCATCGCCAAAAGCGGCAAGGGTGTCAAATGCGGCCAGTGTGTCCAGCATCGCCGTGGAGAGCATGGCCAACAGGCGGCTGCCGGTGGTGGGGGGCACACCGGGCTTGCCATTGCTGCCCGCAGATTGGATCGCATTCAGGGCAGTATTGGTCCAAATGAGGATCGGGTCAGACCCCGGAGGCACAAGGGGTGGGGGGGGATTGAGGGTATCGATTCTGACCCCATCGGAGGCGGGGCTGCCGGCGTTTCCGGCGATATCGGTGTAAGAGTTCGCTGCGATGGAAAGCGTACCCGTGGTGGCGATGCCGTCTTGAGCGGTGAAAATTGCAGAATAGAAGTTGCCATATCCAGTGAAGCCACTGAGGGTGCCGTTGGTTATACTGATATCTTGAGCGCTGAAACCTACGACCTTTTCACTAAAGGAGAACGAGACCAAGGCGTTTTTGGCCGTGTCATTGATGTCGGGCGCTGCGAAGAGAATGGCGACGGCAGGATTGAAGGTGTCGATCTGCAGTGTGGCTGACACGGCCCCCGCACCCGCATTTTCGAAGATGTCGTGCCAAGAGCCAGTGGCTATGGCGATCGAAGCGGTGCCTTCCGTGTTTGCCGAGGGCGTGAAGGTGGCGGAATAACTAGAGCTGGAGCCGTTGAGATTCGAGAGGCTGCCCCCGGACACGGAGACATCGCCGCTGTTGAAGGAGGTGCCCGGATTGCGGCTAAAGGCAAAGCTGATAAGGGCGGTCTCGCCAGTTGAGATTAAATAATCATTGCTGGTAATCGTTGCGCTGTTGGCGATGCCGGTGAGGTTTGTGGCGTTGAAGTTGCGAAAGAATGAGGCGGTCTGATAGGTGCTCAAAGAGCGAATGTCGCCGAAGCCAGTCCTGTCAAATCCATTCACGCTGACATAAGTAACCGCGACGGTGTCCGTGGCGAGGATCGGCGTGGCTAGGTTTAGGCGGATGGTGGTGCCGCCACCGCGTAACATTGCGGGACCAGTGATGCTGCGGCGGATTCCGTTGACGGACACTTGAAAGCGGCCGAAACTGGGGAGAATACTATTGAGAACTTCGCTGTAGCGCAATGCAAGCATTGTGCCGTCGACAGCCAACTCGACAAGTGATGGGATCGCCATTGGGTTAGCTAATTGTGTGGTTAGGTTTAGGTTGCCAAAAGCCAATTAGGCTTGAAACATTCAGGCAATGGCTATATATTTTTTGTGCCAGCTTTCAGCTTTCTATTGGTCAATGTTGGGTTTTTGAAGTGATCAAGGAGGCATGGAGGCGCTGTCCACGGCTGGCTCGGCGCATTCGCTTCGCCAAGCTCCAGGCCATAGCTCCGCCAGCCAGGGGCAGGGGAGCGGGAACTGGAGCAGGTGCGGGAACGGGCTCGATCCTCAGTTCGAGACTGTCGGCGTTCGAATTTGTGCCCCAGGTCCAGGAGAAAACTCCGGGGTTGAGGCCGAGGTTCGCCAGTGTGAAACCGCTGAATCGGCTGGTGCCATTGAGGCTGCCGCCGCTCACATAACCGGAAGGCAGCACAAGAAGGCTTTGCCCTAGGCCGTTGTCTGCGACGATGCCGAAAAGATCACCAAAACCAAAGCTAGGAATTTCGAAAATGTTTGGGTCATTGCCGAACAAGATGGGACCGGTGAGGCCGCCCCAGAGGTTGACATCAACTGGAGGTGTAGTTACGCCCGTGAAGGCATCGGGGCCGGCATAGATTTGGGTGTCAGTTAGGACGTTCGTGTAATCATCAGCTGAGATCTTAGGAGCGAGGTCGTTGGTATTCGCCGAACCTTTGCCGATCACAACGACGTCGCTGCCATCCTGCTTGACGGTGAGCACGATGGCGGAATGTGCTGCGGTTGCAGGCCAAAAAATAAGACCGAGCCCTAGCAGCGTGAGGTGGCGACATGAGCGAGAGGCTGACATTACTCTAGCTTGAAAAAGATTTACCCATCTTACTTGACTCAAAAAACTCGAGTTTCAGCGGAACGCAGCAAATAAGACTCATTTCCGCATCGGCCCCAACTTGAGAAGCGTAAGGTGGCGATGTGAGCGAAAAGGCCGCCTAGAGTCTAGCTTGAGGTAAATTTATTTACCATGAATGGCCCATGAAGCGCGTGAGCATTTGATGAAATTACTTAATGAAAGCGGATTCCGTTAGTCGAAAGTTTCCAGATTTCTTGGGGTCAGGGCGGTTGCCCTCCCTCCCCTCTCCCTCGTCTCCTGAGTGCTGCCCCGGCCGATTCCGCTTAGGAATGGGGCATGGATGCCTTTGCCCATCTTCCCGTTCTCACCGATGCGGTGCGGCAGGTCTTCGCCGCCCTCCCAGCAGGGGCCGGCGAAGCGCCCCCCCGTCTGATTGATGCCACCCTCGGCGGCGGCGGTCACAGCGCCCTGCTGCTGGAGGATCATCCCCGGCTGGAGGTGATCGGCCTCGACCAGGACGCCACCGCCCGCACCGCAGCCGCCGCACGGCTCGCCCCCTGGGCGGATCGGCTGCGGATCGTGGCCACCAACTTCGCCGCCTACAGCCCCGATGCACCGGTGCAGGCGGTGCTGGCGGATCTGGGGGTGAGCAGCCCCCAGCTCGACCGGCCGGAGCGGGGCTTCAGCTTCCGCGCCGAGGGCCCGATCGACATGCGCATGAACCCCGAGGCGGGCGAAACCGCTGCTGAGCTGCTCGATCGGCTGGAGGAAGGGGCGCTGGCGGATGTGCTGTTTCAGTTCGGCGAGGAGCGCCTGTCGCGCCGGATCGCCCGGCGGCTGGTAGCCGAACGGGAGGCGAAGCCCTGGGATGAGCGCAGCACCAGCGAGCTGGCCTACGCCGTGGCCGGTTGCTATCCGCCCAAGGCCCGCCGCGGCCGCATCCATCCGGCCACCCGCAGCTTCCAGGCACTGCGGATCGCCGTAAACGATGAGCTGGGCGCCCTGGAGCGGCTGCTGCAGCGCGCCCCCGACTGGCTGGTGCCCGGCGGCCTGCTGGCGATCATCAGCTTCCATTCGCTCGAAGACCGGCTGGTGAAGCAGGCCTTCCTGGCCGACGGGCGGCTGGAGCGGATCACCCGCCGGCCGCTGGTGGCCGATCCGGCCGAGGCGGAGGCCAACCCCCGCAGCCGCTCCGCAAAGCTGCGGGTGGCCCGCCGCTGTGCTGCTGACCGTTCAGCGCCTGGGTCTTGAGGAGCGTAAGCCGCGGGCGCCGCCTCGTCGGGTGGGGAGTGCTGCTTGCCATTCGTCAAGCAGAGGGACATGAGATTTGGAACGTTGGGCGAAGGCCGCGAAACCGATGGCGTAACCAAGCGCACCGATCGAAAACCGGATGACATCCTGGACGAGCACCCAGCCGCGCGGGTCTGGAGTGGATCGGGCTTTACGCAACAGATTGGTACGCGCTTGCTGGAGGGAGCTGAGCATAATCTGCTTCAGTTCCGGCAATGGGCGTCGCATGTCCTGAGGCGTGATCGCGGGGCCTCGGAGGATCGTAAGTTGGGTTTGCAGCGTGGCCGCATCGGGAGCCTCGCGGATCGCCTTTTCCATGGCAGCAAGAGGTTCATCCGGTGCTGGTTTTCCCTTGTCGAAGGAGCTGAAATTCTGCTGGATGAGACTCCATGAAGCCCAAACTTGCAAGGGCAGAAGCAGTAAGAATCCCAGGCTTGCGATCACCGCGCATTTCGCTAGAGAACTGCACAGGTCTTCTAGACTGCGCTTCGGATGCAGGTAAGCCGCTACATGGACCAAGGTCAGGCCAATGAGTGGCAAATAGGCATTGCCGATCAGGCCCGTGGCCAGGCGCATAAGCCATGCCGGATTGAACAATGCGGCAGGAAATAGCATATTGAGTACAATCGTTCCAAAGAATATAAAGAATGCTGTAGCGGCCGTCACTAGCTGCTTTGCCAGTCGCGGCGAGCCCACCAATCCAGGTTGCGAAGTTGAAGATGATTTCATCCTGAGAGCCAACCGGCTGCTGGCGCGCTCAGGGTAAAGGCATGGGCATCGGCTTGGCCAGGCCCCGCTCCAAGCCAGGGGATCAGGAAATGTCTGCGAATGCTGACCATTCGGCCAGGGGGGGGGCTTGAAACTCAGATGGGCCTCCGCCTCGGGCATTCGGTATTCTGCTATACTTGACCATTCGCGATCGCGTGTTCCAATTGTATGCCTTTCTTTGCGAAATTTGCTCGTGAAACGCTTTCGCTTTGCGACTAGCTTTGCAGCCACGTCCGCTTTCGTTGCTGCTACGTCCTTGCAGCTGCCTGCGTTCGCTAACAATTTGGTGACCAATGGATCCTTTGAAAACAGTACTACTAATGCAGGTCGCCCAGACACCGGCGGAATTGGGCACATCGACAAAATAGTCAATCTTCCTGGATGGCTCAAAACATGCATCAATCAATGTGGCAATGGCCCCATTACCGAAGCTAATTCGCACGGCTACGCTTTTGTCGTGGACAACACGGCGGCAACCAGGCCGGGTGGAGGTTTTGGAGCCATTTACAACAATATTACCACCCCTGAACAGCTTTATTTCTGGGGACCTCTAAACACTGTTAGTAATTCCAGTAACGGGTTCACAGGTAGTCCCAGCGGCGGAAAGTTTGTTGCAATCGATGGCGATTTTGGCCGCGCAAAGATATCGCAAATCGTGTCTGGCTTAGATACTTCTAAAACCTACACACTCAGCTTCGAATACGCAGGGGCCCAGCAGGGATTGAATGCCACCGATTTCAGCGGTGATACACAGCAGAAGTGGCTTGTGGATGGAATCACTGCGTCACAGATAACAGTGGGTTCCTGGATCAATCCTTCGAAGGGATTCACTCCCTGGAATACTTACAGCACAACATTCACTCCTCTCTCTCCTTCCATCAACCTCTCCTTCACTGCCTGGGGCAATGTTGTCGGCGGTGGAGCGCCTTCCGGCATTGACAGCTTGCCCCCCTTCCTGCTTCTGGATAATGTTCAGATCCTGGAAACCAACACTCCTCCAGGCCCCGGCCCCGGCACGTCAGTTCCAGGCCCCTTGCCACTGTTGGGATTTGGTGCGGCCTTCACCATGTCCCGTCGTCTGCGTCGGCGTCTGAAACTCTCATCCTGATTCAGCGGCTCAAGCCAGCGCCCTGCTAACCAAGCCAAACAGCCTGCCCGGAGCCAGTATCATGGGCAGGCTGGTTTTTTGTTCCTAAGTAGCCCCCCTTCCGGCGATGAAGCCTGATTTACTGCATTTACCTGGCTCGCTTTTGCAGATTCTCCAAGGCTTTTTCTTCCTCGCGATTATCTTTATTCCGCTGGAGCTCGCCTTTTCATTGCGGGAAGGGCCAATGCTGCGCAAAAATGTTCGACAAGATCTTGTTTTCTACGTTGTTAATGCCATTTTTCCACCGTTGCTCCTGGCCGCGCTGTTGAGCGCCCTTGTGGCCATGGTTCGGCCACTCTATGCCGCAGGAGTTTTCAGCTGGGTCGCTTCGATTCCCCTTCTGCTGCGCTTCGCGCTGGCGGTGGTCATTGGTGATATCGGAGCCTATTGGGGGCATCGCTGGAGCCACGAAATCCCTTTTCTCTGGCGCTTTCATCGCGTCCATCACCAGGCTGAAATCATCGACTGGCTGGTGACGACCCGTGCCCATCCATTTGATATGGTATTTTTGAAGTTCTGCGGCATTGCGCTTATTTATCTTTGTGGTCTGGCCCAGGGATCCTTGGGGCAGGGCACGGCTCTGATGAGTTCTTACTTGATCGTTGGCGGTTTGTGGGGCTATTTCGTGCATGCCAACATCAATTGGCGTTTCGGGCCGTTGGAGCGGTGGCTTGCAAGTCCAGCCTTTCATCACTGGCATCACAGCAACGAGTCGCGCGTTTCAATCGACAAAAACTATGCGGCCATCTTCCCGTGGATCGATCGCTGTTTCGGTACCCTTCATCTCCCCAGTCGCCGCTGGCCAGCCAGTTACGGTGAAAGCTTACCCGTCCAAAGTAAAGATTCCCAGCCTTCGTTGTCTGTGATGTCCATCCCCTGAAGCCTTCCCCTTCCCACTTACCATCCAAAGTCTGCCCATGGCCTGCGGCTCTAGCTCCTAGGAGCTCTTCACGTGTTGGATCTCCCTCCCCTCACGACATCCCCACTGTCACGCGCTGATTGGTTGTGGTGGGCCTCCGTGCTGTTGCAGTTCATGGCGATTCCAGGCACTTTGTTGCCCGTTCTCCCCGGCCTGGCCCTTCTTCCCTTGGGTGCCCTGCTCTGGATCTGGGGGGTGGGCTGGAGCGCCGGTTGGCCCACCATGGCCCTGGCCCTGTTGATCTTCTTCCTTGGCTGGATCGCCGATGCGCTCGGCCTGGTGCTCGGTGCCGCCCGCCTGCAGGCCACCCGCTGGGCCTACATCGGCTCGGGGATCGGTCTGCTGGTGGGCCTGCTGGGGCTGCTGCCGGCCCTGCCGGTCGGCGGGCCTTTGGTGGGAGCCCTGGTGGGGCCGTTGCTGGGGGCGGCGATCGGCGAACTGTTGAGTGCCCCCACTTCCCTGGGGCCCTTCGGCCTGCTGCGCTTGAAGCGCTCTCTGCTGGTGGGCCTGGCCGTGGTGGCCGGCATGCTGGTGAGCCGCTTCGCCCAGTTCCTGCTCTCCCTCGTGGGCGTGCTTGGGTTCGTGCTGTTGAGCACCGGCGTGCTCGGCTGATCGGCTCAGGCTCGATTCCGGCAATCAGCCCGGCTCCGCTTTCACCAGATGGCGGTAGGCGGCTGTGGAGATGCAGCTCGTCACGGGCCAGGCCACCATCAGTCCGATGCCGAAGGTCACCAGGCCTACGGCAAGCAGCAGGAGCTTGATCACCGCCAGCAGCAACAGCAGCAGCCACTGGGGATCGACCAGCCTGCGACCCCGTTGCACGGTGGCCATGGCCCCACGGTTCTCCAACAAGGCGATCTGGGAGATGAACTGCTGATTCACGCCGAAATACAGCAGAGCCACCAGCATCAGGCCCAGCAGAAGGATCACCAGGAGGCCGATCAGCAGCAGCGGCAGTCCGAGGCTGGCATCCGTGATCTGGAGGCCGCCCCGTTCCAGCAGCCAGGCCAGGCCGAGGGCCGCGGCGAGCACCGCAAGCACCACCAGCAGCGGGATCGACAGCAGGCTGCCCAGCGCGATCCAGGCCATAAACACGCGGCGGAAGCCTGGTCCATCCCAGCGCAGCAGGCTGCCCAGGGTGGGACGTTCCCCCGCCAGGGCCCGCCAGGCGCCGCGGACCATGCCCACATTCCCCCAGCAGTTCACCGCAAAGCTGGCGGCGAAGGCCACCAGGAAGAGCAGCCAGTCGACCGCCCTCAGGGTCTCGCCCCTGGCTCCCCGCAGGACCTGCTCCTGCAGGGGCTGCAGCAGGATCTGCAGCCCGGTGAGCAGCAGGGCGAAGAACACGAAACTCCAGGGTGCCCTGCAGAAGGCGGTCCAGCCGTCATGGACGGCATCCCCGATGTTGAGGCGCTTCAAGGCCTGACCGCCGAAGCCGCCGCTGCTGGGGGCCATGATCAGAACGCCTGGGAGCCCAAGGCTAGGGGGGGCGGCGAAGCTCGGCCACCGCCTCGGTCACGGCGGTGATGGCGGCGGTGATCTCCGCGGGCTGAGTGGCGCGGCCCAGGCCGAAGCGGATCGAGGCGGCCGCCTCCTGGCGGCTGCGGCCCAGGGCCGCCAGCACATGGGAGGGGCTTCCCTGGCTGCAGGCCGACCCGCTGCTCACCGCCAGGTGGCGCCGCAGCAGCTGGTGCAGGCGGCTTCCATCCACCCCCCCCACGCTCACATTCAGGTTGTGGGCCAGCCTCGCGCCGGGATGGCCGTTGAGGGTGACGCCCTCCAGCCCTTCCAGGGCCTCCCAGAGCCGGTCCCGCAGGGCCTTGAGCCGTTCGGCCCGGGCCTCCCGGTCGGCCAGGGCCAGGTCCAGGGCGCTCTGCAGGCCCACGATCAGGGGCACCGCCGCGGTGCCGGCCCGAAGGCCGCCCTCCTGGCCGCCGCCGTGCTGCTGCGGGGCCAAGGCCACCCCGGGGCGGCGCACCAGGGCCCCCACCCCCTTGGGGCCGTAGAGCTTGTGGCCGCTGAGCCCCAGCAGGTCGATGCCCAGCTCCTCCATGGCGAGGGGGATGTGGCCCACGGCCTGGGCGCCATCGCAGTGGAACAGGGCCCCCCGCTCGCGGCAGAGGGCACCGATGGCGGCCAGGGGCTGGAGCACGCCAATCTCGTTGTTGGCGGCCATCACCGACACCAGCAGGGTGTCTGGCCCCACGACGTCGGCCAGCTGATCAAGATCCACTAGGCCATCGCGCCCCACCGGCAGCACGGTGACGGGGAATCCGCGCCGCGCCAGCCAGACCAGGGGATCGAGCACGGCCCGATGTTCGGTGGCGAGGGTCACCAGTCCACGGCGGCGCTCGCTCCGCTCCTCGGCGGCCTCGGCCACCCCCTTGAGGGCCAGATTGGCGGCCTCGGTGGCGCCGCTGGTGAAGATCACCCCCTCGGCCTCGCCCCCCACGGCTTCGGCCAGCCGGCGGCGGGCCAGCTCCACGGCGGCGGCGGCCTCGAGGGCGGGCCGGTGCAGGCGGTTCGAGGGATTGGCGAACCGCTCGCTCCACCAGGGCGCCATTGCCGCCACAACCGCCGGATCGCAGGGTGTGCTGGCGTGGTGGTCGAGATAGGGAAGCATG